>JBCBDZ010000062.1:0-15628 GCA_038529225.1 Pseudomonadota bacterium | reverse complement strand
TGATCCTTTTGATGGTCACGCTGTCCCTTTTTCCTTTGCTTTACCTCACGCTGGAACTGCCCAAACAGATCATCAACGATGCCATCGGCTCGGGCTCGTCCACGATCACGGCCTTTGGGATGGAGTTTTCCCAGATCAATTACCTGATGCTGCTCTGCGGCGGCTTTTTGCTGTCAGTCACCGCCCACGGGCTGATGAAAATGCGGATCAACACCATGAAAGGCGTGTTGGCAGAGCGTTTGCTGCGCCGCTTTCGCTATACGCTGATCGCCCGCATCCTGCGCTTTCCCCAGCCCTATTTTGAACGTACAAGCCAGGGAGAACTGGTCAGTATGGTCACCGCCGAAAGCGAACCGATGGGCGGGTTGATGGGGGATGCGGTAGCCCAGCCAGTCTTGCAAGCAGGCCAGATGCTGACCATTCTCGGGTTTTTGTTCCTGCAATCGGTCGCCTTCGGGCTGGCGGCCTGCGCGCTGATCCCGTTGCAGGCGTGGCTGATCCCGAAACTGCAACGCCAGATCAACCTGCTGAACAAGAAACGGGTGATACAGGTGCGCGCACTGGCGGCAGAGATTGGCGAAGGGGCTGTCGGGGCTTCGACCTTGCGCGTCAATGGGGGCTGGCGCTACCGGATGGCGATGATCGGCGACCGGCTCGGACGTTTGTTCGAAATCCGGTTCCAGATCTACCAAAAGAAATTCTTCATGAAGTTTCTCAACAACTTCATCACCCAACTCACCCCGTTCTTCTTCTTTTCCATCGGCGGCTACCTTGTCATTCAGGGGCAGGTGACCATCGGGGCGCTGGTTGCCGCTTTGGCGGCCTACAAGGATCTGTCCTCGCCGTGGAAAGAACTGCTCGCCTATTACAACCAGTCGGCCGACATGTCGCTGCGCTGGGAAACGATCACAGAACGCTTTGCACCGGAAAACATGGTGGATGAGACGCTGTTTTACGGCGACGCCCCCCAAGCTCCGCGCTTGACGGGTGACATCGTGCTGGATCAGGTGACCGTGCGGGATGGTGACGGCAATCCGGTGCTTGAGGATATTTCCATCACGCTGCCGGGCGGAGGTGTCATTGGCGTCAGCGCAGAGAATGACGAAGACCGGCGCGCGCTGGCGGAAGTGCTGACCCGCGAAACCCTGCCCACCAGCGGCACTGTCACCTTGTCCGGGCACGCCCTGTCGTCCCTGCATCAGGCCACCATCGCCAAACGGATCGGCCACGCCAATTCACGGCCCGTTCTGTTTCAGGGCAGTTACGGGCAGAACGTCATGATGCCGATGCGGGCCGCGCCACTCGAGACCGGGGATGATGCCGACTTTGCCCGCGAAGCCCTGCGGGCGGGCAACTCGCCTGACATGCTCAAGGCCCATTGGGTCGATCCCACCCTCGCCGGGGTCGCTGACAGGGATCAGTTGCGCGCGTGGTGGTATACGCTGATTGACGGGTCTGGCAGTGGCGAGGTGTTGACACGGCGCACGCTGGATCAGGCCTATGACGCTGACAAACATGGCAAACTGACCACCGCCCTCATCGCCCTGCGTCCCAAGGTGGCTGCCGCGATCACGAAGGCTGGCCTGTCGGAATTAGTTCATCGCTTTGACAAGGAGGCCTACAACCCCGCGCTCCCCATTGCCGAGAACCTGCTATTCGCTACCCCGCGCGAGACGATCACACCCGAAATCATCGAGGCCAAGCTGGAATTCCTGCGCCTGCTTCATGCGCTTGAACTGGCCGGCAACCTCGAACAACTGGCCCGCAACATCATCGAAATGCTGCGCCAGATCTTTGGCGCCAACGGCACCGATCATCCCCTGTTCCGCAAGGTCGGGTTGGACGTCGAGGTCTATGAGGCCGCCCTTGATCTGGTGAACCGCAAACCACCCGGATCAAAGATTACCGACGGCGATTTGGCCCTGCTGCTGAGCGTACCGTCGGCCGTCACCGCCGAACAGGTCGGCCCGTCTTTTCCCGAAGAGATCAAGGCGCGCATTCTGGCGATGCGCGCCGAGCACGCCGGCACGTTGCGCGCCCAGATGGATGACCTTTTCGTGCCCATCGACGAAGACGCTTACGTCTTTGGCCTGACCGTTCTGGAAAACGTGCTGTTTGGCAAAGTGGCCGAAGGGGCCGGGACGCGGGGCGAAGAGCTGCGCCGCATCGTGGTGCAGGTTCTCGCGGACGAAGGGATCAGCCCGCTGGTGCTGGAACTGGTCTTTGACGTGCCCATCGCCCTTGGCGGTGCCAACCTTCCGGCGCTGTTTGCAGAACCGCTGTCGATCAGCCGTGCCACGATCAAACGCCCTGATGTGCTGATCCTGGACAAGGTCATGACCAGTTATGACACCGAAACCCGCGAGGCGCTGATTGCCAATCTGCGCGCGTTACTGCCTGAATCGATCATCATCTTTCTGGACGACGCCTTCGAGGATGACAGCGCGTTCGATCTGCATTTCGAAGTGCAGCAGGGGCGCATCGTTGGCGCCGAAGGGGCACGGGCCGAAGCCGACAGCGAAGTGGGTGCGGATCTTGCGCGCAAGCTCGACGCGCTCAGCCGCGCACCACTCTTTGCGGGGCTCAAGCGCAAACAGTTGCGCCTGCTGGCATTCGGGGCGCGCTGGTACAAAGCCAATCCCGGCGAATACGTGTTTCGCAAACGTGACGACCCCACGGACGGGGCCTATATGATCATCGACGGCGAGGCGGACCTGCTGCTGCCGCGCCCGGGCGGCGAGGATCAACTGATCACGACCGTAGGGGTCGGTGCGCTGGTCGGCGAACTGGGTCTGATCCGGCGCGAACCCCGCGCGCTCGACATGCGCGCCCGCACACCCTTGACCTGCCTGCGCATCAGCGAAGAGGACTTCATGGCCGTGGTCGAAAACGATGCGGCCACGGCCTTCCGCCTGCTGCAGGTGGTGGCCGGCTACGTCAAGACCTGAGACACAAACAGGGGCAACGCTGCGCCCGGACCCCAAAAATAAATGCGTTAAACGCTGGAACCCAAGCCGCACATTTGGCATTCATGGAACAAGGCCACCCAAGATAATGCGGTAAGGTGTTGCTATATGATCGGAACGATCCGACGTGCTGTTGCTTGCGCTGTAATCGCGACTTGCGCTGCATCAACTGCATTTGCGCTCGAAGTGACCATCAACGCCCCCGATGAGGTCGCTGATGACCTGCGGATCGGTTCGCTGACCGCCTCGCTTGTGAACGGTACCGAAGCCGGCGAACCTGCCAGCGGGATCGAAGTGCTCAGCGCGGCGCAGGCCGATTATGGCCGGTTGATCGGCGTTTTGTACGAAAAGGGGTATTTTGCCCCTACGATCAGCATTCAGGTGGAGGGCCGCGAGGTCTCGTCCCTGTCGGCGGTCGCCGCACCACCGACGATCCCGCGCGTCGTGATCACAGTGGACCCGGGTGCGGTTTTTACCTTCGGCAACGTGTCCATCGCGCCCGAGGCCCCAACATCTGACCCGGTATCCGGCCTGATGCCGGGCGAAACGGCGCGTGTGTCGATCTTGCGGGCCGGGACGGCGGCCCAGATCGCAGGCTGGCGGCAGGCCGGGCACGCCAAGGCCGCTGTTGCGGATCAGCAAATCACCGCCCGCCACCTGGACAAGACGCTGAGTGCCACGGTCACCCTTGATCCCGGCCCGCGTCTGCGGTTCGGAGAGCTGATTATTCAAAGCGAAAGCGCGGTGCGTGAAAAGCGCATCCGCGAAATCATCGGCTGGGAAAGCGGCGAGGTGTTTGACCCCGACCACCTCGACGATGTCAAATCCCGGATGCGCCGCACCGGAACCTTTGCCGCCGTGACCCTGACCGAGGCCGAGGAGCCCAACCCGGACGGAACCCTGGATGTCACGGCCACGATCTCGGACCAGTTGCCCCGGCGCTACAGCTTCGGGGCAGAATACAGCACGCTGGATGGCCTCAGCGTGACTGCGCTCTGGCTGCACCGCAACATCTTTGGCGGCGCGGAGCGGTTGCAGATTGACGGGGAAATCTCGGGCGCGGGCGGACAAACCGGGGGTGAGGATTACCGCCTGACGGCCCTGCTGGCGCGTCCGGCGACGTTTCGCACCGATCTGGAAGCCTTTGTTCTGGCCGAAATCGAGCAGGTCGATGACCCGAACCTGTTCTCGCGTACCGCCCGTATTGAAGGCGGGGGTACCTATTTTGCAAGCGATACAAGGCAATACACATATGGCATCGGCTTTCGCCGCTCGCTGACCCGAGATGATCTGGGCGAGCGCAGCTATACCATCTTCACCATCCCCCTCAGCGCCACCTTTGATCATCGCGACGAGCCCTTGAACGCAACGTCGGGGTACTACGCGAGAATTGGACTGACCCCGTTCCTCAACATCAGCGGGACAGAGAACGGTGTTGTCACCACGCTTGATCTGCGCACCTACCGGAAGGTGGGCGACAGGGTCACTCTGGCCGTGCGGGGCGTGCTTGGGTCCGTTTCCGGGCCTGACATCACGCTGGCCCCTGCCGATTTCCTGTTCTTCTCGGGCGGATCGGATTCCGTGCGCGGACAGGAATACGAATCCCTCGGAGTCGAACTCAGCCCCGGCGTCATCATCGGGGGGCGTTCCTATGTGGGTCTGTCCGGTGAGGTGCGTGTACAGACCGGCGAAAACCTTTCCGTGGTCGGCTTTTACGACGCGGGATACGTGGGCGAAGAGTCTTTCTACAATGGATCGGGCGAATGGCACACCGGCTATGGCGCGGGCGTGCGCTATGACACGCCGATCGGGCCCATCCGCTTTGATCTGGCGGTGCCCGGTTCCGGACCCGGCGACAGTTCCGGGGTCGAGATCTACATCGGAATTGGGCAGGCCTTTTGATGCGGTACCTTGTGATCCTGATCGCCTGTCTGCTTTGGCCCTTCGGTGCAATCGCACAAGAAACCGAGGAAGACGAGGACCGCGGGTTTATCGCCGGGCTGCTCGAAAGCGCGCTGGGCGGGGACGGGCGCACGGTGCGGATCGTCGGGTTTGCCGGGGCGTTGTCCAGCACGGCGCGGATCGAACAGATCACGATCGCCGATGGCGACGGGATCTGGCTGACGATCGACGATGTTGCCCTTACGTGGAAACGGGCCGCGCTTTTGCGCGGGATCATCGACGTTCAGGAATTGCGTGCCGCACGTATCGAACTGACCCGCCCGCCCGTGGCAGAGCCGGGGATTGAGGTGCCGGAGGCCGAAGCCACGCCTTTTGCCCTGCCCGACTTGCCCGCCTCGATCCTGTTGGAGCAACTGGACATCGCTGCCGTGGATCTGGGCGCGCCTGTTCTGGGCGAAGCGGCCACGCTGTCGCTGACAGGTGCGGCAACGCTGGCGGATGGTGCGGGGGATGTTTCATTGCGCGCCGAGCGTTCGGACGGGCCGCGCAGCACGATCAGCATTGATGCATCCTACGCCAACGAAACCCGCGAACTGGCCATTGATCTGGACGTCACGGAGGGCGCACGCGGTCTGCTGTCGGGGCTGATGAACCTGCCCGGTCGGCCCAGTGTGGACCTGACCGTCGACGGGACCGGTGCGCTCAGCGACTTCTCGGGCACGCTGGATTTGCGCACCGACGACACGCCACGGCTGGCCGGGACACTGGCCCTGCAAAGCGAACAGGAGGGACCAATGGACTTTGACGTCGCCCTTGGTGGCGATGTTACGGCCCTGTTCCTGCCCCAATACGCGGCGTTCTTTGGCCCCGATGTTTCGCTGAGTGCGCAAGGCAGTCAGGACAGCGCGGGCGCACTCAGCCTCAGCCGCTTCGATCTGCAAGCCCGCGCGCTGGAATTGAGCGGCCAGGCGGCCCTCAACAGCGATCGCTGGCCCACCTTGCTGGACATCCAAGGGCAGATTGGCGACCCCGACGGGACGCCGACCCTGCTGCCGGGTGCAAGCGGGTCTGAAACACGCATCGACAGCGCCAACCTCGCCGTCACCTTTGACGCCAGCGAAGGCGACGCACTCACGGCCGCGGTGACCGTCGCCGGTCTGGAGCGGACTGACCTCACGGCCCAGACGGTTGCCATCGATCTGGACGGAACGCTGTCAGGGGATGTGGGCGCCATCGGATCGCTGGCCACGCGCATTGATCTGGCCGCATCCGGGCTCGGATTTGGTGACCCGGCGCTGGCGCAGGCGGTCGGTGCGACCCTGCGTGGCGGTCTGAATGTGCAATACGCAGACGCCGCGCCATTGCAGTTGACCAACATCTCACTGACCGGTGACGCATGGCAAGCCAGCGGGTCGACGACCGTGCAAAGCCTGAGCGCGGACTTTGCCACCGCCTTTGATCTGGCCTTGGACACCCCTGATCTGTCAGCCTTCGCGGCCCTTGCCGGTGTCGAACTGACCGGCGCCGGGCGGATCGGGGTCTCCGGCAATGCGGCCCTGGGTGGCTTTTTCGATGTGGCAATCACCGGCACGACGCAGGACCTCGCTCTGGGCATCGCGCAGGCTGACGCCGTGCTGGCCGGGCAGACGGCGGTTGATCTGGCCGCGCGCCGCGATGCGACCGGGACGTTTCTGGACCGCCTGACACTGAACAACCCCGCGCTTTCTGCCGATGTCTCCGCCAATTTGCAGACGGGCGCGTCGCAAGCGCGATATGCTTTCCGCCTCGACGATGCGGGCCGGGTTGTGGACACGCTCGACGGCCCTCTCAGCATCGAAGGGACCGCGCGCCAGACCGGAGAGGTCTGGGATGTGGGTGCGACGCTGGCCGGACCGCTGGATGCATCCGCCACGCTGGAAGCGCGCATTGCCGGTGCGGATATCGACATCGACCTTGGTGCAGGTGTGCCCGACCTGCAACCGCTTGTGGCACAGCTGGAAGGCGGGGCACAGATCGCCGCCAGTGCGCAGCAGCGCGACGGTGTGTGGGACTTCGACACCGAAATCAACGCACCATTTGACAGCGCCGTCACCGCATCGGGGCAGTTTGCCGATGGGGTGCTGACTGCCATCTACTCCGGTTTCCTGCCCTCGCTTGACCCCATTGCCCCCGGCATCCCGGGGGCTCTCACCCTCAACGGTGAGGTTCAGCAAGTCCCGACGGGCTACGAATTCGCCACGAACCTGTCCGGGCCCTATGATGCCACCGTCAACGCGACCGGGGCATTGCGCGACGGGATTTTGAACGCCAGATACGCTGCCAATGTACCGGATGTGTCCACCCTCGCCCCCGGCGTCACCGGCGCGCTGGATGTCACCGGAAACGTTCAGCAAGTGCCGACAGGTTGGGAATTCGTGACCGATCTTTCGGGCCCCTACGACGCACAGGTCAATGCCACTGGTGCGCTGCTTTCCGGTGTCCTCGGCATAGACTATGCCGCGCGTCTGCCAGATGTATCCGCGCTCGCCCCCGGAATTGACGGTGCGGCGACGCTGGACGGGACCGTGCAGCAGCAAGACGACGGCTGGGCCTTTGCCACGGACCTGACAGGGCCCTATGACAGCACCGGCACTGTCAGCGGCAGCTACCGGTCAGATCAACTGGCCACCGACTTTGCACTGGCGCTGCCCAATGTTGCCCCGCTTGCGCCAGGTGTGTCGGGGCCGCTGGACGTGGCGGGGACACTGGAGCAGGTGAGTCAGGGCTGGGCGCTTGAAACCGACATAAACGGACCATACGCGAGCACAGCGAAGATCGACGGCACCTTTGGCGGGCAAGGCGCCGCAGCGCGCTACGCGGTTCAGGTGCCGGATGTCGGCGCAGTGCTGTCCGGCTTTTCCGGGGCGGCCGCGCTGTCGGGCACAGCCACGCAGGTCGCGCGCGGTTTTGACATCGATGCCACGCTTGACGGCCCGGCCGGGACAACCGCACAGGTTCGGGGGTTGGTGGACAGTTCCGGCGCATTGGAAATGGACGCCACGGGACAGGCGCAACTGGGCCTGATCAACACGTTTATCGCACCCCGGTCCATCAGCGGACCGATCAGCTTTGATCTTACCGTCGATGGACCGCCCGCGCTGTCCTCGGTGCGCGGACGGATCAGCACGCAAGGCACGCAGGTGGCAGCCCCCGGACTGCCGCTGTCCCTTTCGGACATCAGCGGCGGGGTCGATCTCACGGGCGGGCAGGCCATTGTCGGGTTGACGGCACAGGTGAGTGGGGGTGGCTCTGTCGGGGTGAATGGGCCGGTCACGCTGGACGGGGCGTTCCCCGCCCGGATCGACGTTGGGCTGAACAGTGTCGTCGTGACAGACAACGTGAACTATACCAGCCTGCTCAACGGCGGAGTTTCCGTCAACGGGCCGCTGACAGGCGGGGCTGCGGTGGTTGGAACCGTTGATGTGGGGGAAACGACGGTGCGCGTGCCGTCAAGCACGGTATCGACCCTTGGCGCGATCCCCGACATCACGCATATCGGCGAAACGCGGCCTCAGTTGCGCACCCGCGAACGGGCCGGACTTGTGGCAACGGGCGACGACGCAGGCAGCAGCAGTGGCGGCGGCTCTGTCGCATTCCCGCTGGACATCACGATCAACGCGCCGTCCCGGATTTTTATCCGCGGGCGCGGGATCAATGCCGAACTCGGAGGAGAGTTGCAGATCAGCGGCAGCACGGCCGATACGATTTCGACCGGAGAGATTGAATTGATCCGGGGGCGCATTGATGTGCTCAATCGGCGGTTTGATCTGACCGAGGGGCAAGTGGAATTGCAGGGGCGGTTCGAACCCTATGTGCTTTTAGTGGCTGAGACGACGACGGACACGGGCACGGCAAGCATCATTGTGCAAGGCCCGCCCGAAGACATCGAAGTGACCTTTGAGTCCAGCCCCGAAGCCCCGCAGGATCAGATTCTGGCGCAGATAATCTTCGGGCGCGATATCTCCCAACTGTCTGCCTTTCAGGCACTGCAACTGGCCAATGCGGTCGCGACGCTGGCCGGTGTGGGTGGAGAAGGGCTTGTGTCGAGACTGCGCGGCTCCATCGGGCTTGATGATCTGGACGTCACCACCGACGAGGACGGCAGTACCGCCGTGCGGGCCGGGAAGTATCTGTCAGACAACGTCTACACCGACGTCACAGTGGGGGGTGAAGATGGGCCCGAAGTCTCTCTCAACATCGATCTGAGCCCGAATGTGACAGTGCGCGGCAGCGTCGCATCCGACAGCAATACGGGCCTTGGGATCTTTATCGAAAAAGACTATTAGCCTTTGCTTTGACAGCGCGCACCCGGCCCTTTAACCTGCCCATGTATCCAAGCGGATACAAACGCGGGAACCTGCCATGACAACATCTGATATGAGCCAGGGCGAAGCTGCCTATGCCAAACTGCTTGCCGCCATCCGCGCGGGCGGGTTTGCCCCCGGTGACAGGCTACGGGAAACGGATGTAGCCAGCCGGCTGAACCTGTCACGCACGCCCGTGCGCGAAGCCCTGCGCAGGCTGGAAGCAGACGGAATAGTCGAGCACCGCCCGCGCCTTGGCGCCATCATCCGCCAGTTGAGCCACGGCGAACTGGTGGAACTGTACGAGATGCGCACTGTGCTGGAACGCACCGCCGCCGAGATGGCGGCCAAGCATGCGGGCCCCGCAGAAATTGCAGCACTCCGGGAGCTCAACACGACGCTTGCCGCCAGTGATCCCACCGAGGCGGCCGCGCTCAACCAGGACTTTCACCGTGGCATTTACCTTGCCACCCGCAACCGTTTCCTGCTGGAGGCTGCGCGCGCGCTCAACAACGCCTTGATGCTGCTCGGGCCGACGACCCTTGATGACCCCGCGCGGATTGCCGAGGTCAGCACGCAGCACTCCGCCATCCTTGATGCCATTGCCGCAGGGGACGTCAAAGGGGCGGGCGCGGCGGCCGAAACGCATTTACAAACCTCTCTGGTCCACCGTCTCAAGGTTCTGGCGCAGTGATCCGCACCGCATTGACCTTTGCCATTGCTGCCGTGGGTGTCGCGGTGTTCCACGCCGCCGCCCTGCCCCTGCCGTGGCTGCTTGGACCAATAGCGGCCTGCCTGATTGCCGCACTGTCGGGCGTCAGGATGAACGGGATCAAACCGCTCAACGAAGGGATGCGGACGATCCTCGGCCTTGCCGTCGGGGCCACGTTCACACCGCTTGTGCTGGTCTCAATGGCGCAGATGTGGCCCACGCTGATGCTGATCCCGGTCATGGTGTTGCTCATCGGGGTGATCGGAGTACCCTATTTTCAGCGGCTCTGGGGGTACGACTTTGCGACCAGCTACTACTCGACCATGCCGGGTGGCCTGCAGGATATGCTGGTGTTCGGGGAAGAGGCAGGCGGCAACCCACGCGCCCTGTCACTGATCCACGCCACCCGGGTGCTGGTGATCGTGGTGGCGCTGCCGTTCATCCTGCAAGGGCTGTGGGACGCAGACCTCAGCAATCCGCCCGGTGCGCCTGCAACCAGTGTACCGGTCAATCAGTTGCTGCTGATGGTCGCCTGCGCGGTGATCGGCTGGCAAGGGGCAAAGTGGATCGGCATGTTCGGGGCCGCCATCCTCGGGCCTTTGATCGTGGCTGCCATCTGCGCACTCACAGGCCTCTTGCACCACCGCCCCCCGGTCGAGGCGATCTGGGCCGCGCAATTCTTTATCGGGATGGGCGTGGGGATGAAGTACACGGGCATCACCATACAGGAAATGCGCCGCGACCTGACGGCGGGCCTGGGGTTTTGCGGCATCCTGATCGTGCTGACCCTGATCTTTGTCGAAGGGATCTACCTGATGGATCTCGCCGGGGGCATGGACGCCCTGCTGGCATTCGCGCCCGGCGGACAGGCGGAACTGACGGTCCTTGCGCTGATCGTCGGGGCGGACGTGGCCTTTGTCATCGCGCACCATGTCTTGCGCCTGTTCGTCGTGATCCTGGGCGCGCCGCTTTTTGCACGCGCCTTCAAAGCACCTCAGGATTGATCATGTGGATCGGCGCACCGTTGGCATAGGCGGTGACCTGATCAAAAATGTCCGAAAACTGCAGGTCAAACTCGTCTTCGGTGACAAAGCCGATATGCGGGGTCGCGAGCACGTTGGGATGCGTGGCAAGGATGTTTTTCGTGTCCTTCATCGGTTCGCTGTCATAGACGTCCACGGCGGCGTGGATGCGCCCACGCGCGATCTCGGCCTCAAGCACACCCGGCGCGATCAACCCCGAACGCGAGGTGTTGACCAGCAGTGCGCGCGGCCGCATCGACGCGAGGTCCTGCTCGGTGATCAACCCGCGGGTGTCCGGCTTCAGTCGCACGTGCAGGCTGACGATATCCGACGTCGCAAAAAAAGCCTCGCGGCTGTCCGGTACGGTCTCTCCATCTGCGGCGGCCCGCGCGCGGCCCCCGTCTGATCCCCACCATTGCACGTTCATTCCCAGGGCCTTGGCATAAACCGCGACGGCGCCTGCAATCCGGCCATAGCCAAAAAGACCCAAAGTGCGCCCCCGCAACGTCCGTCCCACCCCCATCTGCCACTGCCCGTCCTTGAGCGAGGCCGCCTGTTGCGGGATCTGGCGGTAGTGGGCGAGCATCAGCGCCAGCGTCATCTCGGCAGCAGCATAAGACGGCGCACCCGCGTGCATGTTCGAGCACAGCAGAACCCCGTTGGCCGTGCAGGCAGGTACATCCACGTGGGGATAGACGCTGCGCTGACTGATCAGCTTCAGCCCCTCCAGACGGTCAAGCAGGTCCGCACCGATTTTGGTACGCTCCCGAAACAGGACAAGGCATTCCGCATCCGCAACACGCACCGCCAGTTTGGCCGGGTCCGGCTCGTGATCTGTCCACACCGTCACATCGTGGCCCGCCAGTTTGGAAAAACACGGTAAAGTCCGTAACGTGTCGAACCAGTCGTCCAGAATATGAACCTTCACCGGCTCTCCATCCGATCTGCGGGGCTGGGCATGCGCGGTGTCGGCACAAAGACAGAGGCATCCAGTTGCGCCAGCGCATCTGCAATGCGGACCCGTTCGGCCAGCAGATGATTGAACTGCGCATCACAGCCTGAAATGGGGGTGGGATAGGTGCTGATTTCAGCGGCCAAAAGGCGCTGCGCCGTGGCCAGTTCCGTGCGCGCAACGGTCAGACAATCGGTGTAGGTGTCTTTCATCTCTGATCTCCCTGATTTTCAGTATACATTAGTATACCAATTGGAGTCGATGTTCAATCCTGCATGATCCGACGCGCGATATCGGCCATCAACATGGCCTCTTGGCCGGCATCCAAGTCCAGATCATGCTTGCCGTCGATCTCTAGAAACGCGTGGCCATGCACAAACATGTGCAGCATGTAGGATCGCCGCTCGATCTCCTGATCCGGCGGGCCGTCACCCATAAAGGCGCGCACCTCCCGTTTGACCACATCGAAACATGCCTCGCCATGCGCCTGCATTTCCGGGTCTTCTTCATGCCCCTTGGTCAGGCCGAACATCAGGCGAAACACCCCCTGTTCGGTGCGGGCAAAGTTGGCGTAACACAGGCCCAGCGCCATGATCGGCGCAAGGGGATCGCCCGTTGCCGCCTTGGCGGCGGCATCCATCTGGTCCCGCATCCGGTCGATTCCCGCCAAAGCAACCGCACGCACAATCTGTCCGCGATCCGAAAAATGTTTGTAAGGTGCCGCGGAGCTGACGCCCGCACGGCGCGCCGCCTCGGAAATGGAAAAACCGTCAGCACCCTTCTCTTCGACAAGAATGCGAACAGTTTCAACAAGATGCGCGCGCAAGTCACCGTGGTGATACTGCGTGCGGGGGATTGTCTCCACGTCCTGCTCCAACTTTTTTTGCCTCATGCCCTTGCCAAAGTAAGTATCTATTACATATGCGTTAGAACAGCAAGTAAGCGCCACTCACTTCGAGTCAAGGAATGACACCATGACCCAAAGACGCCCTGAGGATACACGCAAAGCGCCCCTTTGGAAGCGTGCCTTGCGCAGTTTCGCAACGCTGACAGGAACGGTGTCGGTCATTGCGATGGCAGCTGGTGCAGTCTGGCTGGCCAGTGCAACCCTTGCCACGCGCGCTTCGGCTGTGGACGCTCCGCCCGCCGCGCCAACCACCACCGTAGATGCACTGCGCATCTCACCCACAGAACGGATGCCAGTGACCCGCCGGTTCTACGGTCAGATCGAAGCAGCCCAGACAGTCTCCCTCGGGTTCGAGCAGGGCGGTCGCCTCAACGTCCTCACAGTGGATGAAGGCGACCGCGTCAAGGCGGGAGACGTCATCGCAAAGCTCGACACGCGCATCCTGATGACTGAACGGTCGCGTCTCATCGCGTCCCGCGACAGGTTGGAGGCGCAGGCAGAACTGTCCCGCCGCACCACCCAGCGCCAGACCGAGTTGCGCAATCGCGGTTTTGCCTCGGATCAGGCAGTGGACAATGTCGCCCTTGGCTTGACAGCGATTGAGGCTCAGATGGCCGAGGTTGACGCGGCCATCACTCAGGTCGAGGTGCAGCTGAACCAAACCGAACTGACAGCGCCTTTTGACGGCACGATCGGCGCACGTCACGTCGATCCGGGCGCGATCATGTCCATCGGCGCACCTGTGCTCGACATCAGGCAGGCCGCCGCGCCGCTGTTCCGGGTCGGCATTGACCCCAAACTTGCAAACACGCTCGCCGATCATCCCGCGACGATCACCCTTGACGGGACCGAGTATGCCGCACGTTTCATAGGGTTTCGGCCCGATCTGGACGCCCAGACACGCACCCGAACCGCCCTGTTCGAAGTGGAAACTGACGCACCCGTCTACCTTGCCGCCGGCACATTGAGTGTCCAGACCTCGCTCGCGCAACCCGGTTATGCGGTCCCGCTGTCTGCCTTGCAGGACGGTGTGCGCGGGCTTTGGACGGTGCTGGTGCTGGAACCGGAAACAGACGGCTTTGCGATTGCGCGCGCGGCTGCGGTCGAAGTGTTGCAAATCGAAGGAGACAGGGCGTATGTCCGTGGCACGCTGACAGGTGAGCCGTTGATCGTTCCCCATGGCACCCACCGCCTTGTCCCCGGCGACCGCGTGCAACTGGCAGGAGCAGGGTGATGGAAACCCTCACCTTCCGCCAACCCCGCATTGTCGCGCTGGCCCTGCTGGTCATCATCGCGGCGGGCCTTGCATCCCTGCTGGCCATTGGGCGGCAGGAAGACCCGACAATCACGAACCTTTTCGGCACCGTCACAACCCAGATCCCGGGCGCAGATCCGGCCCGCGTCGAAGCACTGGTGACCCAACCGATCGAAGACCTGCTGCGCGAAGTGGCCGAAGTGGATGTGATCGAAAGCACATCCGCGACTGGCATCTCAATCATTTCGGTCGAACTGGGCGTCACTGTCGCTGACACCCGCATCGAAGAGGTCTGGGCCGAAATCCGCGATGACCTTGTGGCCCTCTCCCCCACCCTGCCCGCCGATGCGTTTGAGCCGGAGTTTGACACCGAAGGCGGCAGCGCCTTTGCCGCCATCGCCGCCCTGTCGGCAGAGCCCGGCGTGCCCACCACCATCCTTGGTCGCTACGCCCGCGATCTGGCCCAGGACCTGCGCAACATTCCCGGCACCGAACTGGTCGAGCTGTTCGGCGCGCCCGAAGACGAAGTGCTGATCACGCTTGACCCGACCGCCACCGCCGCTCTCGGACTGACCGCCAGCGACATCAGCCGTGCCATCGCGAGCGGGGATGCCAAGGGGCCGGCGGGTCGCGTGCGCCCGGCGGGGTCTGACCTGCTGGTGTCCGTCGCAGGTGAAGTCGAAACGCTGGACCGTTTGGGCGACATCGTGATCCGCCGCTCGGACACCGGCGCAGTCACCTACCTGTCGCAGGTGGCCGAGATTACACGCGGGCCGCGCCTGCCCCACACCGAACTTGCCATCTACAACGGCAAGCCCGCAGTCCTCGTGGGTGCAAAACTGGAGTCCGGACTGCAGGTCGATGTCTGGTCCGGCTTTGTCCGCGACGAAATCGAAGCCTACCAAGCGCAGATGCCCATCGGCATACAGCTGGACCTGACCTTTGATCAAAGCCGCTACACCGCCGACCGCCTGACCGAAGTCGGGATCAACATGGCCATCGGTGTCAGCCTTGTTGTGGGCGTGCTGTTGCTGACCCTTGGACTGCGCTCAGCCATGATCGTGGCGCTGATCCTGCCGGTCGTGACACTTGCGACCCTGTTCACCATGAACTTCATCGGACTGGCCATTCACCAGATGTCCGTCACCGGCCTCATCGTGGCCCTTGGTCTGCTGGTTGATGCGGGCATCGTGATGACGGACGAAGTCGGCCAACGCTTGCAAAAAGGGCTGACGCGGATGCAGGCGGCGGGCAGCGCCGTCAAGAGGCTGTTCGCACCTCTGCTGGCGTCGACGGTCACCACCGCGCTGTCCTTTACCCCGCTGATTCTGCTGCCCGGGCCTGCAGGTGACTTCGTCGGCTCGATTGCAATCGCGGTCGTGATCATGCTGGGCTGGTCCTTTGTCGTGGCCGTCACGCTGACCCCGGCGATCGCCGGACACCTGTTGCCCGCCAACGGCACACGTGGCGGGATCCGGGGCGGGGCACTCGCGCGCGCCTTCGCAGCCTCGTTGCGCTGGTCCGTCAACAACCCCGTGCGATCAGTCGCGTTGGCGCTTGTTCTCCCCA
>JBCBDZ010000061.1:0-15663 GCA_038529225.1 Pseudomonadota bacterium | reverse complement strand
CGGCCAAATTCGAGGCTGAAGTCGTCGATGTTCTGTGCACGTTGACCGGGGATTGCCCGGAAGACTGCGGGGCAGGCAGACGGCAACTGGGCCTGGTGCGCACAGCCGATGATGTTCTGGTACTGCCCATGAAAAACAGCCAGCCCGCCTTTACCGGTGCGGCCGTGGAACTGGCACCTTTCTGTGGGCAGGTCGTTACTGTCGATGGCCTGATGCTGGATGATCCAGAGCTTGGAGCCAACAACGTCTATCTGCTTCAAACGATCAAAGCGGCGGATGCGGACAAGATAAAAGCCAATCAATGGACCAAGGTGTGGGCCAAAAACCACCCGGAGGCCAAGGGCAAGGGCCCGTGGTTCCGCCGCGACCCACGGGTGAACAGCATCGTCGAAACCGAAGGGTATCTGGGGCTCGGGCTGGCCGTTGATCAGACCTATATCGAAGAGAACTTCTGAGCCATGCGTGTTCTGCTTGCCGCGTTGTGTTGTGCTGCGTTGCCAGCCTTTGGGCAAAGCCCTTTTCCCGTCAATATTGGCGGACCCTACACACTCGTCAATCAGTATGGGGACGTGCGCACCGAGGTTGATCCCGGGGGCCGCGCGCAACTGGTGTTTTTCGGCTATGCCAATTGCCTGAACATCTGCTCGGCTGCCCTGCCCCTGATGGCACAAGTGGTGGATGTGCTGGCCAAAGACGGGGTTGAAGTGACGCCGGTGATGATCACAGTCGCCCCCGATCAGGACCGGGTCGAAACCATGGGTGCGCCGCTGGCCGACATCCATCCCGACTTCATCGGGTTGACCGGAGAACAGGGTGCCCTGCAAGCGGCATATGATGCCTTTGCCGTCGACGTCACGCCCTTGTTCGAGGATCCGGAATACGGCTGGGTCTATGCCCATGGCAGTTTCGTGCATCTGTTGGATGCGGACGGCAGGATGCTGACCCTGTTGCCGCCGGTTCTTGATTTGGAACAGGCGGCGGGCATAGCGCGCAGATATCTGGATCCGCAAAGCTAGGGCGCATCAGGATGCGCCTTACGGTCCATACGCCCGTTTGGTCCAAAGGGGCTCTGCCCCCGGGTGCTCACGCACCCTCCCCCGTGGTATTTTCAGTCAGAAGAAACAGATGGTTTTTCATTGTCCCTCGGGGTCAACCCATAGGGCTTGGCGATGTGCCAGACGTGATTTGGGATCATATTCTTCATTTTGGCTGGTAAAGCGTGGCGCAGGTGAAGGATGGTTTCCGCCGCTTTCATCTCGACCCGCGTGCGAGCGAATTCGAGCCCGCGCGGACCGGTGCGCGGTTGTAGCCAACTGACGATGGGACGCACCCAATCGGGCATGCGTCTGAGGGGCAGCCCCCCCGCAGCGCGGGCCGTGTTGGCGATGAACCCCTTGACGGCAGCAGCCCGCCTTCCTTTCGATCCCGGAGCGCTGAGCATGATGCGCGCACCCAGCCCCGCCAGCATTTCCGCGCCTTTCGTGTTGCGCACAAGAAGCCACTGCTCACCCTCGCCCGCCATGTAGCCTACTGTGATGTCTGCAAGCACATTGGTGTAGTCCACGCATGTCTTGCACGTCAGCGGAAAAAAGTCTGGCGGCAGGTCGGAGATGGGCAGTTTCAGAAACGGGATCAGCCGGTGTCGCCCATCGGCAAAGCGCAACTCGACACGGTAGTCGGCGCGAAACTCAAGATAGGTGATGTCGTCCGGATTTTCGTCGAGCAGTGCGAGGAACCGATGGAAATTTTCGGTCGTGGTGTTGTCCGAGCAGGGTGTGCCAATGACATAGAGACGCTCCAGGCCGAGCGATGCTTCGAGCTTGCGCAGTGCATAGATCTGGCAGGGAATGCCGATCACGGCGAGGCGTTTGAACCCACGGTCTTGTGCCTCCTCCAAAAGCGCAAGCAGTGGGGCGTATCCCATGCGCATACCACGGGCGCGGGCCATGTCGTTTGCGTCCGTGATCAAAGCGGGCTGCGGCTTCCAGCGGTCCTGTGCGTCCGGAACCATGGTGAGCACGGCATCAACCTGTCCCTTCTCCAGCAGGTCGGCCGCCAGCGCGGTTGTGATCCCCGTCCACTGAGCGCCATCCTTCGGTGCAACCATTGCCGCACGGTACATCGCCTGAAAGGGGCCGAAAAACAGCTCGTCCCCCGCGCCACGTGCACGCCCATGCACGGCGCGCTCCAGTCTGGGATAGTCCGGTTTGATGAACTGGCAGGCGGTTCCGCATGCAGACGGATCCGCCATCCGCGACACCCCGCAATCAGTGCACAGCACGCGTGGAACCGGGTCGCGCAGGGTCACGTGAACTGCTCCGAAATCAGCCGCTCCTCCAACCCGTGACCCGGATCAAAGAGGATGCGGTGGACCACGGCCGGTTCGGACTGGATTTCAACGGACACCACATTGCGGATGGCGCGCGAGTCCGCTTCGGCCATCACGGGTCGCTTTTCGGGCTCCAGCACTTCAAAGCGCACCTGCGCCATTTTGGGCAGCAACGCCCCGCGCCATCGCCGTGGACGGAACGCGGCCACTGCCGTCAGCGCAAGCACGTCAGATCCGATGGGCAGGACAGGCCCGTGCGCCGAGTAATTGTAGGCCGTGGACCCGGCAGGTGTCGCGACCAATGCCCCGTCACAGACCAATTCATCCATGCGCAGGCGCCCGTCCACCGAAATCCGCAGTTTGGCTGCCTGAGGCCCCGCACGCAGCAATGACACCTCGTTTATGGCCAGGGCCTTGTGTTCGTTGCCCTCCATGTCGCGGGCCGTCATGGTCAACGGGTTCAGCAGCGCCTCTTCGGCCCCATCAAGGCGGGCTTCCAGATCTGCCTCGCCATATTCGTTCATCAAAAAGCCGATTGTACCGCGGTTCATCCCGTACACAGGCGCATTCAGATGCTGCGAGCCATGCAAGGTTTGCAGCATGAATCCATCTCCGCCCAAGGCTACGATCACATCGGCATTGTCGGGACTTACATCACCATACCGCTTCACAAGAGCGGCCCTGGCTGACTGCGCCACGGGTGCGCCGCTGGAAGCAAAGGCGATTTTCAGCGACATGGGCGTTTCCTATGGTGGCGTCTTCGTGCCGAAAGAACCATATATTTTCGCCCCTTACCAGCATTGCCGCCGATCGCGCGGGATTCGTCGCTTTACATCCTTTGCGCCCGGCATGGTTTCCGATAGGAAACGGTCTAAATTCAACCCGACTCGCAGATCATCAGGAGAGTGCCCATGAACGCGCCCCATCGCACCGACGGTTTCTTTACCCAATCCCTTGCCGAGCGCGATCCAGAGCTGTTTGGCTCAATCCGCGATGAGCTTGGGCGCCAGCGCGACGAGATCGAACTGATCGCATCCGAAAATATCGTGTCCGCTGCCGTGCTCGAGGCGCAAGGGTCCGTGATGACCAACAAGTATGCCGAAGGGTATCCGGGCCGGCGCTACTATGGTGGCTGCCAGTTCGTGGACGTGGCAGAAAACCTTGCCATTGAGCGCGCCAAGCAGCTGTTTGACTGCGGATTTGCCAATGTGCAGCCGAACTCGGGCTCGCAGGCCAACCAGGGCGTATTTCAGGCGTTGTTGCAGCCCGGTGATACGATCCTTGGCATGTCTCTGGACGCCGGTGGGCACCTGACGCACGGGGCCAAGCCGAACCAGTCGGGCAAGTGGTTCAACGCTGTGCAATACGGCGTTCGCCGAGATACACTCGACATCGACTATGACCAGATCGAAGCGCTGGCGCTGGAGCACAAACCCCAGATGATCATCGCCGGTGGCTCTGCGATCCCGCGCGTCATCGACTTTGCCCGCATCCGCGAGATCGCCAACAAGGTTGGTGCATGGGTTCTGGCTGACGTGGCACACTTCGCCGGCCTCATCGCGGCAGGCGAATACCCCAACCCGTTCCCGCATGTGCACGTGGCCACAACCACCACGCACAAGACACTGCGCGGACCACGCGGCGGCATGATCCTCACCAATGACGAAGCACTGGCGAAGAAGTTCAACTCCGCCATCTTCCCCGGCATTCAGGGCGGGCCGTTGATGCACGTGATCGCCGCCAAGGCCGTGGCCTTTGGCGAGGCGCTCGATCCGTCCTTCAAGCTTTATCAGCAACAGGTCATCAGAAACGCGCAGGCGCTGGCTGATCAGCTGCACAAAGGCGGGTTGGACACAGTCACCCACGGCACCGACACCCACGTGATGCTGGTTGATCTGCGCCCCAAGGGGGTGAAAGGGAACGCCACGGAAAAGGCACTGGGCCGCGCCCACATCACATGCAACAAGAACGGCGTGCCCTTTGACGACGAAAAACCGACGATCACGTCCGGCATCCGCCTTGGCAGCCCTGCAGGCACGACGCGCGGCTTTGGAGAGGCGGAGTTCCGCCAGATTGGCGACTGGATCATCGAAGTGGTCGATGGACTGGCCGCAAATGGCGAAGAGGGCAACGGCGCCGTCGAGGAGAAGGTCAAAGCAGAGGTAGGCGCCCTATGCGCGCGCTATCCGATGTATCCCGGGCTCTGATCCCGCCGCCTTTTTGAACACATCGCCCGCAGGTCATCCTGCGGGCTTTTTCATGTACCTGCCTGTGCAGACCATGCCGCGTTCGCCCCCTCGGTTGACACATATCAAGGCGGCACGGGGCATCAGCCCCTAGGGTCCTTTCCATCGGAAAGGACATCTCATGCTCGACAAAGTCACAGAAAACGCCAATTCGACCGCAGCCTCGCACACAGAGGAGATCATAGGGTTTGAGCAAGGAGACTACCCCTACCCCAGCAAGATCAGGCGCGAGGACTACGAGGCCGAAAAGGCCGCCCTTCAGGTCGAACTTCTCAAAGTGCAGCACTGGGTTGCGGAAACTGGGCAGAAGTTTGTGATGCTGTTCGAAGGGCGCGACGCCGCCGGCAAAGGCGGTACGATCAAACGGTTCATGGAGCACCTGAACCCGCGCGACGCACGTGTTGTGGCACTGAACAAACCAACCGAAGAAGAGCGCGGGCAATGGTTTTTCCAAAGATATATCAAACACCTGCCCACAACAGGTGAGATCGTCTTGTATGACCGGTCCTGGTACAATCGTGCCGGGGTGGAACGCGTCATGGAGTTTTGCGCGCCCAACGAATACCTCGAATTCATGCGCCAGACCCCGGAGTTCGAACGCATGCTGACCCGGTCAGGCATCAAACTGTTCAAATACTGGTTCTCGGTCACGCAGGACGAACAACGCCGCCGCTTTGCCTCACGCGAAACCGACCCGCTCAAACGCTGGAAGCTTTCGCCCATTGATCGTGCGAGTATTGAACGCTGGGATGACTATACCGAAGCCAAGGAGGCGATGTTCTTTTACACCGACACCGCCGATGCGCCGTGGACGGTCATCCGATCCAACGACAAGAAGCGGGCGCGCCTCAACTGCATGAAGCACTTTCTTTCGCAGTTAGACTATCCGGACAAAGACAGCGCGGTCGCGGCCCCGCCCGACCCGTTGATCGTTCTGCATGCCAACCACGTGGTGCAAAACTCCGATCATATTCTTGCCACGTCCCTGCACCCGCAAACGCGCAAGGCAACCAGTTAAGCCAACAAAGAAGGCCAATACATGTCCCACACACCCCACGAACTTGCCGACGAGTTTCCGGAACACACCGCACTCATGCACGACTTGCGCCAGAAGGATGCCCATTTCATCAAGATGAGCGACGCCTATCACACGATCAACCGGGCCGTGCATCGGGCAGAGACGGATGTCGAACCCACCTCGGACGATCATCTGGTCGAGATGCGCAAGGAACGGATGCGCCTCAAAGACGAGATTTACCGCTATCTGACGCAACACATAGCGCAGTCCTAGCGGCGCTGATCGGGCGCGCGGTCAAGGTATCGCGCATCGGTGCCGATCAGGAAAAAGATGCGTCGAAACCGTATTCCGTTCGCAGCAAATCGAGATCGCGGCGTAACGCTGGTTTCAGGTCAAGGCCGTTGTCCAGACGCGCTTTGGCCGCTGCCGCCTTGCCTTCGCCGGGCAGCCGAACCGGGTCGTGGCCCGGCAAGGGCGATGAGGCGCGCATCTCGTCAAACACCCGTTCAGCGCGGGATCCGAAATCGGCAATACCGAACGCTGCGGGATCAAGTGCCATCACGAACTGTCCGGTGTTCGTCGAGGATGTTGTGTCGTTTGTGAAATCAACCACATCCGACCCAAACGCCGCATCGTTGAGAACACCGGCCATAAGGCCAATGGCCACCGACAGTCCAAATCCCTTGGGGCCACCGATCGGCAGCAGAAATCCTTCGGACTTACGCGCGGGATCGGTGAGGGGCTTGCCATCGCGCCCAACCATCCAGCCTTCGGGCATGGGGTCGCCCTGTTGCAACAACGTCTTGATTTTGCCCATCGCCGCCACGGTCGTCGCCATGTCGAAGACAAATGGGTCGGCCCCGTCGGACGGGGCGGAAAAGGCAATCGGATTGGTGCCCAAAAGCAGATCGGAGCCGCCATAAGGTGGCACGTGATTTGCGCTGCCCACAGAGGCCGACATGCCCAACAGGCCTGCTTCGGCCTGAGGGCGGACGTAAAGAGCCAGCGGCCCTGCGTGATTGCCCCGCCGCACTCCGACCCAGCCAATCCCGGCCTCGCGCGCCTTGCGCATTGCAAGGTCGCGGGCGGCCGCCATCGCGAGATGACCCAGACCATCGTCACCGTCAATGACGGCAGTTGCAGCCGTTTCGTGGGCGACCGAAATGTCGGGCGTCGGGTTGCAACCACCACCGGCCAAACGCGCCATGTACTGGCGCAAGCGGAACACGCCATGCGTCGCATACCCGTACATATCCGCCTCAACCATCAGGGTTGCGACCTTGACCGCGTCCGCCTCGGGCACGCGTTGAGAGCCCAGGGCCGTCGCAACAAAATCGCGCAACGCATCGGGCCGAACCGGTGCGGTGTCAGCCATCGTAGGACCCGACCCGCTCTTCGTGCCAGAACACCACTTTGCGCTGCACAAGCTGGACAAGAAGATAAAGCGCCAGCCCCACAAGGCTGAGATACAGGATCAACGAGAACACGCGCGGGGTGTTGAGCTGCGAGGCCGCGACGCGGATCAACTCACCAAACCCTTTGCCCCCACCAAGGAATTCGCCGGTAATCGCACCCGCCATCACGCCCACTGCGCCAATCTTCAGACCCGTAAAAATCTGCGGCAGCCCGGAAGGCAGTTTCATTTTGATCAGGGTTTGCATCCGGCTGGCCCCCATCGTTTTGAACAGCATCCGGGCGTTTTCGTCAGCGGCATGCAGTCCGGCGGCGGTGCCGACCACAATCGGAAAGGTCGCGATAAAGGCGGCAAGCGCGACCTTGGATTCGATCCCAAAACCGAGCCAGGCCACGAACAAGGGGGCAAATGCCACTTTGGGCATTGTGTCGATGGCGACCAGATATGGCATCAGGGCCTTTTCGCCAAAGGCGGTCTCGCCGACCAGAACGCCAAGGGTAAAGCCAATCGCGATGGCCAGGGCAAAGCCGTAAATGACTTCGAGGATGGTGATCCACAGCGCCGTCAGCATGTAGCCGCCTGTTGCAAGGTTGGTGCCGACAAAGATCATGTCCTGGAAAGTTTCCAGAGGCGTTGGCAAGATGATCGGAGATACAAGGCCAAGGGCCGTCACGAAATGCCATGTGCCGATGAAGACGACAAACACGAAGGTCATCGCGATCCAGCGGGGGACAGAGTCGATGAATGCGACTTCCTGAACCCAGACGGTATCTTCAAGCGTGTCGTTGGAGTTCTTGGACGACGGGTCGCTGGTCAGATCGGTCACATGTCTTCTCCCTTGTCCAGTTGGGTACGAATGTATTCGACGATCTCACCGAATTTTGGCGTGGTCATCATGTCCAGCCTGCGCGGGCGCGGCAGATCAACCTTGACGATCTCGGACACGCGGCCCGGTCGCGGTTTCATCACCACGATCTCGTCCGACAGAATGACGGCCTCCTGAATGGAGTGAGTCACAAGGAAGGCCGTTGCCTCCTGTTCCAGGCAAATGCGCTGCAGTTCCATGTTCATCATGTCACGCGACAATTCGTCCAGAGCGCTGAACGGTTCATCCAGCAGCAAAACGGCTGGTTCGGTGATTAACATGCGGCAGATGGAGGCGCGCTGCGCCATGCCGCCCGACAACTCTTTGGGAAAGACGTTTTCAAAGCCCTTCAGCCCGACAATGTCCAAAAGCTCATAGGCTTTTTCCATCGCGGCTTTGGCGGCGGCTTTGCCGTCTCGAATTTCGATGGGAAGAACGATGTTCTCAACGGCCGTCTTCCAGGGGAAAAGCGTCGCTTGCTGGAACATCATGCCAATGTCACGGCGCGGGCCGGTCACGGGCTTGCCTTGCAGGACAACGCGCCCCTTCGTGGGCGGAATCAGACCGGCCATGATCTTGAGCAACGTGGATTTGCCACAGCCGCTTGAGCCGATCACAGAGGTAAAGCTGCCCTTGCGCAGGGTCAGGTCGACGTCCTGCAGGGCGACCACGAGATTGCGCGCATAGGTCTTGCTGACCCTGTTCAGTTCGTAAACCGGCGCACCCAAAGGTGCGTCGGTCTGTGTTTTGGCTTCGCTCAACGTCATTCGCCGACGGCCGCGTTTCCGATCGCAGCGAACTCATTGGTCCATGCCGCGCTGAGATCATCGAGCGGCTCTGAAATCTCACCACCAGTGACCAATGCGTCCTGCCACTCGGCCCAGACTTCTGCCGGGTACCATCCCAGGCCGTTTTCCGGACTTGTCGAAATGGTCTTGGAGCGCACCGCGTCAAACAGTGCGGATTGGAACTCCTTGTCCTCACCTTCCTGCGGGTTGCCGTCTGCAAGGTGCTTCAGCACGGCCTCGCGATTGGCGTCATCCAGTGCAAAGGCGTGGCCTTTCGCGAACGCGCGGCTCCAGGCTTCGACAAGCTCACGATCATTCGCGATTGTGTCGGCCATCGTCGCAATGCCGTTGCCAAAGAACCGGCCAAACTCGGCAGGTGTGATATCGCGCACAGCCATGCCACGCTGATTCAGGATCGCCGTGTCCGCAGTAGAGGCAGAGTAGGCGACAATCTCTTCATTCAGAAAGGCCGCCGTTGCCGGACCACCGTCGCCCACGGTCAGGAATTCGTAGTCGGTACCGGCGGTCATGCCCGCGCTGGACATCACGTTGCGGGCAAAGCCCACTTCCGCACCATCAGCGGTACCGGTGCCGATGACCTGGCCCCGCAAATCTTCGATGTTCTGGATGTCGGAACCTTCCTGCACCGCAATCCCGAAGTTGCTGCGGGCCGCCACGTTATAGATGTGGACGACGTCGACACCGCGGGACCGCGCCGCGAGAATTGGGCCGGGACCGGGACGACCAAACTGGGCCTGACCGGCAGACAGGGCCTGAATAACAGCGCCTGAGCCGTTGATCGCCTCGACAGTGACGTTGAGGCCTTCGTCCGCAAAGAAGCCTTCGCCGATCGCCACAAAGACCGGGAAAGAGTTGATGGCCGACGGGCTTGGCTGGACAAAGGTGATGTCGCGCAGGTCTTGCGCGAA
The DNA here is from genome assembly GCA_038529225.1 of Pseudomonadota bacterium. Lineage (GTDB taxonomy): Bacteria > Pseudomonadota > Alphaproteobacteria > Rhodobacterales > Rhodobacteraceae > Tateyamaria. The sequence goes on along the minus strand of JBCBDZ010000061.1, from coordinate 6,074 downwards.
CGCCGCCGTGCTCAAAAGGCCAGCCACGGGGATCACGGCAAGAAGTTTTGTAAATGTTCTTCTGGTTTTCATTTGGGTCTCCTCCCTTGGTTTACGTCAGGTTGAGGTCTCTGTTTCTAAAGCGCGGCCAATCTCAGGCGACGCGGACAGAGTTTCTCAGGTCCCCGATTTCCGAGATTGTGCAGATGACGGTGTCACCAGCGGTCAGAAACTGGGGTGGATCCATCGCGTATCCCACACCAGACGGTGTGCCGGTGGCGATGATGTCACCGGGTTCCAGCGTCATTCCCTCCGATAGGGATGCAATGAGCGTTGGAATATCAAAGATCATGTCAGCGGTGCTGCCGTCCTGGCGCTGCTCGCCATTCACTGTCAGACTGATGGACAAGTTGTGCGGGTCGCTGATCGCATCCGCAGTCACGATCCACGGTCCAAGCGGACAGGACCCATCAAGCCCCTTGCCTTTGAAATACTGACCGCCGTGGCGCCGCTGGATATCCCGCGCCGTGATGTCATTCAGGATCGTATAGCCAAAGACGTGGTCAAAGGCGGCCTCTTTGGCAATGTTTCGACCCGGCTTACCGATGATGACAGCCAGTTCGACTTCGTAGTCGATGGAGGTGGAAACCTGTGGAAACAGCAACACATCCCCCCCCGGTGCAATAATCGAGGTCGACGGTTTGGTGAAGTATACGGGGTGTTCCGTGACGCCGACATTTTGCTTTTGCGCGCGGTCCCCTTCGGCAATGTGCGCCGCGTAGTTGCGCCCGACGCAGAATACGTTTTTGCGCGGTGCAGGTATCGGCGCCAGAAATTCAGGGGCAGAGACGACCGCGACGGCATGTTCGCCCGCTTCGGCTTGGGCAGCGATTGCGCTGATTGCAGCAGTGTCACCCGAGTCTATGATTGCCTGAACACAGTCCGTGCCGCCACCGGCCTTGCCGATGTCCAGCCATGTGCCGTTCGCAAGCCCCACCGCTGCGCAGGATTGACCTCCGATTGAAAGCGTCGCCAGTTTCATCTGGTTCCCCCCGTGATCGCTCTGGACGACATCTGGAAAGATGCCTCTTGCGCGAACATGCCCAAGACCGCCTGTGCAACGGCCTTGGTTCCTCCACCCTCGCTGTCTTGACAAAGAGCGTTGCAACCCCTGAAATCAACTGACCAATTCCATAATTGGGTGAATTCCCGTGTCGAAAACCGAGCTTCTGGTCCAACGTATCCGAGATACGATCGCCGCTGAGGGCTATGCCCACAACGATCGGCTGCCGCCCGAGCGGGAGATGTGTGAAAAGCTTGATGTGACGCGCAATCAATTGCGCAGCGCTTTGGCAAGGCTCGAATCGCGCGGGCTGATCTGGCGCCACGTCGGCCGTGGGACATTTGTAGGTGAGCGCCCGGTTTTGAATTTGGACGACGTCGCGTATCTGCGGGAACTCGTCAACCCCACCCATGTTGCCAGCGTTCGGCTTGCCATCGAACCTGAACTGGCGCGCCTTGCAGCGATACACAGCACCCCTGCGGACCGAGAAGAAATCCGTACATGCGCCGCAGGCTGCTATGACGCGCCTGACTGGCGCAGCTACGAAGCTTGGGACAACAAACTCCACTTTGCCATTGCCCGAAGCGCAAAAAACAAGCTGTTCCTGTACTACTTTGAAACACTCAACGTGGTGCGCCGTTCGATGGTCTGGGGGCAACCGCGCAAGACCGTGAAACCGGTCAGAGACCATACCAGTTTTCTGGAACACGACCAAATCGTGCAGGCCATTGAGGACAAGGACCGCGACCGTGCTGCAGACTGCATGAAACAGCATTTGCATTCGGTCTACAGCCGGATACTGGCGTCTATGGACGCACCACCCCTCGACGAAATCTAGGGGTGAAGGGCGCCGGGCCGCAGGCGGCCGACCTTCAGGTGACCGTGACCGTCAGCTTGCCAAGTGGCGCAACTGCGACTTCCATCACATCGCCCTTGACCACAGGTCCGACACCGGACGGCGTCCCGGTCATGATCACGTCGCCAGCGGCCAGTTCAAAGTACTCCGACAGGTAGGAAATCATTTCAGGCGTCTTCCAGATCAACTGGTTCAAATCGCCTTCCTGGCGCAGCTCTCCGTTTACTTTCAACGTGATCGCACCTTCGTCAAGATGACCGACGTCCGCGACCGTATGGATCGGACCAATGGGTGCCGAGCGTTCAAATGCTTTGCCGATTTCCCATGGCCGGCCCGCCTTTTTCATCTCTCCCTGAAGATCGCGGCGGGTCATGTCGAGAGACAGGGCATAGCCATAGACATGGTCCATGGCGCTTTCGACAGGGATGTTTTTTCCGCCCGACTTCAGCACCACCGTCAACTCCGCTTCGTGATGCACATCTGACGTATGTGGCGGGTAGGGAAAATCCCCGGACGTGTCGAGATTGTCCGGGTTCTTCTGGAAAAAGAACGGCGGCTCACGGTCCGGGTCATGGCCCATCTCGATGGCATGCGCCGCGTAGTTGCGCCCGATACAGTAGACCCGGCGCACAGGAAACGCGCCGCCGGATGCAACCGGAATCGACGTGACGGACGGCGCAGGGATTACGTAATCTGACATTGAGCAGCTCCATGGATCGGGTCGTACGTGAAATAGAGGTTGAACCATGATAGATCAATCTGACCAATGGGCGGATTGGTCCAAAAGCACCCGCCTGCCGCGTTGCTCTCAAACGATCTGATCCTGTCAGGCTATCGCGCTGCCCCAAGTGCCGGTTAGCGTCCCTCTGTAAACGGTGGTCTCACTACCAAAGCCTGAATGCATACAGGCGATAGTGCCCTGCTGTGAGGTAATCATCAATTGTGTTCTCTATGCAGGAGTAGCGGCAGTGGCCGCCAACGCGAAATGAGTTATGTTTGGGTGAACCACTACGCGTTTAAGTTGGGAACTCAACGTTTCGGTGTAACTTAAGCAGTCTTATCATCGGCAAAGTACTAGGCGTGCACAGAAGAGCCGCTCTGCATTAATAAAAAGAGAGCGGAAACCGATGCAAGGTGCAAATCCTTGCCTCCTGCACAAAGCACATCAAAAGAGCTTGCCGACTAAATCACCGCACCCCCAGTTGAGAGTTCCTACGATGGCTCCGGCAGCCGCTATGCTGTAATGGTTTGCGGATTGTTGAAGCCGCTCGAAGGCCTCCCTTGCGCCCTTGCTTTCCTCTGGTCCTTTTTTCAACAGCGATTGGACGGCAACAAGACTGTCCGAATAGTAGGCTATCGAGAACATCCAAATAGAAGTTGCGACCAAACCGGAACCGGACCTCGCAAACCAAGTCCAATCCTCTTCGGCGAGGCTGGCAATAGCCCCGGCGACTGGAATGAGTACCATAACTGCGACCACCAATACATCATGAACGCGGCGAAGGCCTGAATTTCGCAGCTTGGAACCCGGGGATTTCGGCATAACGTTCCCTAATTTAGTGAGACAATTAACATACCTGATCAACTAGCCGCCACCTAAGTTCTTGATTTTTATGGTGCCCGGGGGCGGAATCGAACCACCGACACGAGGATTTTCAATCCACTGCTCTACCCCTGAGCTACCCGGGCACGGGATGAAGGGTCTGACCTTCTGGGTGGACGCGTGATAGGACGTCGGCCAAACACTGTCCATAGAAAAACAGACAAAAAACGCATCCGCTCTGAACAAGGCACCGTTAGTGTGTTGTGGGGCCCTCTGTGTCGTCGACATCCTGATTTTCTTCCCGTTCAGACGGGATAGCGTAACCACCACTCATCCAGCGCGCCAGATCCACATCCGCGCAGCGGCGCGAACAAAACGGCCGGTAGGCGGCAACGGTATCGCGTTGGCAAATGGGGCAGCTCACGCCAGCACCTCGCTCAGCGGCAGACGGGCGCGTTTGCGCTGTAATTCGTAATGGCCAAGCGGTGTCCAACCGGCCAGAACCGTATCCACGTCGTCCGCGCGAAAGGCGGCCCTCAGCACTCCCTCGAAACTCCGTCGCTCCTTCTTGGGCATCGGCGCCAGATCAAGCACCACCTGACCGCCAAGGCCACGCACCCTCAGAGCAGCGGACAGGGCGCGGGCGCAGGCCATGTTGGCCTTTAGGCCAGCGGCAAAAGAGCCATCGGCGCCGGTGTTGACGTCCACGGCCACAAGCGCGCGCGTGGGTTCAATGAACATCGACGCATGGGGCCCCAACGGCACAACAGCGCCGCGTGCGCTGTCGATGGCATCCAGTATGCCGTGATCCTCGAAACAGCCCGCATCCGTCACCACGTCTGCAGGTTCAACCCAATCGCGCCAGGCCAGAATGTGCGGACCATCGCCGCGGGCCAACACCTTTGGGCCTGTTGCTGCGGCGCCCGAAACAGACTCCGCCAGCCCCCGCATTGCGGCGATATCCTCGCCCACCTCGTCCGGATCAGCGCCCGCAGCGGCAGAGCGCAGGATCAGCCCCATCTCACTGCCTTCCATGCCGTCATGCGCCAGCGCGAGCAGGTCGTCGCGCACATCATCGTCCCGGATGCTGCGCGACAGGTTCAAACCCGGTGCGTCCGCTGTGACGATGGCGTAGCGGCTTTTGAACAACAGCTTGTGGCTGACCGGAATGGCCTTGCCCGGTTCTGCATACCCTGTCACCTGCACTTTCAGGACCTCGCCGGCGCCAATCCCCTTGACCCCGCGCAGGTAGGCCACCCCGTCCGGCGTTTTGAGGAAAAGCCCGCCCTGCCCGGCCACGGGCCGGTCCGTCACAGCGGAATAGACCGTACCAGAGCGGGGGCGATCGCCCTCGACAAGCAGATCGATCAACCGGCCATCTTCCATCAAGGCCGAGGCCTCGCGCCCGCCAACATGATCCAGAAAAATCTGACGGCCCTTCATGCCCACACCTTCAATCCAGCGGCCTGAAGCACTCCGGCCGTCTCGGCCAGCGGCAGGCCGACAATGCCTGTAAAGGACCCCGATATCCAAGGGATCAGCGCGCCAGCAGGCCCCTGGATACCATAGCCCCCCGCCTTTCCGCGCCAGTCCTCACTGGCGATGTAGGCGGCGATCTCGGATGCGGACAGGGACTTCATCCGCACTGTGCTGACCACGTCCTTTTCCCAGATGCGCCCACCCTTGCGCACGGCGATGGCAGTGATCACCCGGTGACGACGCCCCGACAGGGCCATCAGGAACGCCCGTGCCTCGTCCGCATCGGCGGGTTTGCCCAAGATACGGCGCCCAAGGGCAACAGTTGTGTCGGCACAGAGCACCACATCTGTCTCGCCCGCCTCAACGGCGGCCACCTTCTCGCGGGCCATCCGCGCGCAGTAGGGGCGCGGCAATTCGCCCTTGACCGGGTCTTCGTCGATGTCGGGGGGGCTTATGGCATCAGGCACAAGGCCCAATTGCCCGAGAAGCTCAAGCCGTCTCGGGCTGCCCGATCCCAGAATGAAATGTCCGCTTTGGCTCATGGTCCTGCCTTACCCGCCAGCGGGTGCCGGACCGCGCATTGCCTTTGGCACTGCGCTTATCCGCACTGAGCGACGCACAGCGTCACTCTATTTGAACCGGTAGTTGATGCGACCCTTGGTCAGGTCATAGGGGGTCATTTCGACCTGCACCTTGTCTCCCGCCAGAACCCGGATACGGTTCTTGCGCATTTTCCCTGCCGTGTGCGCGATGATCTCATGGCCATTTTCAAGCTCGACCCGAAACGTCGCATTGGGCAGGAGTTCCTTTACGACACCGGGAAATTCGAGCGTATCTTCCTTGGCCATGGTCTCTCCTTTGTTACCTCAGGCCCGCGCGCAGGCGGACGCGCCACTAAATGCGCTGCACAGGGGCATAATTCAAGGGTCAATCATCAAGATCGCGTCATGCCAGTGACGTGACTGTGACCGGATCGGCACGGCCCTCTTGTTGCACCCAGTGGCGGCGATTGAGCACGACACCATCGGCGCGCACCGCTGCAATCGCCTGCAGATTGACCTCGCCGTAGACCCAGCCTGCTGCGTTGAGGTCACTAAGGGCGATGACACCTGTTTCAGGAAAGCCGCGATCCGGCGGGCCAAAGATACCGCCCG
>JBCBDZ010000060.1:0-15892 GCA_038529225.1 Pseudomonadota bacterium | reverse complement strand
ATCTACGGCATGGACGAGGTGAAAGGGGACGTCAAAATCTATCCCCTGCCGCACATGCCCGTGGTCAAGGACCTGATCCCCGACCTGACCCATTTTTACGCCCAGCACGCATCGATCATGCCGTGGCTGGAAACCAAGACAAACCGCCCTGCAAAGGAATGGAAGCAATCCATCGAAGACCGCAAAAAGCTGGATGGCCTCTATGAATGCGTCATGTGCGCCTCCTGCTCGACCTCCTGCCCCAGCTACTGGTGGAACGGCGACCGCTACCTTGGGCCAGCCGCTCTTTTGCACGCCTACCGCTGGATCATCGACAGCCGGGATGAGGCCACGGGCGAGCGTCTGGACGACCTCGAAGACCCGTTCAAACTCTATCGCTGTCACACCATCATGAACTGCGCCAAGACGTGCCCGAAGGGCCTGAACCCGGCCGAGGCCATCGCGAACATCAAAAAGATGATGGTCGAACGTACGGTCTGATCCACGCCAAAGACCCATGCTGAAAACGCCCTGCGCCACCACGCGGGGCGTTTTTCTTTTGCGGCGCGCGCAAATTTTTTCCCCATGACGTCAGCGTGAGGGATATGCATCGTACTGCCAAGTCGTGGAACACGACATTTTCGGAGGGACACACCATGAAAAAACCACTGGCCGAGTTTATCGGCACATTCACACTTGTTCTGTTTGGGTGTGGCGCCGCTGTCATCGCAGGGGACGCGATCGGCTTTGCCGGCATCAGCTTTGCCTTTGGCCTTGCACTGATCGGAATGGCCTACGGGATTGGACCGGTCTCGGGCTGCCATATCAACCCTGCGGTCACGCTCGGCGTTGTGGCCTCTGGTCGTATGAGCATCGGTGACGCGATACCCTACATCATTGCGCAAATCGCCGGTGGCATCGCGGGGGCTCTGGTGTTGATGATCATTGCAAGCGGACAGGCGGAGTATTCGGTTGCCGCAAACGGTCTGGGGCAGAACGGATGGGGGGCAGGCGCCTTTGGCGAATATTCCATGGCAGCCGCGTTCATCTTTGAGGTGGTGGCAACATTCCTCTTTGTCGTCGTAATCCTCGGGGCCACAGGCTCGGGTGCACCTACGGCGATGGCAGGCCTTGCCATCGGTCTCGCGCTTGTGGTCATCCACCTTGTGGGGATCAGTGTCACAGGCGTGTCGGTCAATCCGGCACGCTCTATCGGGCCTGCCCTCTTTGTCGGCGGCGCTGCGCTGGCGCAACTGTGGCTGTTCATTGTCGCGCCCATCATTGGCGGGCTGGCAGCCGGTATTCTGTTCAAGTCCGGCCTGCTTGATCCTGACGAAGCGTGATGTCCGGCACAAAAGCTTGGAACAGGCCGTCCGTGAGGGGCGGCCTTTTTCGTGGCAGTCAATGGCATTCGCCGCCCGGTCCTTTATGGTCGACGCCAAACCGCGAAAGAGAGTTCATGACCCAGCCCATAGACGCCGACGCCCGCCGCGCTATTGCGCCCGTGATCTGCTATCCGCCCGACACGCTGCCCGCGCCAGACATGGCGCTCTACGGCAAGGCCCGCGAAACCATGAGCAAAGTGGATGAGGTCATCGCGCAGCCGCGAGAGGCCGCCTGCTTTGAGGTGCCGGCGGGCCACACCTTTCGCATCTCCTCGGTCGGGGGGCCTCAGGTGGGCGATTTGAACCTCTGGAACGCAAATGATCTGTCCGAGCGGTTCTATTCCGGCAAAACCCGCGCCTTGCATGGCACCCACATCACCACGGGCGAGCGGATGTGGTCGAGTTTTCCGGCCCTGCGCCCCATGGCAACCATCATTCACGACACGCTTGGCTGGTACGGAATCGACCAGTTCGGTGGCTCCGTGCACGATGTGATCGGCACACGTTGTGACCCCTATACCGGCAACCTGCTGCAAGGCGGGCACTACCACCATTGTTGTCACTCCAACCTGACGCGCGCACTGGCAGATCACACCGGCATGACGCTGGCAGAGGCAGAACCGCATGTGCACGACGTCATGAACGTCTTCATGTGCACCGGGTTCACCCGCGATACGGGCCAGTATTTCATGAAGGCCAGCCCGGTGCGCCCGGGCGATCACCTGGACTTTTTCGCAGAGATCGATCTGCTGGGCGCGCTCAGCGCCTGCCCCGGAGGGGATTGCGGGTCTGAGCACACCTCAGACGTCGCCCAGTGCTATCCGCTTAAGATCGAAGTGTTCGCCCCAGCACCCGGCGCGCTTGAGGGATGGTCCAGTCCTCCGCCCAATGGCTATGATGGCACGCATGGACGCTAAAGAACGCCACTGAGAATTCGCCGGTCCGTTGCACCGTGGGTACGAAAGCACGAGGTCCCTTGTTCATCTTGCTAAATAAACTTCCCCCGGAGGGTCCCGAATAACCCACACTCACCACCCGCTGCACTTACGCAGAGTTCATGAAAAGCGCGCATCCTCACAGGGTCACGGTCGTAGATTCAAGCCAAAACCAATTGCTGTGCAGGGTTCCTGCACACGGGTGGTGCAGCGGTCGTGATACGCCCAAATGGTTGTAACCTATTGAAAATAATACCCCAAATTAGTTGGGACAATCAGGAAAAAGCCGCCTCCAGCGCAATTTCCACCATGTCGCCAAAGCTCTGTTCGCGATCCTCGCTTGGCAACGCCTCACCGGTCTGCAAATGGTCACTGACGGTCAGAACCGCCAGCGCACGGCGCCCATGGCGGGCGGCAAGGGTATAGAGTTCTGCGGCTTCCATCTCGACCCCGAGAATGCCGTGGCGCACCATCTGTTCGTCCAGATCGGGCCGCTCGGCATAAAACACGTCAGAGGAGTAGATCCCGCCAACATGGGTTGTGGAGCCTTTCGTTTCTGCGGCCTTTACGGCTGCGCTCAGCAATCCGTAATCGGCACAAGGCGCATAATTCACCTCACGAAAAATGCCCGAAGAGGGGGACGTGATCGTGCTGGCGGTCATGGCGATGATCACATCCCGGATGCCAACCTGGGGCTGCATGCCCCCGCATGAACCGATACGGATCAGGGTCTGCGCATTGTAGGTGGTGATCAACTCGTTGGCGTAGATGGACAAGGACGGCATGCCCATGCCCGAGCCCTGAATGGTAACCCTATTGCCCTTCCAGGTTCCGGTAAAGCCCAACATGCCCCGGACCTCGTTGACCAGTTCTGCACCGTCCAGAAACGTCTCTGCCGCCCACCGGGCGCGGTAGGGATCGCCGGGCATCAATACGGTGGGGGCGATCTGATCGGGTTTCGCGCCGATATGCACTGTCATGGGTGTTCCAATCCAAAGATGACTCGGCCCAAGACTAACGCAAAACACATGGGCGATACGAGGGGGGCCTCGCATCGCCGGACATTCATTCAGATCAGCAGATCATCAGCGGTTTTGCCGCCGGACACGGCCGCTTTGAACCAATTGGGCTGGCGGCCTTTGCCGGTCCAGGTTTGCGTGGGGTTCTCGGGGTTGAGATACTTGGCCTCGGCCTTTGTGCCTTTGCCCGCACCTTTTCCGCTCCGTTTGCCCGTCAATTCTTCCAGGGAAAAGCCGAACTCCGCAGCCGCTTTTTGCGCAGCGGCAAGGGCGTCCTGCTTCTCTTTCTTGCGCAAATCGACAATGGCTTTATCGACATCATTGCGCAGTTTTTCCAACTCGCTACGGTTCATTTTCTCAAGCTTAACAGCCATTCTTTACCTCCGAGGTCTTCTAGCATCGCTTCGTATTTGCGATTTTTTTCAGAAGTTCAATGGGCCGGTTGATCCAATTTGTGTCACCGGCGGGCAATTGCTCGTTTGCCGCGATTTGTTCGACCAGCAGTGGAAAATCCCACCCCAATTCCTGAAAAGGCGCGAGGCAGAATTTCCCTCTTTTTGAATTTGCTATTCGGCTGCGACTGAATGCGGGTCTGCCAAACTCACGATATCTGCCATGATGGTGTTCAGCTCAAAATCCTTGGGCGTATAGACGCGGGCCACGCCCATGGCGCGCAGCCGTGCTGCGTCGTCGTCCGGAATGATGCCGCCGACGATCACCGGCACATGACCCAGTCCTTCGGCCCGCATGCGCTGCATCAGATCCTCGACCAGCGGGATGTGACTGCCTGACAGGATTGAAAGGCCGACCACATGCGCCTGGTCCGTACGGGCCGCGTCCACGATTTCCTCAGGGGTCAGGCGGATCCCTTCATATGCGATGTCCATACCGCAATCCCGCGCCCGCACCGCGATCTGTTCTGCCCCGTTCGAGTGCCCGTCAAGCCCCGGTTTTCCAACGAGGAACTTCAGTCTCCGTCCCAACCGGTCGCTGACCATGTCGACATCGGCGCGCAACTCGTCAAGGCCCTCGGTCATGTTGGATTGCGATGCAGACACGCCCGTAGGCCCCCGATACTCCCCATGGACAGCACGCATCTGCGCGGCCCATTCGCCGGTTGTCACGCCAGCACGCGCACAGGCGATCGAGGCGGGCATGACGTTCTCACCATGCGCCGCCGCACGGCGCAGATCGGCGAGCGCCTGGCTGACAGCAGTGTCGTCGCGTTCCTGCCGCCACGCCTCCAGCCGGTCAATCTGTTCCTGCTCGACCGCAGGGTCCACGACCATAATCCCGCCATCACCGGTCATCAGCGGAGAAGGCTCACCTGCCTGGTATTTGTTTACGCCCACAACAACAGTTTCCCCGCGCTCGATGCGACCCAAACGGTCCGCATTCGATCCGACCAATTGCGCCTTCATGTAATCAATCGCCGCAATCGCACCGCCCATTGCATCCAGTTGCGCCAATTCCTGACGCGCGCCTTCTTTCAGAGCCTCAACTTTCGCATCCACCGCCGGATTGCCGTCAAACAAATCGTCAAATTCAAGCAGATCGGTTTCAAAGGCCATGATCTGCTGCATCCGCATCGACCATTGCTGGTCCCAAGGGCGGGGCAGGCCAAGCGCTTCGTTCCAGGCCGGCAATTGCACCGCCCGCGCGCGCGCCTTTTTGGACAAGGTCACGGCCAGCATTTCTATGAGAATACGGTAGACGTTGTTTTCGGGTTGCTGTTCGGTCAGTCCCAGCGAATTGACCTGCACCCCATAGCGGAAACGGCGGTATTTCGGGTCCGCCACGCCATACCGCGTCTCGCAAATCTCGTCCCACAAATCCACAAAAGCACGCATTTTGCACATCTCGGTCACAAACCGGATTCCGGCATTCACAAAGAACGATATGCGTCCCACGACGGCCGGAAAATCCTCCGGTGCAATGCGTGGCTTGAGCGTATCGAGCACTGCTGTTGCCGTGGCCAGTGCAAAGGCCAGTTCCTGTTCCGGCGTCGCGCCGGCCTCTTGCAAATGATAGGAACACACGTTCATCGGGTTCCATTTGGGCACGTTCGTGTAGCAATACTCGGCCACATCCGCGATCATTTTGAGGCTGGGCGCGGGCGGGCAGATATAAGTGCCGCGGCTGAGGTATTCCTTGATCAGGTCGTTTTGCACGGTGCCTTGCAGGGCGGACACATCCGCGCCCTGTTCTTCGGCCACCGCGATGTACAAGCTGAGCAACCACGGGGCCGTGGCATTGATCGTCATCGACGTGTTCATCTGCTCCAACGGAATGTCCGAGAACAACGTGCGCATGTCGCCCAGGTGAGACACCGGAACGCCGACTTTGCCCACTTCACCGCGCGCAAGCACGTGATCGCTGTCATAGCCTGTTTGCGTGGGCAGATCGAACGCGACAGAGAGGCCGGTCTGACCTTTGGCCAGGTTTGCGCGGTACAACGCGTTTGACGCAGCCGCAGTCGAATGGCCTGCATAGGTCCGGATAAGCCAGGGGCGATCTTTTTGGGTCATGGCGATCTCCGTGAATCGGGTCAGCAATAAAATTACGTTTGATGCGGTTTAAAGGAAATATTCTGGCGTTGTCAATTCGCTGCGTCGCGGCATTTCCTGCGGCGGGGCAAAAGGGCGACAACCAGCATGGCCCAGCCAAGAACTCCGACACTGTGCGCTGACAGGGTGGCCGGTCCCTGAAACGTCAGCAAGGCAATTAGAACCTCGGGCCTGGGTGGCGCGCCCAGCACCGTTTGGGCAGGCAAGCCATCAAAAACCAGACGATAGTAGGCGTAGTAGCCCTGAGGCGACGCCCAGACAAAGAAGATGAACAACACGAACCAGATGGGTGGGCGCACCAGCAGGGGACGCAACACTGTCATCATCCGCGTGACCCCCAATGCGGCCAGTGCAAAAACCATGGACAGCAATACCAATCCCACTTGCCCCCATCCCGTCAGCGTAAAGAACGGGTCCTCACCATACATGCGACAGACCCGGCGCAGGCAAGTACTCCAAGTTTCTCATTTACCCCGGCCTGCGCGTTTGCGAATGTTCTGCGCAATGACGACAACAATTGAACTTCCGCTGTGGCTGTTTGTGCTGATGGTGCTGTTTGCCATGGTGACCTTCGCCTCGCATTTTCTGTTTCCGTCTGTCCGCTGGTTTTTTCGCCGCCGTCTCGAACGCGCGGTCAAACGGCTGAACAAAAGGCTAACGCGGCCCATAGAGCCGTTCAAGCTGGCGCGCCGGTATGACATGATCCAACGCCTCATTTACGACCCCGAAGTGACGCAGGCCATTGTTCTCCACGCCCAGGAAAACGGGGTGCCCGAGAACGTGGCCTTTGAAAAGGCGCGTCGCTACGCACGCGAGATCGTGCCCAGCTTTTCCGCTTTTACGTATTTCAGCTTTGGGGCGCGGGTGTCTCGATGGCTGGCCACGGCACTTTACGATGTGCGCACCGGTCTCAATAACGATCAACAGATTCAAAGCGTCAGTCCGAATGCCACGGTCGTCTTTGTGATAAACCATCGCAGCAATATGGATTACGTACTGGTCACGTATCTGGCCGCGCGTGCCTCTGCGCTCAGCTATGCTGTTGGTGAATGGGCGCGGGTCTGGCCACTGAGCCGGTTGATCAAATCCATGGGCGCTTACTTTATTCGCCGCAGATCGCGCGGGCACCTCTACCGCAAGGTTTTGGCGCGTTATGTGCAGATGGCCACTGAAGGAGGCGTGACACAGGCAATCTTTCCCGAAGGCGGGTTGAGTGTGAATGGCAAGCTGATGCCGCTCAAGAAGGGGCTTTTGTCCTACGTGGTTGACGGGTTTGACCCGGACAAACGCGATGTCGTCTTTGTCCCCGTCGCAATCAACTATGACCGCGTGCTCGAAGACCGGGTGCTGATTGCCGCGGACAAGCGCGGGGATCGGCGCTTTGGGGTCAGCATGACTGTCGTGATGATCGAGATTTTGCGTCTGCTCTGGCAATGGATCACGCGCCGGTACCGCAAATTCGGAACCGCTTCTGTTGTCTTTGGGCCGCCCGTTTCTCTCGCGGCCCTTGGGTCGGATCGCGATCTTGACGATCTCACCGAAACCCTGGGGCACAGCATTCGCGACGTGATGCCCGTGCCATTTGTCCCTTTGCTGGCCCGTGTGTTCCTGCAACAGGGCGCTCCCCTTTCTGATGCGGACCTGATCCACCGGGCCAAAACCGAGATGCCGACTGATCGTGGGACGCGCCCGGCTCTGACGTCTGATGCGCTCTGTGACCGGCTCAAACGCGCACTCGGCGATATGGAGCGGCGCGGCATGTTGAAAAAGCAAGGCCATGCATGGGCCATGGTGCCCGCAGAACACGATCTTTTCCGCTTTTACGCAAACTCCATCGAGGATTTGTATCCGTCTCCCCTGCCAACAGAGGATGCTGCGCGCGCAAAGTCATAAAATTACAAAAAATGCATTCCCGTTGTTGCATTGTTGCGCAAAGGGCCATATTCAGCCTTCAGACGCCGCGATTCTGCACTGCGGCACGCATTTTCTGACCGGAGGCTGACATGGCACTGGACCTTACGACCGAAACAGGCAGCGCACCTTACGCCGCACCTGAGAAAGACCTGTATGAAATGGGAGAAATCCCACCCATGGGATATGTCCCGAAACAGATGTACGCATGGGCGATCCGCCGTGAACGTCACGGCAACCCGGATACCGCGATGCTGCAAGAGGTGGTCGATGTGCCGACCCTAGACAGCAATGACGTGCTGGTTCTGGTTATGGCAGCGGGCGTGAACTACAACGGTGTCTGGGCGGCTTTGGGTCAACCCATCAGCCCCTTTGATGGCCACAAGCAACCCTATCACATCGCCGGATCTGATGCGGCTGGCATTGTCTGGGCCGTCGGTGATCGGGTCAAGCGCTGGAAAGTCGGCGACGAAGTTGTGGTGCATTGCAATCAGGATGATGGCGATGACGAACACTGCAACGGCGGCGATCCGATGTATTCGCCAACCCAGCGCATCTGGGGCTACGAGACGCCGGACGGATCGTTCGGCCAGTTCACGCGGGTGCAAAGCCAACAGCTTATGCCGCGCCCCAAGCACCTCACCTGGGAGGAAAGCGCCTGCTATACGCTTACGCTTGCGACGGCCTACCGGATGCTGTTCGGGCATGAACCCCACGACCTCAAGCCGGGCCAGAATGTGTTGGTCTGGGGCGCGTCGGGCGGCCTTGGCTCTTATGCCATCCAGTTGATCAACACGGCTGGTGCAAATGCGATTGGTGTGATCAGCGACGAATCCAAACGCGACTTTGTCATGGGCCTTGGGGCGAAAGGGGTGCTGAACCGCAAGGATTTCAATTGCTGGGGTCAGTTGCCAACGGTGAACACGCCCGAATACGCAGAATGGTTCAAGGAAGCCCGCAAGTTCGGCAAGGCGATCTGGGACATCACTGGCAAGGGCAAGAACGTCGACATGGTGTTCGAACACCCAGGCGAATCCACGTTCCCTGTCTCGACCTTCGTGTGCAAGCAGGGCGGCATGGTCGTGATTTGCGCTGGCACCACCGGGTTCAACTGTACCTTCGACGTGCGCTACATGTGGATGCATCAAAAGCGCCTGCAGGGCAGTCACTTTGCCCACCTCCAACAGGCCAGCGCAGCCAACAACCTGATGGTCGAGCGTCGCCTTGATCCTTGCATGTCCGAAGTCTTTACCTGGGAAGATCTGCCTCAGGCGCATATGAAGATGCTGCGCAATGAGCATAAGCCCGGAAACATGAGCGTTCTGGTGCAGGCCCCGAAAACCGGTCTGCGCACCCTCGAAGACGTGCTTGAGGTTCGGTCCTAGATCGAATACACGCTTAAGGAGAATTCAGGCGTCCGCGAATCACCCCTGGGTTTCGCGGACGTTTTTTTTGTTTTCGGGTCGGCCCTTGCACTTCAAAGGCTTAGGAAGCAGCCCCTCACTATTTCTGGGGAGTGAAAATAGGTGAATTTTCTCGGACAATTAACACATGCTATAGTTGTGTTAATCTTTCATTAACCACTGGGAAGTGAGTCTGTAAATGAGAAGTGACTGGATACTGGACGTTCTGACGGACCTCAAGACTTTTGCCCGGTCCAACAATATGCCGATACTGGCTGAACAGTTGGATGACTCCGCAATCGTCGCAATGGCCGAGATCGCCGCGATGAAGGATGTGAAAAATGCTCAGCGTCAAGACGGCGACGCAGCCGCTGGAAATCATTTTGGAGGCGCTGGAACAAGCTGAAGATCTCGGCGCGCTTCAACACGCAACGGAGCAGTTGTGTGAGTACTATTCAATTGATCATGTGGTGTATCACTGGGTCGACTCGGCAGGCGACCATTATGGATGCGGCACCTATCCCGTCAGCTGGCAGCAAAGGTATCTGGAAAAGAACTATCTACGCGTCGATCCGGTCATTATCGGTGTTTTCCAAAGGTTTCACCCGGTCAATTGGAAACAGCTGGACTGGTCCAGCAAAGCAGCAAAGGAGTTTCAAGCCGCGGCCATCGAGTTTGGGATCGGCAACCAAGGATACTCGGTTCCCGTACGCGGCCCAAGCGGCCAGTTCGCGATTTTCACCGTCAGCCACACCTGTGACGATGACCATTGGCAGACATGGACAGAAGAGAGGAGCCGCGAGCTGATCCTGATTGCCCATGAGTTCAACAAGAAAGCCTTGGAGTTCGAAGCAAAACGCAGACCGGGGATGACACAGTCCCTCAGCCCGAGAGAGTTGGACGCGATGACTTTCCTTGCCTTGGGATACAGTCGTGCAAAAGTGGCTGACGAGTTGTCGATTTCAGAACACACCCTGCGCGTTTACATCGAAAGCGCACGTCACAAGTTAGGTGCGCAAAATACCACACATGCTGTGGCCCGCGCCATCAGCCAGGGCTTGATCGTGGTTTGAAACCCCCCGTTGCGTGGGCGGGTGGTCTGTCGCGCGGTCGCGTTGATACTTATTAACACGCGCTTGCATAGTGTTTTGGTCATACCTGCCCGGTCTGACAAGGAAACACACCATGCTCCGTTATGTTTACGCAAATGACCTTCATAAATTCCCGAAACTTGCCCGCACGATGTTTGAGGACCGGGCAGACCAGTTCAAGACACGACTTGGATGGGAGGTGAACGTCACCGATGAAGGCCATGAGCGCGATGAATATGACGATCTGAACCCCCTCTACGTCATCTGGGAAGAACCCGATGGCAGCCATGGCGGCTCCATGCGCTTTCTGCCCACGACGGGCCGCACGATGGTCAACGACCACTTTTCCGATATCCTGTCCGGCCCGATCACCAGCCCGTTCATCTGGGAATGCACGCGGTTTTGTCTGAGCCGCGGGGCGGGGCGCCATGTGGCGGCGGCCCTCACGCTCGCGGGCGGTGAGATCATGAGCAATTTCAACGTGGATCACTTTGTCGGTGTGTTTGATCCGCGCATGACCCGCATCTACCGCCTGATCGGTGTCACCCCGGAAGTTCTGGGCAGCACCGGCACGGGCCGCGATCAGATCAGTGTCGGCCTCTGGCACTATCAGGGGGAAGCAGCGGCACAGGTGACGGCACGGGCCGGTGTGAGCCTTGAGCTGTCCGCGCGCTGGTTTGCTCATTCATTCGGGGAACAAAAGTCCTTCCCGACGGCTCTTACCGCCTGAACGTCACTGGCCCCTTGTCCGCGCGGCCTATAGGGTCGCGCCATGAACCTTTCTCTTGCCCTTTCGGACGATCAGGCCAGTGCCTTTGACGCTGTGACGGAGATGCTGCGCAGCGCCGGAATTGATCTCGACGACGCGCTGTTGATGCCGCCCAAATCGTCTGTCACCTCTGTGATGGCGATCACGGGCAAGGCGGGGTCGGGCAAGACCCTCCTTCTGGCCGAGCTTTACAAAGCACTCGAAGCGGCAGGAGTCGAAGTCGTCTCGGGCGACTACGAATCCCGAAAGAAGCGCGACAAACGAACCCTCGCCATCCTCGCGCCGACCAACAAGGCGGCAAGCGTTTTGCGCTTTCGCGGTGTGCCGGCAACCACGATCCACCGAATCCTCTACACCCCTGTCTACGATCCCGAATACGAACGGATCGCCGAATGGTTGGCGGGCAACGGCGAACGGCCCGAGGTTGAAGGACTCACGGAACTCGCCCTCGACCGCGCCTTTGGCTTTTATCAGACCAACAAGTCCATCCCGGGGGCGCTGGCCGCCGCAGGTTTGCGCGGCTCAGACTTCATCACAGGCTGGAAACGGCGCGAAGAACCCCTCGACATCGGTTTTGTCGATGAATCCTCGATGCTGGATGACAAGCAATTCGAGGACCTCAAGGAAATCTTTCCCAACCTCTTGCTGTTTGGCGATCCCGCGCAGCTGGCCCCGGTGAACCAGTCCGGTACGATGGTGTTTGAAAAACTGCCCGCGCCGCGGGTGCTCCACCTGAACCGCATTCACCGACAGGCAGAGGGCAACCCGATCCTCGATCTTGCCCACGCACTCGCGGACCCGGATGTTGATTTTTATGCGTTCGAAAAGATGGTCGAACAGGCCGCCGCAAAAGACAACAGGGTGGTCTGGGGCGAACGGGTCGAGGTGGACCTCATGGCCCGCAGCCCCGTGCTGGTCTGGCGCAACGCCACGCGCATCCGTTTGATCAATGCATTCCGCACAGTCCACAGCGCACCAGAGGACGCACTCCTGGAAGGCGAACCGCTGATCTGCGACGGGCTGGAACTGCCGCTTAAACACCGCAAGAAACGGCTCGATCTCGAAGCACGCGGGCTGATCAAGGGCGCACAGGTGATTTATCTGGGCGAAGGGCGCAAACCGGGTTTTTCCCGTTTGCACGTCATGGGCGCCGAAGACCCGCAGGTTTCTGCGGCCTCGATCGTGAAGATCGAAAAGCCGGGTGAGGAGGAACCGTTCATACCCTTCGCCGCGCGCATGGGCGCGACGTTCCTGCACGGTGCGGCAGTGACGATCCACAAGGCTCAAGGCAGCCAGTGGGACACGGTGCAGGTCTTTGCACCGGACCTTTACGGTGCGGCACGGATGGGACGTTCCGAAGCGGGCCAGCCTTTGTGGAAACGACTGGCTTATGTGGCGATTACCCGCGCTCAAAGCCGTCTGATCTGGGTGGTGCGCAACCGTCTTGCCAAACCCACCGGCCCGCTGACGGTGGACGACTTGCGCAGCACCCCAGCTGCCCCGTTGACCCTGGACGCATCAGACCTTGACGCGTAATTCCATCTTCTACTGGCCATAAATTTCTTGGGGCAAGTGAGGGGCTGGCCCCTCACGCAGGCTTGCAAACCGGCGCTAGTTCCGCAGCAGGGAAAACGCCGCAGAGGCCCCCCATCCTGCAAAAATGGCAATGGCCAGCGACATCAGGCCGTATATGATCGGCTGTTCGCGGCTCAGACCAAACAGCCAGCGTTCCATCCCGACTTTGCGTACGTCGATGCTGGTCTCGTAATCTGACACCACATGTCCGTCCCGTGTCAGAAAGATGCGGGTCGCATAGGAGCCTTCGGTCAAAGCGGCCGGCAGTTCGATGCGGGCGCGAAACAACGTCTGCTCATCCACGGCCACATGGTTTTCCTGCAACTGATAAAGGCGGGCTTGCGATCGGATCCGGATCAATGCCTCGGTGAAGGCAGGGGCATCCGTGATCGACATGGGTGCGCCGACGGACCGGATCGCACGGGGGACCGAAATCTGGTAACGCAGGTCTTCCGTATCGCGCAGCACATCGCGCAGCAGTCCACTGGTCGCGACGGCGTAAAAGCTTGGCGCCCGGTCGACTTCGACGGCATCCGTATTCACCCAGATGCCGATCCGTTTGTCCTTGCGGCGTACCATCACCGGAACAGAGGGCCCTGCGACGGTGATGATGACTTCCAGTTCCGGACCATCCGGCACGGGGACGTCGCGTTTCACCGCTCCAAAAACAAGGATTTCGGAGCCATCGAAACTTGTCGTGATCGCAATCTCGTTCTGGCTGAGGCCCAGCACGACACTCTCGCCCCATGCAGGCAGAGCCACAAACAGGAACAGAACCAACCAGCGCATCAATGCCCCCCGACCGCACCGACCGAGTACAACTCTGACGGCATCACAAGAAGGTCAAAGGCCAGCTTGCCACAGACGGCCAGCACCATGATGGCGAGCAGGATACGCAACTGTTCGGCCTTCATCTTTACCCCGATGCGGGTGCCGATCTGGGCGCCAACCACGCCGCCAACCAGCAACAGGACCGCCAGAACGACATCCACGGTAAAGTTCGTCGTGGCGTGCAGCATGGTGGTAAAGGCGGTCACAAAGATGATCTGGAACAGTGAGGTTCCGACAACGACCTTGGTCGGCATTCCCAAAAGGTAGATCATGGCAGGCACCATGATGAACCCGCCCCCGACCCCCATGATGGCCGCCAGAACCCCAACGCACAGGCCAACCAGCACAGGCGGAATGACCGAGATGTAGAGCCCCGAAACCCGGAAGCGCATTTTGAAAGGAAGCTTGTGAATCCAGTTGTGCTTTTTGCGGGTGGGGGCCTTGCCCTTCTTGGTGTTGCGGATCGCATTGAGGGATTCAACGAACATCAAAGAGCCGATCACGCCGAGAAACAGCACATAACACAGCTTGACCAGCAGATCGACCTGACCCAACGCCTTGAGGTAGTTGAACACGACAACGCCCAGGGCGGCCCCGATCAGCCCCCCCACGAGCAGGACGCAGCCCATCCTGAGGTCCACCGTCTTTCGTTTGAGGTGGGCCAGAACGCCGGAAAAGGATGAGGCCACAATCTGGTTTGCTTCGGTGGCCACAGCCACCGCAGGCGGGATGCCGATAAAGAACAAAAGCGGTGTCATCAAAAAGCCACCGCCAACGCCGAACATACCCGAAAGAATGCCAACCAACCCGCCCAGACCCAGCAACAGGTAGGCATTGACCGACACCTCGGCGATAGGCAGGTAGATTTGCATACCTCTCTTAGGCCCAGTCCCGGACGTAAATCAAGATGTCATGCCGCTCTGCAGCAAACTGGTTGGCCAAGAACAGGCAATCTGGACTTAAACCGTCGCCATTCCTCACCCGCTAGCGTTCTTTCACGTAGGGTTCGCCGCCTGCGCGCGGTGGGATCGCCTTGCCCACAAATCCGGCCAGGATGACTACCGTCAGGATGTAGGGCAGCGCGTCCAGCAACTGGACCTGCACTTTGAATCCAAGCGCGCCTTCGATGATATCCGGGCGCAGGGCGATGGCCTGCAGGTATCCAAACAGCAGCGTCGCCCACAGCGCGTGCCACGGGCGCCATTTGGCAAAGATCAGGGCCGCAAGTGCAATGAACCCGCGCCCAGCGGTCATGTCCTTCACAAATCCGGCTTGAAGGCCTGTTGCCAGATAGGCCCCTGCAAGGCCGCACAGGATTCCGCAAATGCCCACGGCGGCAAAGCGCAAGCCAACAACGGAAACGCCCGCCGTATCAACCGCAGCCGGATTTTCCCCCACAGCCCGCAACCTCAATCCAAAGCGCGTCCGGAACAGGATGTACCATGTGCCTGGCACACAGAGCAGCGCAACATAAACAAGGATCGAGTGGCCCGAGATCAGTTCGGCATAGATCGGCCCGAAAACCGGCACGGTGCTGAGTGCATCTGCAAAGGGCAGGGTGATCGGCTCAAACCGTCCTCCCGCGATCAGGGACGGGGTGCGTCCGCCCTGCTGAAACCAGCTTTGCGCGATAAGCACCGTCAAACCCGCGGCAAGAAAGTTGATGGCGACCCCGGAAATCAGCTGGTTGCCGCGAAAGGTGATGGAGGCAAGACCATGCACCGCAGACAGAACCATCGACGCGCCAATGCCTGCCAGCAAGCCGATCCAGACAGATCCTGTCATCGCGGCAAGAGCGGCAGAAAAGAAGGCAGCCGCCAGCATCTTGCCCTCAAGCCCGATGTCGAAGATGCCGCCGCGTTCTGAAAACAGCCCCGCAAGGCAAGCCAGCAAAAGTGGTGTCGCCAGCCGTACGGTGGTGTCCAGAACCGTCAAATCAAAGAGGGCAAGGAAGTTCATGTGCGTTACTCCGCCGGCGTCGATTTGGGTTTGGATGCCCGGCGCATGGCCAGAAACATCCGTTCCAGCGGCATCCGCACCATATTGTCGAGCGCACCGGTGAACAGGATCACGAGGGCCTGAATGACCACGATCAACTCGCGCGGGATCGACGTCCAGAGGGCCAGTTCCGCCCCCCCCTGATACAGGAATCCGAACAGGATCGCGGCCAGGAAGACGCCCACGGGGTGACTGCGCCCCATCAACGCCACGGCGATACCGATAAAGCCCGCCCCTTCGACGGCGTTCAGGACCAGCCGCTCTGCCTCTCCCATCACGTTGTTGATTGCCATCATGCCCGCAAGCGCGCCAGAGATCAGCATGGCGATCATGGTGATCCGCACGGCACCAATGCCCGCATAGCGCGCCGCACGCTGCGATTTGCCATAGGATCGGATTTCAAGGCCAAGCGGCGTGCGCCAGATCAAC
>JBCBDZ010000059.1:0-16195 GCA_038529225.1 Pseudomonadota bacterium | reverse complement strand
CCTGGGCGCATTGAAACATGCACCCGCGCATCGCGGCTCTGCCCGAACCTCAAAGGCCCATTCCAATGGCTGTGCAACAGAACAAAGTGTCGAAATCGCGCCGCAACAACCGTCGTGCGCACGACAGCCTTACGCCTGCAAACCCCAACGAATGCCCCAACTGTGGTGAGCTGAAACGCCCCCACCACATCTGCGCGGCCTGCGGTCACTATGACGACAACGAAATCGTCGCGATGACCGAAGAAGTTGATCTGGAAGACGACGCGGCCTAAGCCTAGGGCGATCACACAGGCGTAAAGAGCTAGACAGCATCACATGACGGCCCCCATATCCGATCTGGCCGACACGAACGCCGCCCTCGCGTTTCCAATCATTCTTTCCGTTGACACAATGGGTGGGGATCAAGGCCCCGCCGCCGTTGTTGCCGGCTGTGCCAAATCTGCAAAGAAGAATGCGGACCTCGGCTTTATCCTGCATGGGCCTGAGGACGAATTGACGCGGCTTGTCGCGCGCCGCAAGGGTCTTGCCGCGCGTTGCCTCGTGCGCAACGCCACCGGCGTCGTGACGATGGAAGACAAGCCGAGCCATGTGCTGCGCAACGGCAAGGGCACCTCGATGTGGTCCTGTGTTGAAGCCGTGCGCAACGGCGAGGCCACAGTGGCCGTCAGTTGCGGCAACACCGGCGCGCTGATGGCCCTGTCCATGATCCGCCTGCGCAAGCTGCCCGGTGTCAATCGCCCTGCCATCGCCGTCCTTTGGCCATCCCGCAACCCGCAAGGGTTCAACGTGATGCTGGATGTGGGCGCAGATGTGCGTGCAGATGCCGATGACCTGTTGCGCTTTGCGCTGATGGGTGCATCCTATGCCCGTAACGGGATGGACCTGGCCCGCCCGCGCATCGGTTTGCTGAATGTCGGCACCGAAGAGCACAAGGGCCGGACGGAATTGAAGGAAGCCTATGACCTCATTGGCGCACATGCGGATGCGGCAGAGTTCGACTTTGTCGGCTTTGTCGAAGGCGGCGACATTCCAGGCAATGTGGCCGACGTGATCGTCACGGACGGATTCACAGGCAATGTGGCCATCAAGACCGGCGAAGGCACTGCCAGTCTGATTGGTGAATTGCTGCGCGAGGCGTTCAAGTTCTCGCCCCTGTCGCGGCTGGCCTCGTTGCTGGCCTATACCTCGCTGCGCCGCCTGAAAAAGCGGATCGACCCAAGGCGCAACAATGGGGGTGTGTTTCTGGGTCTAAACGGCACGGTGGTGAAATCCCACGGCAGCGCGGATGCCACAGGGGTTTCGGCGGCCCTGAAACTGGCAGCCCAACTGGCGGAACTGCGCTTTAGCGACAAGTTGGCCGCACGTGTGGCCGCCGCCGGACCATCCGGAGAAAAGGGCGAAACACCATGACCGTGCGCGCCGTGATCAGAGGGGCCGGTCACTACCTGCCCGACCGCGTGGTCGAGAACGCCGAATTCGAGGCGACGCTGGACACAAGCGACGAGTGGATCAAGTCCCGCTCCGGCATCGAACGGCGCCACTTTGCCACTGAAAACGACTCCACATCTTCGATGGCCTGCGCTGCGGCGACTGCCGCGCTGAAAGATGCCGGGATGGTGGCCGATGACATCGATGCAATCATACTGGCAACCTCGACGGCCGACCTGACCTTCCCGTCTGCGGCAACCATGGTGCAGGCCCAACTGGGCATGACCCGCGGCTTTGCCTTTGACGTACAGGCGGTGTGCGCCGGGTTCATCTATGCGCTGGCCAATGCCAATGCGCTGATCGTGTCGGGACAGGCCCAACGGGCGCTGGTGATCGGCGCGGAAACCTTCTCCAAGATCATGGACTGGACCGACCGGGGCACCTGTGTGCTGTTCGGGGACGGCGCAGGCGCCGTTGTGCTCGAGGCGCAGGACGGCGCGGGCACGCCCGAAGATCGCGGCATTCTGTCGACAGACCTCAATTCCGACGGACGGCTGCGCGATCTGCTGTATGTGGATGGCGGTGTGAGCACGGGCACGTCAGGCTATCTGCGGATGCAAGGGAATCAGGTGTTTCGACACGCGGTGGAAAAGCTGGCCGCAACCGCCAACACGGCCATGGATCGGGCCGGTGTCACTGCGCAGGATGTCGACTGGATTGTCCCGCATCAGGCCAATATCCGCATCATCCAGGGCACCGCCAAAAAGATGGGCGTCGGGATGGACCGCGTTGTCGTCACGGTTCAGGACCATGGCAACACCTCGGCAGCCTCCATCCCGCTGGCCCTGTCTGTTGCACGCGCGAACGGGCAGATCAACGCGGGGGACCTGGTCGTGACCGAAGCGATCGGCGGGGGTCTGGCCTGGGGTGCGGTCGTCCTGCGCTGGTAGTGCTGTTGCGCACTATCATGCAATAGACTGCAATCGCACGTTTTGGTTGCAAATTCCCGCCACTCTGCAAGCCATTGATATTGACTCGGAATTTCCCCACCACTTATGCTTTGCCAAAGGGGAGTGATTATGGCTGACAAGACACTGACGCGGATGGACCTGAGCGAAGCGGTATTTCGCGAGGTCGGGTTGTCCCGCAATGAAAGCGCGCAATTGGTGGAAAGTGTGCTGGACCACATGTCCGACGCCCTGACGCGCGGAGAGCAGGTCAAGATATCCTCTTTCGGCACATTTTCGGTGCGCGATAAATCGGCCCGCATCGGCCGCAACCCCAAGACCGGTGAAGAAGTGCCCATCAATCCGCGCCGGGTGCTGACCTTTCGCCCCTCGCATCTAATGAAAGATCGCGTGGCCAGCGGGAACAAATCGTAAATCCGATGGCCAAATCTGCAGACGCCTTTCGCACCATATCTGAAGTGGCTGATTGGCTGGGCGTGCAGACCCATGTTCTGAGGTTCTGGGAAAGCAAGTTCACGCAGGTCAAACCGGTCAAACGTGCGGGAGGCCGGCGATACTATCGGCCGGCGGACATGTTGCTGCTGGGCGGTATTCGCAAGCTGTTGCATGACGACGGACTGACGATCAAAGGCGTGCAGAAAATCCTGCGCGAAGAGGGAATCGCCCACGTCGCTGATCTGTCCCCGCCTCTTGATGATGACACGGCTGCTCAGCTGGACGCCGATCTGGTATCGAAACCGGATGCAGAGGGTGAGGCAGCGCCCGCGCCCCCGCCACCCCCCATCGCCCAAAGCCTTGATCACGCACCGGAGCATTCACGCCCGGACACGCCATCCGAGGCGTCCACGCCCACAGAACAGGGCGAAGACGCGGCCGCAGACCTGCCGTCTTTCATGCGCGGCCCCGAACCCGCGCCGGACCCGAACGCAGAGATCACGCCGCGTGCGCCGGACGTCCCCACTCTGACGCCGGACATGGGCGATTTTGACGCCGAAACTGATCGTCCGGCCGCACAAGCCGCGGGCGAGGCCAACCCACCGCCCGAAACCTTCGCGCCCATCTCGGAAGATGTGCCCGCGACACCGCCAGACGTCCCGGTGGCAAGCTTTGCGCCGGACCCCGTCGCGCCGGACGAGGTGCAAGAGCCGGAGGCGTTTGATCCGGAACCGCCCGGGGTCGAGGAGACACCGCCCCAAACCGTTTCTGCGCCGGAACATACGGCGGGCACGCTGTCGCAAGCGCCCGCAGAGCCGCCACAATCAGACCCAGTCCCTGACGCGGCACCGATGTTCACGCACACACGGCCAGAGGTGACACCCGAACCCGCGGCACCACCGCCACGCCCGCGTATCGTGGACGTGCCCGATGACGAAGGAATCGTAGCGGCGGATTTCTCTCCGACGCTCCTGACCCGGGCGACAACGCTGCGCCGGTTAACGCCTGCACAAGCCGATGCGTTGCGCCCGTTTGTGGCCCAATTGACCGCGCTGAGGGACCAGATGGCCCGTGCGCGACAAGATCCGCGATAAAGAGACGGCACCCTTTGCGCATTCACCCTTGCCTCGGGCCGGAATTCGGGTATGACACCCCTCACGTCGGGCTATGGCGCAGCCTGGTAGCGCGTCCGTCTGGGGGACGGAAGGTCGCAGGTTCGAGTCCTGCTAGCCCGACCATTTACACCCGCCCCAGCGCTACGGGGCCTGTCCAACTCTCCGCTTTGACATGTTTTGACGATGAGGGGACGAGATGACCGGGGTACTTGCAGACAGCCAACTGACGGACATGATCACGCGCGGCGAGATTTCGGCCCGCCCCGCCGTCATCCCGGCCCAGATCCAGCCCGCCAGCCTTGATCTGCGCCTCGGGCAGGTCGCCTATCGCGTGCGGGCCTCTTTTCTGGCGGGGCACGGGCGCACAGTTGCCGACCGGCTCGAAGAGTTCGAGATGCACCGGGTTGATCTGAACGACGGTGCAGTTCTGGAAAAAGGGTGCGTGTATGTCGTTCCGCTGATGGAGCGGTTGTGCCTGCCCGCTGATGTCCAGGCGGTCGCGAACGCCAAAAGCTCCACAGGCAGGCTTGATCTGCTGACCCGAACGATCTGCGATGGCGGCACCGAGTTTGACCGCATAGTCCCCGGCTATGACGGCCCGCTTTATGCCGAAATCTGCCCGCGCTCCTTTTCGGTGCTTGTCCGCCCCGGCATGCGCCTGAACCAGATCCGGTTTCGCGCCGGTCAGGCGGTGCTCAGCGATGACACATTGCGCGCGGTACATGATGACACACCGCTCGTGGACGGAGAGGCCGTGATCAGCGACGGCCTTGGCTTTTCGGTCGATCTGAAACTGCGGGGCACCACCCTCGTGGGCTACCGTGCCAAGCCCCACACGGGCGTCATCGATCTCGACAAGATCGGGTACTATGACCCGGCCGAGTTTTGGGAGGAAGTCCACAGCGCGGATGGGCACATCATTCTGGACCCCGGTGCGTTCTACATTCTGGTCAGCCGCGAGGCGGTGCATATACCGCCAGACTATGCCGCCGAAATGGCCCCCTACCTTGCCATGGTGGGCGAGTTCCGTGTGCACTATGCCGGGTTCTTCGATCCGGGCTTTGGGCATGACGCAGCGGGCGGTGCCGGGGCGCGCGGCGTCCTGGAAGTGCGCTGCCACGAAGCCCCTTTTGTGCTGGAACACGGGCAGGTCGTCGGGCGGCTCATTTACGAACGCATGGCCGAGCGCCCTGCCCAGCTTTATGGCACGGGCATTGCGTCAAACTATCAGGGCCAAGGGCTGAAGCTGTCCAAACACTTCGCCGCACCCAAGTGATCTAGCTGCCCGGTGTTGAGGCCGGGGGCTGGGGTTGATCACCAGCCGCAGGCAACGTGGACTCACCGTTCCCGTTCGCGCCCTTCTTGTCCTCGTCTGTGGCGAACAGTCGCTTGCCCGCCGCCTGGATCGAGGCAAACGCATCTTCGGCCATGAACCCGGACAGGAAGGCGACAAACGCCACGGTATAGGGGCTCAGTTCAACGTTCTCCGCACTGCCACCGCCCTGGGTCAGCGCCAGCATTCCAGCGCCGGAAAACAGGAAAATCGCAATCGCCGCCGCGATCCCCTCGCCCACGTTCACGAACAGGCGGGACAGGGTCAGGTCTGCGGCCGCCTTGGACGAATAGTAGCGGCGCGAAAACGCAACCACGGTGCCCAGTGCACCCGAGGCGATGGTCACAATCAGCGTCAGGAAAATGGTCGGAAAACTGACCAGCCGCAACAACAGGTCAGGCGCGATCGTCAAATCAAGAGACAGCGACGACAACCGCGCCCGGATCACGGATTCAAGCGGCAGAACGCGGCGCAGGGCTGCGATATTCTCGTCGTTCACGCGGTTGCGTTCTTCGCGCGCAGCAATCTGGTCTTTGATCAGCTCACCTTCCTGCTGGACAGTGTGCGAGGCCGCGTTCGCCGTTTCGATGTCATCCAGCGCCTCCTGAAGCGAGATCTTGGCCGCGTTGCTGAGGTCCACGTAACTGGCGCGCGCATCCTCATCCAGATCAGCCTTTTCTATCCCGGTGTCCAGCACCGTGAACAGTTCTGTCAGCTTGGCAAAAGGCTGCAGAGACGTGTCGTTGACGGTGTTTTCGTACTTGATCCGATCCAGACCAATCAGCGCATATTGATAGTCCGCCAGATCAAGGATGGTGCGATTGACAAACAGCCGCATCTCTTCGCGTTCACGCGCGATCGGTCCGAACGAGACTTTGACCTGCGCCTCGTTCTCGGCCAGCCGGCGGCGCAAATCCCGTATCTCGGCCGCGACAAGCAACTTGTCGCTTTCGATCGCCTTTTCGCGGCGCAGCAAAAAGACGTTGTTGTCGATATCGGTGTCGACCTCGACCTGACCTGTCGCCTCATTTGCCACGACAATCGGTGGATTTGCCTGCCAGGTCGTGCGGAAAATGTAGGTGCCAAAGCCAAAGGTCACCATCGACACAAACAGCACGTAAAGCAGGATAACCGTGATGCCCAAAGACACAGAGGAGGCACGCACGCCGATATTCTGATCCGCCATAACCCAATTTCCCATCCTTAAATCAATGGGTTTGAGGCTAGGCTACAACTTATGCGCGATCAACGGTGGATTTCCTGACCGTCAGCCACTGGTGTTGCGCCCGGCCGCCTCGGCGGCGCGGGCGGCACGTTTGGCGGCCAGTTTGCGCTCGATCTTGGCACGTTCGGGCGTGAGTTCGGCAGCAGGTGGCGGCGCGGGCGGTGCTTGCGGCGCGGGCGTATGGGCCTGCGTTGCCGGAAGATGGGGCGCTGGCTGGTGCGCCTGCGGCGCGGGTTGCGGGCTGCGCGCGCCGGAAAACTTCTTCATGCCTGCATTGATCCCGCCATTGATCGCTTTGCGCATCACGGTGCGGATGATCATATTCACAATCTGATTGGCATTCATTGGACTGCTCCTGCCTGACGATTTGACGTTAATATAGGGCAGAATGCGGCGATTTTCAGGTCAATCCTCGAAAAGCTCGCTTTGGCCTTCGACGTCCCCGTCTTCGTCGTCACTGTCAGGCCCCGGCGTCAGCCCCGGCGCAGGCCGGTTTTCGAGCAGACCAGCGGCGCGCAATTCCTTGAGGCCCGGCAGATCGCGCGCATTCTCAAGGCCAAAGTGGTCAAGGAAGGATTGCGTGACAACAAACGTTACAGGCCGTCCCGGAGTCATCTTGCGTCGCCCAAACCGGATCCATTCGAGTTCCAGCAATTGATCGACTGTGCCACGGCTGACACTGACCCCGCGAATTTCCTCGATCTCAGCACGCGTGACAGGCTGATGGTAGGCGATGATGGCCAGCGTTTCGATGGCTGCGCGCGACAGTTTGCGGGTCTCGACCGTTTCCTTCTGCATCAGGAAACCAAGGTCGGGGGCCGTGCGGATCGCCCAGGCATCCCCGATCTTCATGACCGTGACGCCGCGCCCCTCGTAGCGTTTGCGCAGGTAAACCAGAGCCTCTGCCGGATCGCATCCATGGGGCATGCGTGCGCTCAGCTCCGCCACGGTGATGGGATCGGCCGTGGCAAACAGGATCGCTTCGACCATGCGCTCCTGTTCGGCCATGGGAGGTGCCTCAAAAAGGCTTTCTTCTTTTTCTTCAACTGGTTCTGTCACGTTGTTTAACTTGCTCACTGTGTATCGCGGGGTTCATCCCGCTTGCGCAACTGAATGGGCGCGAAGCTGTCGGATTGCCGAATTTCCAGATGGCCCTCCTTGACCAGTTCGAGACTGGCGGCAAAGGTCGCTGCCGTCGCCGAGCGGCGTTTGATTGGGTCCATTTCCCACCCTTCGGGCAGATAGGACAGGATATCCGTCCAGTCCCCGGCGAATCCGATCAACCCACGCATGCGGTCGAGGGCCTGTTCCATGGTAAACACCGCATCCCGATCCATCGTGAAAGGGCGGAATTCGTCACGGGTGCGGATGCGGGCATAGCCCTGCATCAGATCCAGCAAGGTCGCCGAATACGTCACCTTGCGCACCCGGGTCACCATTTCAGACTGCCCGCGGGCAAAGAAATCGCGCCCCAGCCGGTCACGTGCCATCAGCTTGGCGGCTGCATCCCGCATGGCCTGCAAACGTTCGAGTTGAAAGGCAAGATGGGCCGCCAGTTCCTCGCCCGAAGGGCCCTCTTCGGCAGGATCGGGCGGCAGCAGCAGACGGGATTTGAGGAACGCAAGCCAGGCCGCCATCACGAGGTAATCGGCGGCCAGTTCAAGGCGCAACGCCTTGGCCTTTTCCACAAAGGCGAGGTATTGCTGAGCCAGTTGCAGCACCGAGATTTTGCGCAAATCCACCTTCTGGGTGCGGCTGAGGGTCAAGAGCAGGTCAAACGGCCCTTCATAGCCGTCCACATCCACGATCAACGCCTCCGCTGCCAGGCGGTCGGCCACAGACATCGTGTCTTCTTCGAATGTGTCGTCAGCCATAGGGTCGCCCGCTCAACAGCGTCTCAAGTTCGGCTGTCAGCGCGGCAATGTCAATGTCATCAGGGGTTCGACGCGCGGCCAGGGCGGCCTCGGCGCGGGTTTGGGCGGCATCCGTCATCTGCCCGGCGGCATCCGCACAGGCGATGCGGTCGGCCAGCGGGGCATTGCAATGCAGGATCACGTCACACCCTGCAGCCAGCGCCCCCTTGGCAATCTGCGGGACCGTGCCGCTCAGGGCCTTCATCCCGATGTCATCGGTCATGATCAAGCCGCCAAAGCCTATGTCATCGCGCACCAATGCCATGGTGTCCGGGGACAAAGTGGCCGGAGCGTCATCGATGTCGCTGTAGACCACGTGGGCCGTCATCCCCATCGGAAGGTCGTTGAGGGCGCGGAACGGGGCAAAGTCCGTCTCGCGCAGTTCGCCCAGATCCGTTTCCACCCGGGGCAGATCAAAGTGACTGTCCAGATCCGTGCGCCCATGGCCGGGGATGTGTTTCAGCACAGGCAGCACACCACCATCCAGCAAACCATTGGCCGCCGCACGGCCCAGTGCCGCCACATCGCCCGGAGTGTCGCCATAGCACCGGTTGCGCAGAAATTCGTGGGTCTGGTTCATGATCAGATCGACCATGGGGGCGCAGTTGCTGTCGATTCTCAGTGCTTTAAGTTCGTGCGCTATATGCCTGTAACGCAGATACATTGCGCGCTCTGCGTCATCACCGGCAGTCCGGATAAAATCAAGCGGTGCCGCCCATTCCGTCCATACGGGCCCGCGCAGACGCTGGACCCGCCCACCTTCCTGATCAATGGTGATCGGCGCATCTCGCCCGACCGCGTCACGCATGTCAGAGCACAAGGCATAGACCTGATCAGGCTCGGAGATGTTGCGCGCAAACAGGATGAACCCAAACGGGTCGGCCTCGCGAAAGAATGCGGCCTCGTCCTTGCTCAACCGCAGCCCATCGGCATCCAGAATGGTCGCACCAAAACTCATCTGGTCACAACTGGGATACAGTCCGCCCCTTCGGCCACAAGGGCCGAGCAAAAACGGCGCGCATCACTCAGGTCTGTAAACCCGTGTGCACGCAGGCGGTAAAAAGTTCGCCCGCCACTTTCTGCTGTTTGAACAATACGGTCCTTGCCTTTGAGGTAGTCGCCAAAACGCTGTTCCATCTTGTCCCATTCGGCGCGGGCAATGTCAGGTGTATCAAAGGCGCCCAGCTGCACCAGACGGGTTCCGGCGGGAATTGATGCCGCATCGATGTCCTTGACCGCCTGCTTGACGGGGGCAGAGGCGGGCACCACGACAGCAGGCGCGGTCCGGGGGCGCAATTGCGGACGATAGCTCTGCTTGGGTCCGGGGCCGGTGATCACAGCCGTGGTTTGCTCTGTCTCTGTTGGAACGGCCAGACTGGCCAATTCCGGCGCAGTTTCTTCGTCCAAGGCTTCGATTGTTTCTGTGCCTTGGGTCAGTTGCCGCACAATCGCGTCAACTTCGCCGTTTTGCAGCGCAAGCGCCACGTTGATCGGTTCGGCGTCCAGGCTGGCAACAACGTCGAGAGGTGCCGGTTGTTGCACAGGCGCCACTGGATCGGCGGTCATTGGCTGATCCTCCTCGCTCAGATCAACGGGGCGCGGGGCGAGCGTCAGGCGATCCACGGGGCCTGACGCTTCTCCGGCGCCGGCCACTTCGTTGACGGCAAGACCGGTGTTCTGGGCCAGTTGCCCACCCGGCTCCTCGGGTCGAATGCGCATCTCGCCCTGGGTGGCGCGCACGACCGGAATGCCCGACACATCGCGCACAACCAATTGGTACCCCCAGACCGCCACCCCCGCGATAAGGGCAAGTGACGTGATGCCCCCCGCAAGGTTTGCCATGTTTCTGATTGGGTTAGAGCGCGATGTTGAAGTGGATTCCGATCCGCGCCCGACATGACCCATGTCATGGGTGTAGTGCATATCTGCCATCTCTGCCTCGTTGCCCACGCCGATACGTGCCCGCGCGGGTCATCTGATTGTAAGGCACCCGAACGCCTCGGATGCATCTTGGAAAACGTGCCTGTGGCGCCCCTGTTGCGGGACCTAACGCAGCTCTTCGGCTGGTTCTACGCCCAGAATACCAAGGCCTGCTGCAATTACAACGCCGCAGGCGCGCGCAAGGGCGATTTTTGCCTGTGTGGTGACCGCGTCGTCCTGCACGAAACGCAACGCGGGCACGTCGTTGCCCCGGTTCCAAAGCCCGTGGAAGGCGCTGGCCAGATCGTTGAGGTAAAAGGCGATCCGGTGGGGTTCATTGCTGCGTGCAGCCGTTTCCACAAGGCGCGGCCACTCGGCGAGCTTGGCCGCCAGCGCCAATTCCGCGTCGTGATCCAACAGGGACAGATCGGCAGCGGCCAAGGTCGCATCATCTACAGCAATGCCCGCCTCGGCAGCCTTGCGCAGAACCGATGCGACGCGCGCATGGGCGTATTGTACGTAAAACACCGGGTTTTCGCGGCTTTGTTCCAGCACCTTGTCGAAATCGAAATCCAGCGGCGCGTCATTCTTGCGCGTCAGCATGTGAAAACGCGTGGCGTCTGCCCCGACCTGATCCACCACATCGCGCAGGGTCACAAACGTCCCTGCCCGCTTGGACATCTTGAAGGGTTCACCGTTCTTGAACAGCTTGACCAGTTGCGTGAGCTTGATGTCGAGCGGCACCGCGCCCCCGGACAGTGCACTTACCGCCGCTTTCATCCGTTTGACATAGCCGCCGTGGTCTGCACCAAACACATCGATCAGCGCATCATAGCCGCGCTGCACCTTGTCGTAGTGATAGGCGATGTCGGGTGCGAAATAGGTCCAGCCGCCATCCGATTTCATGACCGGACGGTCCACGTCGTCGCCATGTTCGGTGGATTTGAACAGGGTCTGCTCGCGCGGCTCCCAATCTTCGGGCTTTTTGCCCTTGGGGGGCTCCAAAACGCCTTCGTAAATCAGGCCCTTGCTGCGCAGATCCTCAAGAGCGGCCTCGATCCGGCCAGTGCCGTAAAGCGACTTTTCGGAATAGAAGACATCCATCTCGACCCCAAGCGCGGCCAGATCTTCGCGGATCAGGTCCATCATGGCCTCAGTCGCGAATTCGCGGATCTCGGCAAGCCAGAACTGTTCGCCCTTGTCGACAAATGCATCGCCGACCTTGTCCTTGAGCGCCTCACCGACCTTGACCAGATAATCGCCGGGATAGGTGCCATCGGGAAAGGCGACCTCTTGCCCGTGCGCTTCGAGATAGCGCAGATAGACGGACCGCGCGAGCACATCGACCTGCGCGCCACCATCGTTGATGTAGTATTCGCGCGTCACGTCGAACCCGGCATAGTCCAGCAGGGACGCCAGCGCATCCCCAAACACCGCCCCGCGCGTGTGGCCCACATGCAAAGGCCCAGTCGGGTTCGCCGAGACATATTCGACATTGACCTTTTTGCCAGCGCCAAGGTCCGAGCGGCCAAAACCGGTACCAGCCGCCAGCACGGCACCAATTACGTTTTGCCATGCATAAGGTGCCAGTCGCAGGTTCAAAAACCCGGGCCCTGCCACCTCTGCGCTGGTAATGCGTTCATCCGCGCTTAACCGGGTGGCCAGTGTCTCTGCGATGTCGCGGGGTTTGAGGCTTGCGGGTTTCGCAAGAACCATTGCTGCATTGGTGGCCATGTCCCCATGCGCCGCGTCGCGCGGTGGTTCAACCGTGACGTTGTCGAATGAAAGGCCCTGGGGCAGATCCCCCGCCTCTATCATCGCGGCAAGGTTGGACAGCACTACGGCACGGATGTCGGCAAAGAGGTTCATGGCGGCTCGGATGGTCAATTTCAGTGTTCGGGCGGTGTATCACGGGAGCAGTCCGCGTCAATCAGTGCTGTCCAATCAGACGGGCATGTTCCTGCAAGGCAAAGCGGTCTGTCATCCCTGAAATGTAGTCCGATGTCAGGCGCGCAAGGGCGGTTGCATCGCCCTGGGCCTGTGTCACCGCGTTTTGCCAGCCTTTCGGCAAGAGGTCGGGCTGCGCCATCATCGCGGGGAACAGGTCCTCGACCACTTTGGTCACTTCTTCGCGTTTCGTCATAACACTGGGCGCGCGGTACATGTTTTTGAACAGATAGGCGCGGATCACTTGCAGATCGGCCCACATCGGGTCTGAAAAACGGATGACGGGGTAACCGAGGTGGCGGATATCCTCGACAGACCCAGCACCGCTTTCTGCCAGTAAGGCGCGCGAAGTTTCAATGACATCGCTGACCATCGCGCCAAAGACCTGCCGCAGGGCTTCGTGGCGACGCCTGATTGGATCAAGGCCGGGATATTTGCGATCCACGTCAAGGTAAGCATCGCGTGCAATGGGCAAGGCAGCCACATCGTCTTCGTGGAGCAGCCCTGCGCGCAGACCATCATGCAGATCGTGGTTGTTGTAGGCGATGTCATCGGACAGGGCCGCCACCTGCGCCTCGGCGCTCGCGTGGGTGGCCAGTTCCAGATCATCCTCGGCGTTGTATTCGGCCAGTGCAAAGGGCAGATCACCGATCACCGGACCGTTGTGTTTGGCAATGCCTTCAAGGCTTTCCCAGGTCAGGTTCAACCCGTCAAACGCCGCATAGTGGCATTCCAGCTTGGTCACGATCTTGACGGCCTGCGCGTTGTGATCAAATCCGCCATAGGGTGCCATCAGTGCTTGCAACGCATCCTCGCCTGTATGTCCGAATGGCGGGTGGCCCAGATCATGGGCCAGTGCAACGGCTTCGGTCAGTTCGGGATTCAGATGAAGGGCACCGGCAATGGTGCGCGCCACCTGGGCCACTTCGATCGAATGGGTCAGGCGGGTGCGAAAGTAATCGCCCTCATGTTCCACGAACACC
Source organism: Pseudomonadota bacterium (assembly GCA_038529225.1). Taxonomy (GTDB): domain Bacteria; phylum Pseudomonadota; class Alphaproteobacteria; order Rhodobacterales; family Rhodobacteraceae; genus Tateyamaria. The sequence continues at coordinate 2,928 of JBCBDZ010000059.1, read as the reverse complement.
TGCGTCTTGTGCTTGAGCCGACGAAAGGCCGAGGCGTGGATAATCCTGTCCCGGTCGCGCTGAAAGCACGAGCGAAAGGGGGATTCATCCTCGGGCCAGCGCCGTCCCCTCGCGCGGGCAGGATCAGAAGCAAAGGGCGCAGACATCTGCCTTGTCCTTGTCGCCAGTTCTTTTGACCCATATATTGCAGATGCAGCAAAGATGAAACGCGCCATTTGCCGGAGTGCAGCCATGCAATTGCCACCTAAAGTGACCCCTCGCGCCTTTGAACGGCTGGCCGAAATCGGTGCCGCCAAAGAGGGGCAGGCGCTGCGCGTGGCTGTGGAAGGCGGCGGCTGTTCCGGCTTTCAATACGAGATTGCGCTGGATGCACCCAAGGATGACGATCTGGTTCTGGAAGGTGCGGGGCAAAAGGTGGTTGTGGACGCGATCAGCCTGCCGTTCCTGTCCAACGCGGTGATCGACTTTTCCGAGGAACTGATTGGCGCGCGTTTTGTCATCGAAAATCCCAACGCCACCAGTTCATGCGGATGTGGAACGTCTTTTTCCATGTAACGCGAACAGGCCGGCGCTCACAGATGTGTCGCGCGGGCAAAGGTTTCAAAGAACTGCTCGAACACGGCGCTTGACGCAACGGTCGTTTGCAAGGTCCGCGCCCCGTCCGCGTCAAGGATATCCAAAACGCCAGCCTCCATCTGGGTCCAATCGGCGCTGCGGGTCTGCCCAAAGGACATGAGTGCTGCCGACATCGCCCGTAAAACGGCTGGTGCGCCATCGGGTCGCACGAAAACGCTCCGGCCCACAGGAACCGCACATCCCGTATCATCGCCCCCCGCAGCCAGCATTGCCCATGTGGAAACGAGGTATTCGTGATAGTGATCGCTCAGCCCCATATCGTCATCCTCAACGATCGAGAATGCCGACAGGTTGGCGCGCACGGCGTCTTCCCAGATCGGGCTTGGCACCCTGCCCGCGTGTCGCATGGCCACACAGATTTCAGCCAGCAAATCCATGTTTTGTTCAAGATGGGCAAGGATTCCCGCATATTCGAGGCTCATCAAGGCATGTGACCCCAATTGCGGGTCGCGGCGGCCATATTCCGACAGGTAAAACACGATATGTGTGAGCTCATAGGCCGCTTTCTTGTTGGGCAGCGCAAAGGTCTCTGGCCGGCTGATGAAGGCCCGCAGTCGGTCATCCAGATGGGCGTCGACGCGCCCGGTGCCAACCCCGCGCCGGGCCAACAACCTGCGGGCTTCGGCGCGTTGAAGGTCGCTGAGTTCTGCGTCCGCCAACTTCTGGGTGCCGACCCATGTGCACAACCGCTCCATCTGGTTTCCCGGCACACCGAGATCTTCAAGATCGAGGCCGATGGACAGCAGAAAGCGATAGTATTGCGGGAAAAACGAAATGCGCTCCGGCAGCTGGTCGTAAAACGCCCGATGCGGCTCGAGGTCAGCTTCGGACAGGCTGCGCCCGGTGCATTCCAATATGTTGAGCAACTCGGCATTTTCTTTCAACCAGAACACGTCATCCGGGATGCGGCGCTGGCGGGCAAAGCAGTCCACCAGCGCATATGTGCGATCGCACAGGCGCTGGCGGCGCGGCGGGGCGTTCAGGGCAATGATATTCGACATCAGGTCAGTCCTTTCAAAGCGTGTTTCGCAAACGTCCCGCCGCAGTCGGATCAGGACCCCGAAGAGAACAGCCCAGTGACAGCGCCGTCCGTCAGTGTGCCGGTTGTCGGAGCGGAACCGGAGGAAAACATCTCGATGGCTTCCCCTGCGACGGTCGCCGTGCCGGTGGGTGCCGAGCCCGAAGAAAACATCTGAACAGCATCCCCGGCGCTCAATTCACCCCGTGTCGGGGCAGACCCGGAGGAAAACATTTCAACAGCATCGCCCGTCGTCGTTGCGCGCCCTGACGGGGCTGAACCGGACGAAAACATGTGTACGGCGTCACCGCTGCTCAGATCACTGCGCAGAGGGGCCGAACCGGACGAAAACATCTCGACCGCGTCCCCCGTCGAGGCAATGGCATCGCACACCGGGGCCGAACCGGATGAGAACATGGAAACCGCGTCCCCTGTCATGGCATCCGACCGCGCAGGCGCACTGCCGGAAGAGAACATTTCCACGTCGCATCCGCTGTGCATTGCGCTCAGGTCAGTCGTGTTCAGGGCGGGGGCGAATTTGCGTTGGGCAGTCATTGGATGGTCCTTTTCATCTCTGGGTTGTGATGCATTCAGCAATGCCCGCTTAAGGCGATTTCACAAAGAAAAAATACCGAGAAGGCAGCGCGGCGCCCAAGTTATCCACATAAGGAAAGTCACAGAAAGGATTGGAGTTTGGTCAATTCAGCACAGGTTTCATGCGCTGAAAAAAACTTATCCACATACATGTTTTCATTACATTTTCTAAGGAAATGCAACGTATGAGGGTGATCATACACCGAATCAATTGGTTAAGAAATAGTTAATTCATCGTGCGCCGCGCAACGACTTGAAGTCCCGCGCGGCTTCCGTCACACCTGTGATGTCCCCAAGCCAAAGGTCGCACCATGAAAATCGCCACCTTCAACATCAACGGTATCAAGGCGCGCATCGACGCCCTGCCCCGCTGGCTGGATGCGTCAACACCCGACGTGGTGCTGTTGCAGGAAATCAAATCCATCGACGAAAACTTTCCCCGCGAGATTTTCGAAGAGCGTGGCTACAACGTCGAAACCCATGGGCAAAAGTCGTTCAACGGGGTGGCGATCCTGTCGAAACTGCCGTTGGAAGATATCAGTCGGGGCCTGCCCGGCGATGATGAAGACGAACAGGCCCGCTATATCGAGGCCACGGTGATGGGCGATCAGGACGCCGTGCGCATCTGCGGGCTGTACCTGCCCAACGGGAACCCTGCGCCGGGACCAAAATTCGACTAC
>JBCBDZ010000058.1:0-16422 GCA_038529225.1 Pseudomonadota bacterium | reverse complement strand
GTCGGGAGTTCGAGCCTCTCACGACCCACCATAACCTCCTTGAACCGCTTTGCCTCGAACGGAGCGCTTCGCGGCCGGCCCGACCAACGCGCGCTTGCTGCGCAATCACTCTGGGTCGGGAGTTCGAGCCTCTCACGACCCACCATAACCTCCTTGAACCGCTTTGCCTCGAACGGAGCGCCACGCGGCTGGCCCGACCGACGCGCGCTTGCTGCGCAATCGCACTGGGTCAGGAGTTCGAGCCTCTCACGACCGACCCTATCCTTGAACGCTCGCTTTGCCTTTGACGGACTGGCGCACCACTCGAACGGGGTTCATCCCGAAATGGTTCCTGTCGTGCAGGGCAACAAGGTAATGCCCTCTTGGCCGTGGCTGACATTTCCGACTATTACGGGCATACGCATCGCCACCTTCAAAGACATTTCAAGCCGACCCGATGACCTTTTCCGTATTGACCGAAATCCAGAACCGCAAAAGCAATGCAGGCCTGTGGGAACTGGTGCTGGATTACTTTCACGCCAATGGCATCGAAAAGGTCAGTTACCACCATCTGTCTACCGACGCGCAAAGCAGCACGCCGGTCACTGTGAACGCAGACGGTTTCTCGCCGGACTGGGTGTGTCACTATATCGACCGCAAACTGTATCTGGTCGACCCGATCACCGAACTGGCGCAAAGCAGGACACAGCCTTTCCGGTGGAGCCAGATTGAAAACCTCATGCAACTGAGTGTCGAACAAAAGGCCTATCTGAGGCAGATGCGGGCGGCGGATATTCACGAAGGGCTTGCGTTTCAGGTGTTCGGGCCGGGGCTGCGCAACGCGTATGTCGGTCTTGGCCTGCCACCGGGGCAGGACATTCATGCACCCGAAAAGGTCCTTGATTTCCAGCTTCTGGCACAGGCAAGCCACCTGAAATTCTGCGAAATGAACCCGGTTGGCGGCGCGGCGGTGGCGCTGTCGCCGCGCGAGCGTGAGGTGTTGCACTGGATCGCGCGGGGCAAGTCCAACAGCAGCATTGCCGAGATCCTCGCGCTGTCGCCGCATACCGTGGACACCTTGCTGCGCCGGATTTTCGACAAGCTGGGCGTGGCGGACCGCACAACCGCAGCAATCCGAGGCGTTGGCTCGGGTTTGATCCTGCCGTGATGGATGTCTGTCACGTAACAACGTGACAGGACGGTATCGACCACGCTGGCTATACGACCTTCCACTGTTCACTGTGGAGGTTATTGTTTTATGTCAGACGAGCACCCGCTCCAGTCCCCATTCCTCGAAGGGCGCCTTCAGTCCTTGCTTGATCACATGTCCGACCTGCCCGAAGATCAACGCACCAGCTGTGCTCTGGCCGCGGCGGCACTGGTCCTTGAATACGCAGCCTACGAACTGGCGCGAACCGAAACGCCCAAACACGTGGCCCGCCTGATCCTGCTGTCCGCTGATCTCGAGCGCACGGCTGCGGAACTGAAAAACGCCATTTCCAAGCAGTAGCATATCTTTGCACAGGGTCCGCGCGTGGGTGCGGGTTTTACGGCGATGCGCTCTGCTCTAGGGTTGTCTTGAACCTGAACTGGAGATGCAGACATGAGTTGGAACCCAGCCCTTGACCCCGATTGCCCAAAGGGCGACGCGGTGGATGCCATTGAAACAGTCATCGTCCCGCGTGCCCGTGATCTGGGTGGATTCGAGGTGCGCCGCGCACTGCCCGCGCCCAAGCGGCAGATGGTCGGGCCCTTCATCTTTTTTGATCAGATGGGACCGGCAGAGTTTGTCACCGGCAAAGGGATCGATGTGCGCCCGCACCCGCATATCGGTCTCGCCACCGTGACCTATCTCTACAAGGGTAAAATTCACCATCGCGACAGTCTGGGCACCGACAGCTGGATCGAGCCGGGGGCGGTGAACTGGATGGTGGCTGGTCACGGGATAACCCATTCGGAACGTGCCGACGGCGAATTGCTCAAACGCCCGCATGACCTGTTCGGCATCCAGACATGGGTGGCCCTTCCAAAGGACGCCGAGGATGATCCGGCCGACTTTCAGCATGCGGCGAAAGACGATCTGCCGTTCTTGCAGGGGGAGGGAAAAGAGGTCCGCTTGATACTTGGCGACGCCTGGGGCGAACGTGCGCCGGTGCAGACCTTTTCCGAGATGTTCTATGCCGATGCCGTGCTTGAGGCTGGTGCTGCGATCCCGTTGCCGGACAATCACGAAGACCGCGGTGTCTATGTGGTTGAGGGCGCGATCACGGTGGCGGGCGAAGACTACGCCGCCGGTCAGATGATGGTGTTTCGCCCCGGCGATGCATTGTCGCTCAGGGCCGGGGGCGCAGGTGCGCGGCTGATGATGCTGGGCGGTGCCACGTTGGAAGGGTCGCGCCACATCTGGTGGAACTTCGTGGCCTCCTCGAAGGAGCGCATTGAGGCCGCCAAAGAGGCGTGGCGCGCCGGTGATTGGGCCCACGGCAGGTTCAAACTGCCCCCGGGCGATGAGGATGAATTTATCCCCCTGCCAGACAGGTGAGCAATACCGACATCCGTGCCATGCACGCGGGCGATCTGGACGCGGTCAGAGATTTGCATCTGCGCAACTGGCGCGACAGCTATGCGGGTCTCATCGATCCCGGTTTTCTGGGTGAACCGGTTGTCCGTGACATGGCCCGTCGCTGGGCGCAGGTGCCGCCCGCGCCCGATCTGGCCTTGGTCGCCATCAAAGGGGGCGTTCTAACAGGATTTGCCCGGCTGCGTGTCAATCATGCCGAGGGGCCATTGCTGATGAACCTGCATGTGGATGCCCATCATCGCGGGACAGGCAGTGGGCGCGCGCTGTTCGAGGCCTGTGTAAGGCATGTCGCGGAGCAGCGGCTTGATCAGCTGTGGTTGGAGGTCTTGTCGGGCAATGAAGCGGCCCGCACGCTCTATGCCCGTTGGGGTGGGGTCGAATCTGCGCCCTTCCAGGACAGTATTTCCGGGACCCCGGTCACGTCTGTTCGCATTTCATGGCCGTCTCTTTCGGGGCTGGTTCCGGCGCGCGGGAAACCTTCCTGAGAAAATTGCACCTTTTGGATCAAAGCCCGCTTGACGAGGGCGGGCCCGCGCCATAATACGCCAGAACGCAGCGGGCGGTTGTAGCTCAGTTGGTTAGAGTACCGGCCTGTCACGCCGGGGGTCGCGGGTTCGAGCCCCGTCAACCGCGCCACTGCTGCGATAAAGGCCGCTCCTTTTCAGGGGCGGCTTTTTCCTTTTGTGGGTCGAAGTTGCGGGGCAGGCGGAAAACGACACGTTTTCCGGTCCGGTTTCCGATTTCGGAAACCGGCGCCCGATCAACCTGTCTGAGCGGTTAGGAACGCAAGGAGCGCCTGCGACGTTTCCTTGGGATGTGTGTCGGGAAAAAAATGGCCGCCGGGCAGGGCTGCGCTTTGCATGTCGCTCAATCGATCCCGCCACGTTGCCGGAACATCGTATTCCTGCCCCATGACCCCGTCCGCGCCGAACAGGACAAGGGCCGGCACGTCGATGCGCCGGCCCAGATCCTCTGCATCCATTGCAAAGTCGACATCGATTGCCGCCCGGTAGTCGTTGCACATCGCTTTGATGCAGGCGGGCCTGCGCCAGGCTTTGCGGTAGGCCTCAAGCGCGCCCTTGTCGAAGCCTTCCATGCCGCCACCCCATCCTGCAAGGCAGGATTCGAAATAGGTATCCGGATCATGGCCGATCAGCGTTTCGGGAAAGGGGGAGGGCTGGGCCAGAAAGAACCAGTGGTAGTAGGCGCGCGCCACCTTTTGCGTCACGTCATCCAGCAACAGATGGGTTGGTACGATGTCCATCAGCGTGAGGGACGTGAGCGCCCCTGCGTGATCGAGTGCGAGACGATGCGCCGTGCGCGCGCCCCGGTCATGGCCGACCAGATGAAACTGCGCAAAGCCCAGATGCCGCATCAGCGCCACCTGATCCCGCGCCATGGCGCGAAAGCTCATGTCTTTGCTCAAGGCCGGTTTGCCGCTGTCGCCATAGCCTCGCAAATCGGCCGTAACGACGGTAAACTGTTCGGCCAGCGCGGGCGCAATCGCGTGCCACATCGCCCGTGTCTGGGGAAATCCGTGCAGCAGCAACACGGGCGGACCGCTGCCAGTTACGTCATAGGCAATCGTCATGTCGTCAGGCGTGGTGATCTGAGGCATTGTGGTGTGCTCGTTCAAGCGCAGGACTGGGGGCCAGCCCCCAGACCCCCGTGGTATTTGGGGTCAAGAGAAGAACTGGCTCTCGGATGGTCAGCTGAGCGCGTCGAGGATTCGGGCCCAACTGCGGATGCCTTTGTGAAAGCTTTCCAGATCGTATTTTTCGTTGGGCGAGTGGATCTGATCGTCGTCCTTGCCAAAGCCCACCAGCATGGGAGTGGTGCCCAGAATGTCCTGGAAGTAGCCAGCAATGGGGATGGATCCGCCGCACCCGACATAGGCCGCAGGCACGTTCCATTCCTCGCTGAGTGCGGCCCGCGCCTGTTCAAAGGCGGGATTGCCCGTTTCCGTGACAGAGGCCGGGCCTGCACCATGGGCATGAAACTCGACCTCGCAATCTGCCGGCATCGCCTCTCTGACCATCTGGCGAAAGCTTTCGCGGATCGCCAGCGGGTCCTGATCCCCAACAAGGCGGAAGCTGACCTTGGCCTGCGCCTTGCTGGGCAGCACGGTCTTGAACCCCGCGCCCGTGTAGCCGCCCCATATCCCGTTGATCTCGCAGGTGGGTCGGGACCAGATCATTTCGATCGGGGTGCGGTCGACTTCACCTGCGGGCACGGACAGGTCTACATCGCCGAGGAACTTGGCATGATCAAAGGCAAGGCCTTGCCATTGCTGGCGAATGGTGTCGGGCAGTTCCGGCACGCCGTCATAGAACCCCGGCACCGTGATCCGGCCTGTGTCGTCATGCAGTGAGGCGAGCACCTTCGACAGCACCCGGATCGGGTTCATCGCGATTCCGCCATACATGCCCGAATGCAGATCCTTGTCAGGGGCAGTCACTGTGATCTCTTCGCCCAGTAACCCGCGCAGCATGGTGACGATGGCGGGCACACGGGATTCAAACAGTCCGGTGTCGCAGATCAGGGCGAGGTCTGATGTCAGTTCGTCGGCGTTTTCCTGCATGAAGGGCACAAGAGAGGGAGAGCCGCTTTCCTCTTCGCCTTCGAAGAAAAAGGTGATGCGACAGGGCAGGGCGCCGTGTTCGGCCTTCCACGCACGACAGGCCTCGACAAAGGTCATCAACTGGCCCTTGTCATCAGAGGATCCGCGCCCCCGGATCACCTTTCCGGCATCGGTATCCTGAATTTCAGGATCAAAGGGGTCGCGGTCCCACAATTCCAGCGGGTCGACCGGTTGCACATCGTAGTGCCCGTAAAACAGCAGGTGCGGGCCATCGCCATCCACGTGGCCCACAACCATCGGATGCCCCGGTGTGGGCCGCTTTTCTGCCTTGACCCCAAGCGTTTGCAAATCAGCCACGAGCCAATCAGCGGCGGTGTCGCAATCCCCTGCAAAAGCCGGATCGGTCGAGATCGAGGGGATGCGCAGCAGGTCCAGCAACCGGTCGGTGGCTTGGGGCAGGTCTGCGTCGATACGGGCGAGGACGGCGTCGAGGGTCATGGCGGCTCCTGTTGGATGATGGGGCAAGAGTATCCTTGCCGCGCGCGGTGTCCAGAGGTGCGGTTTGATTTGGGTCAATGCTGCAGGACTTCGCAGCGTGAATGATGCAGGTCAGGAATAACAGACCTGCGACATGACGCGCCTTTGATTAGCATTGAAGGACATAACCGTAGTCTATATTCATTCTAAAGCGATCAAGGCACGCACGCGCCGCGACGAAATTTGACCGAGACGGAGCCGTTCTGTGAACTACACCGCCCAACTGGATAACGCCCTGCAACGCCTGCATGACGAGGGGCGGTATCGCACGTTTATCGATATTGAACGGCAAAAGGGTCAGTTTCCCCACGCGATGTGGACGCGGCCCGACGGGACTCGGGCGCCGATCACGGTTTGGTGCGGGAACGACTATCTCGGGATGGGGCAAAACCCGATTGTTCTCAAGGCGATGCATGAAGCAATTGATGCAACCGGGGCCGGCTCTGGCGGGACCCGCAATATTTCGGGCACCACCGTGTATCACAAACGGCTTGAGGCCGAACTGGCCGACCTTCATCGCAAGGAGGCGGCACTGCTGTTTACCAGCGCCTACATCGCGAATGATGCCACATTAAGTACGCTGCCCAAGTTGTTTCCAGGCCTCATCATTTACTCGGATGCCCTCAATCACGCCTCAATGATCGAAGGCGTGCGTCGCAACGGTGGGGCCAAGCGGGTGTTCCGCCACAACGATCTGGATCACTTGCGCGAATTGCTGTCGGCGGATGATCCGACGGCCCCGAAGGTCATTGCCTTTGAGTCCATTTACTCCATGGACGGTGATTTTGGCCCGATCGAGGCGATTTGTGATCTGGCAGACGAATTCGGCGCGCTGACCTACATCGACGAAGTGCACGCGGTTGGCATGTATGGCCCCCGCGGAGGCGGCGTGGCGGAACGCGATGGGTTGATGGGCCGGATCGACATCATCAACGGCACCCTTGCCAAGGCATATGGCGTGATGGGCGGGTACATCGCCGCATCTGCAAGGATGTGCGATGCGATCAGATCATATGCGCCGGGGTTCATTTTCACCACATCGCTGCCGCCCGCTGTGGCCGCAGGGGCAGCCGCATCGGTGGCATTCCTGAAAACAGCCGAAAACCTGCGTGCAGATCATCAGGCACAGGCCAAGGCGCTCAAACTGCGCCTCAAGGGACTGGGCCTGCCGATCATTGACCACGGCAGCCATATCGTCCCGGTGATCGTGGGCAATCCGGTGCACACAAAGATCCTGAGCGACATGCTGCTGGAAAACCATGGCATCTATGTGCAACCGATCAACTTCCCCACTGTGCCGCGGGGGACCGAACGTTTGCGGTTTACCCCGTCGCCCGTGCATGGCCCCAAGGAAACCGATGCTTTGGTACAGGCCATGGACGAACTTTGGTCACATTGCGCGCTGAACCGTGCCGAGAGTGCCGGTTAAATCCGAGTCTGTTCGCAATTAACATTGTCTTGTGCTACGTAGTATTTAACAACACGCGTGAAACGAATCGAGTGGGACGGGTTCGTTAACACAGGACATAATGGGGCAGCGGCATGATCGGGCGGAAATCCGTCATATCTGACAAGACTTCGAACGCAGAGCCAAAGGGCTTTGACGACTTCGAGTTGCGCCTCGGTGACATCATGCGGGGCGAACGCGCCACTCTGGGCAAGTCCTTGCTGGATGTTCAGCGCGAATTGCGGATCAAGGCCAGCTACATCGCCGCAATCGAATCCTGCGACCCGGATGCCTTTGACACCCCCGGTTTCATCGCGGGTTACGTGCGCTCCTATGCGCGGTACTTAAACATGGACCCTGACCGCGCCTTTGCCGCCTTCTGCGAGGAAAGCGGGTTCGCGGTCGCTCACGGCATGTCTGCGGATGCTTCCGTCGTCAAGAAATCCAGCCGCGAAGAACGGATGAGCCGCAGACCGGCGGGCGATATCTTTTCCACGCCCAACACGCCTTTCGTCCCGGCTGGTGAGGCTGTGTGGTCGCGCATCGAACCGCGCGCCATCGGGTCGACATTCGTTTTGCTGGCCTTGATCGGTGGCCTTGGGTTTGGGGGCTATTCGATCCTGCAAGAGGTTCAGCGCGTGCAAGTGGCCCCGGTGGATCAGACACCGGTAGTTCTGTCCGACCTTGATCCGCTGAACGGGGCTGCTCCGCTCGAGTCGGTTCTGGGACCGGACATAGAAACCCCGCGCGCTGATGTGCTGGACCGCCTTTACCGCCCTCAGGCGCTGGACGTGCCCGTGCTTGTGGCCCGCGACGCACCCATTGCGACGCTTGACCCGCGTGAACTCGGCGCTTTTGCCCAGCCCGAGCCGGATACACCGCAACTTGCCGGTGTTGCCGATATATCGCCTTTCGGCCCTCCGGTGGTGCCACAAGTGGTTGAGGCGCAGGCCCCAGCCTTGACGATGGTGGCGGTACGCCCGTCCTGGGTGCGTGTGCGCGCCGCCGATGGGACCGTCATTTTCGAAGCGACGATGCAGGCGGGCGAGACATGGGAAGCGCCGCTGACCGAAGAACCGCCAACCCTTCGTACAGGCGAAAGTGGCGCGATCTATTTTGCAATGAACGACAAGTTCTATGGACCCGTCGGCGAAACCGGCTCTGTGACGTCCAACCTTCCGCTGGAAATCGCAGGCCTGCAAGAAACGTATCTGCCGGTCGAAATCAGCACCGATGAGGGCCTCGTGCGGTATGCAGAGGCGCGCGCGGCCACAGTCGCCGACCCATCCGAATAACACGGAACCGCGACGCTGCGGCCATTGCCGGGCGCCGCAAGACTGTCTATCCTGATTGACAACTGGTTCACGTCCCAAGGCTGCTGACATGTCGATCAATCACATCCGTCCATGGCGCAACATCTACCGGCGCAAAAGCCGTCAGATCATGGTGGGCAATGTGCCTGTGGGGGGCGATGCCCCGATCACGGTGCAAACCATGACCAACACGCTTACTACGGATGCGCGGGCCACGATTGCACAGGTGCAGGCAGCGGCAGAGGCGGGCGCGGACATCGTACGTGTGTCGGTTCCGGATCAGGACAGCGCCAAGGCCATGAAGGACATCGTGCGCGAAAGCCCGGTGCCTTTGGTCGCTGACATCCATTTCCATTACAGGCGCGGAATCGAAGCTGCCGAGGCCGGGGCCGCCTGCCTGCGGATCAATCCCGGCAACATCGGGGATGAAAAGCGCGTCAAGGAAGTCATCAAGGCCGCGCGTGACAACAATTGTTCGATCCGCATCGGGGTGAATGCCGGGTCTTTGGAAAAGCACCTGCTTGACAAATATGGTGAGCCCACGCCCGATGCGATGGTTGAATCCGGTCTGGATCACATCAAGATACTCCAGGACAACGATTTTCACGAGTTCAAGATCAGCTGCAAGGCGTCCGACGTGTTCATGGCCGCCGCCGCTTATCAGCAGCTCGCAGACGCCACCGATGCCCCGATCCATCTCGGGATCACAGAAGCGGGTGGGCTGACCTCCGGCACCATCAAATCGGCCATCGGGCTTGGACAACTGTTGTGGATGGGGATCGGGGACACGATCCGTGTGTCCCTTTCTGCCGATCCGGTTGAAGAGGTCAAAGTGGGCTACGAGATCCTCAAGTCCCTCGGCCTGCGCCATCGTGGCGTAAACATCATCTCCTGCCCGTCTTGCGCGCGGCAAGGCTTTGACGTGATCAAGACGGTGGAAAAGCTCGAAGAACGGCTGGCCCACATCAAGACGCCCATGAGCCTCAGCATCATCGGCTGTGTGGTCAACGGCCCCGGCGAGGCGCTGATGACGGATGTCGGCTTTACCGGCGGCGGGGCCGGGCACGGCATGGTCTATCTGGCTGGCAAGCAAAGCCACAAGCAGGACAACGCCAGCATGGTCGATCACATCGTCGAGCAGGTGGAGAAGAAAGCGGCAGAGCTGGATGCATTGAGCGCGCAGAACGTTGCCGCCGCCGAATAATGTCAGGGAGTAAACGCACAGATATTGTGCTGACATAAAAAAAGGCAACGAAATTTAATTTTTGTCACAGAAGTTAACATTTTTGCGGTGTACGATACACCTGCTGCTCCTTTTGCAGCACAAAGCCATTGTTTGTGAACTTGGGAGAAATGACATGAGACTGTTTTTTTTGACCTGCGCCGCTGCTCTGTTGTCTGGTGCTGCGTCTGCCGCCACAGTGATTTACGATGAAAGCACGTCCGGCGATCTTAGCGCATTTGCTGCCGCTGATCTCGGCACAATCACTGAAGGTGAGGTCACTGGCTCCCTCGACGCTGGCCCCACGCGCGGGGCATTTGGTGATGGAACAGATGAGCAAGACTCGTTTTCTTTTACACTGACTGAAACGGTGAATTTCTCTCTCAGCGTCTCAAATCTGGTCGCTCCTGCATCGGTGCTGAGTATATTCGTAACTTCGGGCCCGCCCGGTTCGTCAGGTTTTTCATCGGCTTCGGAGCCTTCTACATTGGACGCGGGTACCTACAGTTTTAGCTTGATACCATCTGGAAATGCAGGTTCGCTTGACTACAAGTTTTCGTTTGAGGCCATCACACCGGCGGTGCCGCTGCCCGCAGGGGTCTTACTTTACGGACCGCTGTTGATCGGTGCAGGTGCCATAGCGGCGCGCCGTCGTCGGCGCGCAACGCAGAGCTGAACGACCTATTCGCCAGCCAAAACCTGTTTAAAAACGCGGCTGACCCCTCAGCCGCGTTTTTCGTCCACCAGCGCCTGCATCTGGTCGTAGGGCAGGAAGCCGCGGACCAATTCGTCCTGCAAAACGAATGTCGGTGTGCCGGTGATCGAAAGCCGCTGCGCCAGCGCGCGGGTCCGGCGGATTTCGTCCGTCACCTCTTCGCTGTTCATATGGGCTTCGATGGCGTCTGCATCCAGACCAAAGGTGGACGCCATGCGGCGCAAGCTGCGCAGGTTCACGTCTCCGTTCATCTCCATCAACGCATCGTGCAGACCGCCATAGGCCGCATTCCCCGCAATTTGTTTAGTCGCTACGGCAAAGCGCGAGGCGAGCAGGGATTGTTCCCCCAAGATTGGGAACTCTTTCACGACGAGGCGGATGTTGCCGTCTGTTTCCAGCAGCTTGGCCACTTCTCCATGGGCGCGTTTGCAAAACCCGCAGCGGTAATCGAGAAACTCGACCAGTGTGATGTCCCCGTCGGGATTGCCGCCGACAAAACTGTAGCCATCATTGAAAATCTCGTCGGCGTTGTTGCTGACAAGGCTCAGGTCAGCCTGCGCCTGTGCCGCCTGTTCACGCTCTTCCAACACAGCCACCGCGTCCATGATCACCTGCGGGTTCTCCATCAGGTAGGCGCGTACTTCTTCACGAAAGATCGCGCGTTCTTCATCGCTCATCTCGGCAAGATCGAGAGCCTGCGCAGGTGCGCTCAGACCAAAGGCGAGCAGGGCGGCAGCAAGGGTGCGAAACATGATATTATCTCCTGGCTTTTGCAGCACGTTCCGAAGCAAGGAGCACATCATGCGCCCTTTGCCAAGGGCCAGAGCCTTCGGGCAGCAGCCCAGTGGCCCGTTTTGCGTGGATTCCGGCATCGTCCATCCGGCCGCGCAGGGCATAGCGTTCGGCAGTGACCAGCGAAGCCATGCCGCGGTTTCCGGTGCGCGCGTAAGCCACGGCGAGATCGCGCAGCATCGACCCGTCGCGAAAATCGATTGAACGCGCACGTTCCAGCGCGGGCAGGGCAGCGCCTGCATTGCCGCTGGCAAGCAATGCCCGGCCATATCCTGCCTGCAGCAACCCGTCCCGCGGACGCAATTGCACGGCACGCGCATGGGCATTGGCCGCCGCGCCAAACTGGCGTGTCTCCATCAGGATTTGCCCTTTGAGGTCATAATAGAAGGGGTCTTGCGGGCGCGATGCGATGGCCTTGTCGATGGCCGCAAGGGCCCTTCTGGTGTTGGAATTGCGATGCTGTGCCATCGCCTCGCGCATCAGGGCGATGTCCTTGTACCCGCTCTCCCCGACCCGGTTCATGGTCCAGCTCGGGCGGCGCTTGTAGGCGGTCAGCTTGCCCTTGGCGCGTGCAAACCAGTAATTCCACTTGGACGCATCCGCGCTGGTCAGGTCACCATATGCCGCCGCAAATCCTTCGATGGTGCGCAGACGGTCGCGGCTCAGCGGATGGGAGCGCACGTAAGGGTCCTGGCGCGCGGCCGACAGCACCTCCTGGCCCCGGAACAGACGAAAGACATCCAGCATCCCCGACAGCGGAATGCCCGCGGTGCGCAGATACCGCGCCCCGGACTGGTCTGCGGCACTTTCCTCGGCGCGGGTGTGGGCAAGAAAATTGCGCATGGCCGCACTTTGACTGCCGATCGCAATGGCCCCTGCCGCTTCGCCCCCGCCTGCGGCAGCGGCAAGGATCGCAAGCGCCATACCAAGCCCCGCAGCGGTGCGCGCGTTGCCCAGATTGGTCATGCGCCGCGTGATGTGCCCGTTGGCGATATGGGCCGCCTCATGCGCGATCACCGCCTGCAACATCGCTGCTGTGTCCATCCGACCGATCAGGCCCGAATGGATGTAGATCGCATCGTTGCTCACCACAAAGGCGTTCAAAGAGCCATCATCCACCACAAGGATCTTGGTGCTTGTGCTCAGCCCTGCGGCGCGCAGCACGGGTGCGGCCACCTGCGCCAGCGCATATTCGATGTCTGCATCCCGCAACAACGTCACCGCCCGCGCCGGCAAGGCGAGCGCAAAGGTCAGGATCAGTATTGACGCAAGCCGCGCGCAGGTATGAAAGGTCATGGGCAGCATCATAGGAGTGCGCATGCGAACCTCAAGACGCAGTGACGTCGATCCCTTTATCGTGATGGACGTGATGGAGGCAGCCCGTGCCGCCGAAACCGCGGGGCGCCATGTCATCCACATGGAAGTGGGCCAGCCGGGCACCGGCGCACCGCAAGCGGCGATCCGCGCATTGGGTGCGGCGATGGAGCAGGGGCCGCTGGGCTACACTGTCGCTCTGGGTCTGCCCGAGCTGCGCGCCAGAATCGCGCAGCTTTACGGAGAATGGTACAACGTGGACCTGGACCCTGATCGGGTGATTGTGACCTCCGGGGCGTCCGGCGGCTTTATCCTTGCCTTCAATGCCCTTTTTGACAGTGGCGACCGGGTCGGCATCGGCGCCCCGGGCTATCCCAGCTATCGCCAGATCCTTGCCGGGCTCGGCTTCCAGCCCGTCGATCTGCCCACGACAGACGCCAACCGGTTGCAACCCGTGCCTGCCGATTTCGCGGATATCGATCTGGCGGGTCTTCTCGTTGCGTCACCCGGCAACCCGACCGGCACGATGCTGGATCACAGCGCGATGTCCGCACTGATTGAGGCCGCTCAAGCGCGCAACATCAGCTTTATCAGTGACGAGATTTACCACGGCATCGAATATGACCGCCGCGCTGTCAGTGCCCTTGAACTGAGCGACGACGTCTATGTGATCAATTCGTTCTCCAAGTACTTTTCCATGACAGGCTGGCGCGTTGGATGGATGGTTGTGCCCCCGGATCACGTCCGCGTGGTCGAGCGCATCGCGCAAAACATGTTCATCTGCGCGCCACATGCGTCACAGGTCGCAGCCCTTGCCGCGATGGATGCCCATGAAGAACTGCAGAGCAACATGGATGTCTATCGCACCAACCGCGCGCTCATGCTTGAGGGGTTGCCAAAGGCGGGGTTTGCGCGGATCGCCCCGCCGGACGGTGCGTTCTACGTCTATGCCGATGTCTCAGAAATCACGCAGGATTCCCGCGCCCTTGCTGCCGAGATTCTGGAAAAGGCCGATGTGGCCGTCACCCCTGGCCTTGATTTCGACCCCAAGCGTGGGCACACCACACTGCGCTTTTCCTACGCCCGCAAGACCGAGGACATCGCCGAAGGGCTGCGGCGCCTGTCCGATTTCATGGCCAAACGCGGATAGGGGGATTCCCGTTCCGGTGTGATTGGCCTATGCTGCGCAAAAAAGCGGGCAAGGCGATGCGGGCACTTTTTACGGCACTCATGATCTGGGTTTGCGCCATGAGCGCGAGCGCGCAGGACCTGTCCGGTCTGGCCCGCGTGGATATGGCACAGAGTGCTGTCAAGGATGGTTGGCTGGGGGGCACCACTTTGACCCTCGCGCTCAGTCAGGGTGTGCCGTTTCGCGTCTTTGTGCTGGATGAACCGGCACGCCTTGTTGTTGATTTCCGCGAAGTCGATTTTGCCGGTGTCACGGCCAGGGCCTTGCTGGCAGAGACAGACAGCATGTCCAACGCCCGGTTCGGGACGTTTCAGCCGGGATGGTCGCGGCTGGTGGCCGATCTGAACGGCCCGATGTTGCCGGTCGAGATCGGCATGCCAGTGGACACGACCACGGGCACCGCTGCGCTGCGCATCACGCTGGAAGATGTCGAAGCGGACGCTTTTGCCGCCCGTGCCGGTGCGCCCGTCAATCCGGATTGGAGCGTGCAGGCAGCCGCCCCACCGCCCGTGATCGGCGAAGACAGCTTTGTTCTTGTGATCGATCCCGGCCATGGTGGCGTAGATCCGGGCGCCGTGCGCGACAGCACGCAGGAAAAGGACCTGATGCTGGGCGTTGCCCTTGCCTTGCGCGATGCGCTGCGCCGCGCCGGCGGGGTTGAGGTGGTGCTGACGCGGGACACGGACCGCTTTGTGTCCCTCACAGGCCGGGTGGCGCTGGCCCATCAGGTCAGGGCGGATGCGTTCGTCTCGCTGCACGCGGATTCGCTGAGCGAGGGGCAGGCGCGCGGGGCCACAGTCTACACCCTGTCCGAAGAGGCGTCGGATGCGGCCTCTGCCCAGCTTGCCGCACAGCATGATCGATCCGATATCATCGCTGGCGTCGATCTGAGCGGGACGGACGATCAGGTCGCCTCGGTCCTCATGGACTTGGCGCGGGTTGAAACTGCGCCGCGCACAGATGCACTGGCAACGGCGCTGATCAATGCCATGACCGAGGCCGGCGGGCCAATGAACAAGCGCCCCCGCCGCGAGGCGTCGTTTTCTGTTCTCAAGAGTGCGGATATCCCGTCGGTGCTGGTGGAGGTGGGGTTCCTGTCGGACACGCGCGATCTGGCAAACCTGCGCGATCCGATCTGGCGCGCGGTGATGGTCGAGGCACTGGCAACAGGGATACTTGCCTGGCGCGACGCCGACCTGGCGCGCCAGCCGCTCGTCCGCCAATAGGTGGACGTCAGCATACGAACTGCCGCCAATAGGCGGACGTCAGCATACGAACTGCCGCCAATAAGCGGAGGTCAGCAAACAGACCCTGCGCCAATGGGCGGACGTTGGTAAAAAAACGGTGCGCCAACAGGCTGTTCACATCGGCGAGACGTCGCGGAAGCGGCTTTTGACGCCTCTGGAAGGCTCGCGTATAAGGGCATAAAGCAACCTTTGTCCAAAACAGGCGCGAGCGGTCATGGTTCGGTTCATTTTGTCTTTCTTCGGCGGGATTTTCACGACGGTCACGATGGGGGCCGCGATGATTGCGCTTTCGGTTGGCGCCGTGTTCTGGATGTACGGGCGCGACCTGCCCAGCCACGACAGCCTTGCGCAGTACCAGCCCGCCACGATCTCCCGCATCTATTCGGGCGAGGGCCGGATCATCGACGAGTTTGCGCAGGAACGCCGGCTTTTCGCCCCTGCAGAGTCAATCCCGCCGATGATCAAGCAGGCCTTCATCAGCGCCGAAGACAAGAATTTCTACACCCACGAAGGCTATGATCTGCGCGGCATCGGGGCGGCAGCCTATGACGCGGTGCGCACGCGCGGTGCGGATGTGCGCGGTGCCTCGACCATCACCCAACAGGTGATGAAGAACTTCCTTTTGTCCGGCGACCGACAGGCCGAGCGCAAGATCAAGGAAATCATCCTTGCCGCGCGGGTCGAGGGGGCGCTGAGCAAGGAGAAGATCCTTGAACTGTACCTGAACGAGATTTTCCTTGGTCAGAACTCCTATGGAGTGGCGGCCGCCAGCCAGACCTATTTCAACAAGAACCTTGATGAACTGGCCCCGCATGAGGCTGCATTCCTCGCCTCGCTGCCCAAGGCCCCGTCGGACTATCACCCGGTGCGGCGCAAGGAGCGTCTGCTGGCGCGGCGCAACTTTGTGCTCAAGGAAATGAACGAAAACGGGTACATCAGCGACGCCACTTACGAGGAAGAGCGTGCGATGCCGTTGCGGTCGGTTCAGAACGGCGACTTTGACAGCTTCAAGGGCGAACTGCCGCCGCGCGACTACTTTACCGACGAGATTCGCCGCCAGTTGAGCGAAGACTTCGGCGAGGGTGAGTTTTTCACGGGCGGCTACACCGTGCGCGCCACCATTGATGCCGAAATGCAGCCCGTGGCCGCGCGCGCCCTGCGTGCGCAGCTGGAAACCTATGACCGTGGACGTGGCCGGTGGCGCGGGACAGGCGAGAAGATCGAAGCGGACCAGTTGGAAAACTGGGCCGAGGCTCTCGCGGACATCCGCGTTGCCCGCGACATCGATCTTGATGGTGTCTGGCGCCCGGCCGTCGTGCTGGAGGTGGGCGAGCAGCAGTTGCGCCTTGGCATTGAAGGGTGGCGCGAGGGTCAGCCTGACCCGGTCGTGCCGCGCGAGGACATCAAAT
Source organism: Pseudomonadota bacterium (assembly GCA_038529225.1). GTDB lineage: Bacteria > Pseudomonadota > Alphaproteobacteria > Rhodobacterales > Rhodobacteraceae > Tateyamaria. Next base: position 96 of record JBCBDZ010000058.1, on the reverse strand, counting down.
GGATTTCGGGCGACTTCTTTGACAATTTCGAAGTGGGCGACGTGGTGCACGTGCGTGCCATGACCGAAGACGATGGCGGGGCCTTTATCCGCTGGT
>JBCBDZ010000057.1:0-16905 GCA_038529225.1 Pseudomonadota bacterium | reverse complement strand
CAATCCCCTTGACCCGGCATCGGGACGTTGACCGCATCGCATTCACCGGCGGACCAAACACAGCGCGCCATGTGGTGCGCAACTCGGCCGAGAATTTTGCGGTCACTTCGCTGGAACTGGGGGGTAAATCCCCGATCCTCGTGTTTGAGGATGCTGATCTGGACGGCGCGGCGAACGGGTTGATCGCAGGCAACTTCGGCGCCTCCGGTCAAAGCTGTGTGGCTGGAACGCGCGGGCTGGTGCATCGCCCCATCCTCGCGGACCTGATCGCCCGCATCAAGGAAAAGGCCAAAGGCATTGTCGTTGGCGACCCGTTGGAAAAGGCCACACATGTCGGCCCGCTTTGCACCCATGCTCAGATCGCGCGGATCGAGGACACGCTGGCCAAGGCAACGGCGCAAGGCGCAACACTCCACATGGGCGGCGCGCCGCTGGATCGGCCTGGCAACTACATGGCGCCCACGCTCGTGGAATGTGCAGGACCCGACACCGAAACCCTGCATGTTGAGATGTTTGGCCCTGTGATGTCCCTGATCCCCTTTGACACCGAAGAGGAAGCCATCGCGCGCGCCAACGACACGCCGTTTGGCCTTGGGTCGGGCGTGTTCACGCAGAACCTTGCGCGCGCGCACCGCGTGTCGGCGCGGCTGAAAGCGGGGATATGCTGGGTGAACACCTACCGCGCCATTTCGCCCATCGCGCCGTTTGGCGGGTACGATCAGTCCGGCTATGGGCGCGAGGCGGGGCTGGACGCGATCCACGACTACACGCGCACCAAAACCACTTGGATCAACACCTCAGACAGCCCGATGGCTAACCCTTTCATCATGCGCTGAGCGCCTCCTGATCCTTCAGGGCAGAGATTTTCCTTGCGCCGAAAATTTTTGTATACTTTATGTATGCAGTCTTAGAGGGCTGCCATGACACGATTCTCCAAAGACGACTGCCTTGCCGATCTGCGCCGCCGGATCCTGTCCACGGATTTGCAACCCGGTCATGATCTGGACGAGGTTGGGCTGGCCGAACGCTATGGCATGTCCCGCACACCGCTGCGCGAGGTGCTGCAACGCCTGCAGGGCGAAGGCTATGTGGTGATGTCGCAAAACCGCGGGGCCAAGGTGGCCTCCATGGACATCGCCGTCCTGCGCACGTTCTTTCAGACCGCGCCCATGGTCTATGCCAACATCGCGCGGCTGGCCTGCGAGAACCGAACAGGCGCACAACTCGATTTTCTCAAGGCGGCACAACTTGATTTTGCCAAGGCCACCAAGGGCGGCAAACCGGACGAGGCCGCACTGGCCAACCACCGGTTTCATGCCACCATCGGGCACATGGCGCATAACGCCTATCTGGTCGCCGCACTGGACCGCTTGCTGATCGATCACACACGGCTGAGCCAGACATTCTACCGCCCCGCCTCTCCATCGGAGACGATGCTGGTGCTCAAGGCGGTCGAACAACATGACGCGATGATCGCCGCCATCGAAGCGGGCGAAGGGGCGCGCGCCATCGACCTTACCATCCAACACTGGGATCTCAGCCGCGACCGGATGGAGCGTTTCGTGCGCCCAAATCCGCTGCCTGTGGATGTGATCCCCCGCAAGGACCGCGAAAATGCAATTTGAAGGCATCTATACCCCGCTGGTGACCCCGTATCACGATGATTTCACGCTGAATGAGGCCGCACTGGCCCAAACTGTCGATCTGCTGGTGGACGCTGGTGTCGCCGGGATCGTCGTGGCCGGGTCCACAGGCGAATACTATGCGCAAACAGCCGAAGAACGGCTGGATATGATGACCCGGGCCGCAGACCTGATCGCAGGCCGGGTGCCGATGATCGTTGGCACGGGCGCGATCCGGACCGAGGATTCCGTGATGTTTGCCAAGGCTGCCAAGGCGGCTGGCGCGGATGCTTTGCTGGTCGCGACGCCACCTTACGCCTACCCCACGGGGCGCGAGATTGCGCTGCATGCGCTGGCCATTGACCGGGCGGCAAACCTGCCTGTGATGCTGTATAACTATCCGGGCCGCATGTCGGTGGACATGGACGAAGAGACGCTGGACCGGGTTGGCCGCTCCCCCAACTTTTGCGCCATCAAGGAAAGCTCGGGCGACATCAACCGCCTGCACATGCTGGCGCGGGATTATCCCCACATCGCGCTGTCCTGCGGGATGGACGATCAGGCCCTCGAATTCTTTGCCTGGGGCGCGCGCAGCTGGGTCTGTGCCGGGTCCAACTTTACACCCGAGGCGCACATCGCGCTCTATCAGGCCTGCGCGGTTGAGGGCGACTTTACCAAAGGGCGCGCGATCATGTCGGCGATGCTGCCTCTGATGCGCGTGCTCGAACAGGGCGGCAAGTTCGTCCAATGCATCAAATACGGGCTGACCCTGCGCGGGATCGATGCAGGACCACCCCGCAAACCCCTGCAACCACTCAATAAAGACGACAAGCGCGCGCTGGCCGAGGTGATCCGCACCATGAACACCGCCATCGCACATATCACGGGGGACGCCCAATGACCGACCTTTTGACCCATGCCGAATATGCCGCTCTGGCCGAGGCACTGGACCCGCCGCGCAGCCCGTTCATCGACGGCAAGTTCCAGCGCGGCGCGGGGCCGATGATGGCCACGATCAACCCCGCAACCGGCGAGGAGATTACGCAGATTTCGACAGCCAATGCGGCCGACGTTGATCTGGCCGTGACCAAGGCACGCGAAGCATTCGATCAGGGCCACTGGTCCAAGCTGGACCCCGAGGCGCGCAAGGACGTACTGATCCGTCTGTGCAAGCTGATGACGCGCAACCGCCGCGAGCTGGCGGTGATGGAAAGCGTGGAGTCCGGCAAACCGATCCTCGATTGCGAAACGATTGACCTGCCCGAAACGCAGCATTGCATCAAATGGCACGCCGAGGCGATCGACAAGATTTATGACCAGACGGCGCCGACCGGGGATGGCGCGCTGGCCATGATCCTGCGCGAACCTGTGGGCGTTGTGGCCGCGGTGCTGCCGTGGAACTTCCCGCTGATGATGCTGGCATGGAAGATCGGACCGGCGCTGGCGGCAGGGTGTTCGGTCATCGTCAAACCTGCTGAACAGACCAGCCTGACCGCTTTGCGCGTGGCGGAACTGGCCCATGAGGCCGGCGTGCCGCGCGGGGTGTTTCAGGTCCTGCCGGGCGACGGGCCAAGCGTGGGCGAGCCGCTGGGCCGCCATATGGATGTGGACATGGTCAGCTTTACCGGCTCGACCGAGACCGGGCGTCGTGTCCTGCATTATGCCGCTGACAGCAACCTGAAAAAAGTGGTGCTGGAATGCGGAGGCAAGAACCCTGCCGTGGTCTTTGAGGATGCGGAAAACCTTGATCACGTGGCCGAGCATGTGGTGAATGCGGCGTTCTGGAATGCGGGGCAGAACTGTTCGGCGGCGTCCCGGCTGATTGTCCACACGTCGGTCAAACCTGCGCTGATGGACAAGATCGAGGCGCGTTTGCGCGACTGGAAGGTGGGCGATCCGCTGGACCCCACCACGCATATCGGCGCGCTGATTGATGCCGGTCACTGCGCCAAGGTGCGCAGCTACCTGGGTGACAAAGGCGATGGGCCCTATGTGCCGCCCACCATCTTTGAGGTGCGCAAGGACGACCCCAAAGCCCGCGAAGAAATCTTTGGCCCCGTCCTGTCCGTCATCGAAGTGGCCAGCAACGAAGAGGCGGTCGCGGTGGCCAACGACACGGCTTACGGCCTTGCAGCGTCAGTTTTTTCGGCCAACGGGCGCAATGCCATCCGGGCTGCGCGCGATATCCGCGCGGGCACCGTTACCGTCAATTGCTATGGCGAGGGCAACATTGCAACGCCCTTTGGCGGCTACAAGCAATCCGGATTTGGCGGGCGCGACAACGGCGTGCATGCACACGACCAGTACACGGAACTCAAGACCATCTGGATCGACCTGACCGATCCGCGCGACGGGGACAATGTGGCATGAGTGTAGACGCAGTCGGAACCATCCGCCGCGGACGTGGCGCACGCAAAGCCACGCGCCAGACCCGCGACATCAGCATGTTGCCTGCGCTCAAGCGCAAGCTGCCCCTGACCGAGCCGATGCGCCCGGAACAGGTGGAAAAGATCGATGCGGCGTCGATGAACATCCTTGAAAACGTCGGTGTCGTGTTTCGCGACCCCGTCGCGCTCGAGGATTGGAGGCGCGCGGGCGCAAAGGTGGTGGGCGAAACCGTCTATCTGGACCGCGCACTGGTGCGCGACTTGATCGCGACGATCCCAGAAACCTTCACCTACCACGCGCGCAATCCGGCCAACAACCTGCCCTTTGGCGCGGATCACAGCATCTTTGTGCCCATGACCGGCGCGCCTTGCCTGCGCGATCTGGACGACGTGCGACGCAACCCGACGCTCGATGATCTGGCGAATTTCCACAAACTCAGCCACATGCTGCCCAGCATGCACTCCAGCGCGCATCACATCGTGGAACCCTACGATCACCCGATCAGCCAGCGGCACCTGCGCATCACCTACTCTTCGATGAAACACTCGGACAAGACGTTCATGGGCATGACCACGAGCGCAAAGAACGCCGAGGACGTGCTGGACATGGCCGCGATCCTGTTCGGTGAGGAATTCATCGACACACACCCCGTGGTCACTGGCAACTGCAACGGCAACTCGCCTCTCGTCTGGGACGAAACCATGCTGGGGGCCATGCGCGCGTTTTGTCGGCGCAACCAGCCGGTGCTGTGCTCTCCCTTCGTGCTGGGTGGCGCGAACACGCCCGCATCCACCCCGGCCACGGTTGCACAGCTCAATGCCGAGGCGCTCAGCGCGCTCGCCTATACTCAGGTGATCCGCAAAGGGTGCCCGGCGGTCTATGGCCACTACCTGTCCACCGTGTCGATGAAGTCCGGCGCGCCCATGGCAGGGACGCCCGAGATTTCCCTGATGAACTTCATGATCGGGCAGATGGCGCGCCACTATCGCGTACCCTGGCGTACATCGAACACGCTCGGTGGGGCCAAGACGTTTGATGCCCAGGCAGGGTATGAATCCGCCATGACGCTCAACGCGGTGATGATGGCGGGCGCAAACTACATCTGGCATTCGGCAGGCTGGAACGAGGCGGGCATGCACTGTTCCACGGCCAAATTCATCGTGGACGCCGAATTGTGCGCCATGGCCTACCGGATGACCCAAGGGATCATGTGGGACGACTTTGACGCCGCCGTGGCCGCTGTGCCTGATATTGGTCCCGGTGGACATTACCTTGGGCACCCCCATACGCTTGAGCACTTTCAAAAAGCCTTCTTCATGCCTGAAATGTTTGACAATAATTCAATTGAGCAATGGCAGGCCGAAGGGGCGGTAGAGATCACCGAACGCGCGCTGATCCGGGCCCGTGCGATGCTGAATGAGTATGAAGAGCCGAAACTTGATGAGGCCGTGAACGAGGCGCTCCTGGACTACATCGCCCGGCGCGAGCGCGAAATTCCGGCGGCAGACGCGCTTAATCAGGAGCACTGAGATGCGGGTGCGCCGCCTGCCCCGCGATCCCGGCCCGGCCGCGTGGAACCGGCTGCTGGCGGACCCTGCACCGGCCAACCGGCTGGAGGCGTCCATTACCGCCGACTGGCTGATCATCGGCGCCGGATATGCCGGGCTTGCCGCCGCGCACAGGCTGTCCCAGGAAGCACCGGGCGCGCGCATCGTGGTGCTGGACGCGGTGCGCGTCGGCGATGGGCCTGCGGGGCGCAATTCGGGCTTCATGATTGATCTGCCACACGATCTGACATCGGATGATTACGGCGGCGCGCTGGAGCGCGACATCACGCAAACCGAGGACAACCGACAGGGCATCGCGCATGCTGCCGCCATGGTCGAGGAATTTGGGCTGAGCGAAGAGGCCTTTGTTCAGTCGGGCAAGATCAACGGCGCGGCAACCGCCAAAGGTGCGGGTCACAATGCGGGTTTTGCCAAACATCTGAGCGCGATGGGCGAGCCATTCGAGATGCTGGACGCCCAACAGATGCGCGACATCACCGGCACCCCGTTCTACCAAAGTGGTTTGTTCACCCCCGGCTCGGCCATGATCCAGCCCGCCATGTTCGTGCGCGGGGTCGCGGCGGGTCTTGCCTCCAACCGCGTGACAATCCATGAAAACAGCCCCGTCATCGCGCTGGAACGCGATGGGGACTGGGTGGCCCGCACACCCAAGGGGCAGGTGACGGCGCCCCGCGTGATCATGGCCGTGAACGGGCACATCAACAGCTTTGGCTACATGCAGGGGCGGTTGATGCATGTGTTCACCTATGCCTCCATGACCCGCGCGCTCACGCCGGACGAGGTGGCGCGCCTTGGCGGGCACGCCGTCTGGGGTCTGACCCCTGCTGACCCCATGGGCACCACCGTGCGCCGCATTTCCGGAACAGGCGGAGATCGGATCGTGATCCGCAACCGTTTCACCTTTGATCCGAGGATGGAGGTGGATGCACGCCGCATCGCGCGTGTGGCCCGCGATCACGACCGCGCCTTTGCCGCGCGTTTTCCACAACTGAACGGGGTCGAGATGGAGCACCGCTGGGGTGGCCGCCTGTGCCTGAGCCGCAATGGTGTGCAGGTGATTGGCGCGTTGGACGAAGGCCTCTATTCGGCCTGTTGTCAAAACGGGTTGGGAACGGCCAAGGGCACGCTGGCCGGTGGGCTCGCTGCTGATCTGTCACTGGGTCTCACCTCGCCAGCGCTTGATCGGGCCCTCGCCGCTGATGCCCCAACCCGCCTGCCCCCGGCCCCGATTGCGCAACTTGGTGCCAATATGCACATCCGACTGGCGGAAATGCGGGCTGGGAAGGAGCTGTGATCGGGTTTACTTCATGAGGGTCTGATGCAGCGGAGTGGCCCAATGCCGGTTGATACGTCCAAAGAAGAAGATCAGCGCAACGCCGCCGAGCGCCGTGCCAAAGGCGAGTTCGTGCGCGGTGTCAGTGGCTTTCGTAATGTGATCGGGGAAAGTGCGGCCTACCCTGCACAACCGGGGCGCTATCACCTGCATGTGGCGCTGAATTGCCCGTGGTGCCACCGCGTGACGCTGGCGCGCAACATTCTCGGGCTGCAGGACAGCATCACGCTGGACGTCGCCTTTCCCAACCGGACCGGCGCGGATGACCCTGCTGGCCCCAACCTGTGGGAGTTTGCGCCCACCCGACTGGCCAGTGCAACAGGTGCGCCACTGCCCGAATGCACGGGTGAGACGGCCACCGGGCAGTCGCGGCGGCTGGTGCAGGACATCTATGCGGCCGAAGGGTCCGATGAACGCTCTGTCCCTGTGCTTTATGACAAGAAGACGCAGACCATCGTGTCCAATGAAAGTGCCGAGATCGTGCGGATGCTGGGCCTTCGGGCGGCTGCGCTTGGCAGCACGTTGAGCACCGCCGATTTGCCTGACCTGTACCCGACAGGGCCAGCCGATGCAGACTTGCGCGCCGAAATCGACGATCTGAATGCGGCGATCTATGTCGCAATCAACAATGGCTCCTACAAGGCGGGATTTTCGGGAAAACAGGATGTTTACGATGCCGCGTTCGACGCCTATTTCGAAATGCTGGCGCAGTTGGAAGACCGTTTGAAAGACGGGCGGCCTTTCCTGACGGGCAAGACGTTCACCGAGGTAGATTTGCGCCTGTTTCCAACGCTCTATCGTCACGACCCAATCTACCACACACGCATGAAACTGAACGGCGCACGCATCCTTGACTATCCGCACCTGTGGCGCTGGCTGTGCCGGGTTTACGCGCTGCCCGGTGTGGCAGAGAGCGGATCACTGCTGCACTGCAAACAGGGGTATTTCGGTCGGTCCTGGAACAACGTGGTGCCCAAGGGGCCGATCCATCCGATGCCCTATCCGCAGGCCTATCTGCACCCGGAACTGGCCGACCGGCAGACGCCTATCGGGGCGGCAACGCCTTGATCGGGCTGGTGGACGCCGTGCGATAGGTGTCGGGCGTCAGCCCCGAAATCTCCAGCACCAGCTTGCGCCGCACCGTTTCGGCGAAACTGGTGCGCCCCTCGGCGGTGACCATGAAAGCGCCGGGGCCACCGATAATCCGGGTGGCATATTCCTCTTCCAGATTGGCCCCCGCCCGTCTGCCATCTTCCGGGCGCAGGATCGGCAAAGCGTTGATGGTGATGCCTGCCGCCAGCACTTCGGTCCGGGCTTGGGCGATGCTGGGACCCGAGGAATTGCGAATGCTGTCACCGGAAAAATCGATGACGGCGCGAGGCGCAAAGATGTCATTCTGCTCGATCAGCCGCTTGGCGTCCAGAAGTGCCCCACCTATGGCATTGCTGCCATAGGCCTGACGCGGCGGGCCGATCAGCGCGGTGGCAAAAAGCTCGGCCGTCTCGGCGCTGTCCACGATCATCCATGGCACCACGACGGCGGTATTGCTGGCCCATTCCACGTATGTTACGGCCACGTTTCCGTAAATCGAGTTCTGAATGGCCGCGATTACGGCCGGATCGGTCATCGCCAAAGCGTAGCCCTGCCGTTGAAACAGCAGTTCTTCGGGATCGATAGAACCCGAGGCATCCGCAAGCAGCACCAGTTCCAGACCCGCCTCGCGCTGCGTTTGGGCAAGAACAGGCGTGCAGAGCATCAGCAAGATCAACAGACGGGTCAACATGCGATCAAGTCTGGGGCCAATCCTACACCGTGACAAGGACTTCGAACCTTCGGCTGACGCCGCAAGCCAACAGAGGTCAATTCGAAGGCACGCCACTATGACCGCTCCTGTCGCGCGACGGGCAAAATCACGCTCTCGATCAGCGCCTTGAGATCGCCAAAATACCCGCCGCTGCGTGCCGGTCGTGTCGGATCAGAGGTGATGGCCACTGTCAGCTCAAGATCAGGCGCAATACAGATGATCTGGCCGCCATAGCCACGCGCCAACGCGTAATCCGTGCCTCCCGAGCGCGCCAGAAACCACCCATAGCCATAATCCATGCCCGAAAAGGGAGAGCGTGTGACAGGCCGCAACGACTGCGTAACCCAACGGCGGCTCAGCACTTGCGTGCCCTCCCACATGCCGCCCTGACGGTACATCTCGCCAAAGCGCACCATCGCCTCAAGGCTCAACGCCATTTCGTTGCCGCCCAGATAGCGCCCTTGCGGATCACGCGTCCATGCAGGGACTTCGATGCCCAGAGGACGCCCCAGACGGGCGCGCGCAAGGCCCAGAAGGCTGTCGCCCGAAACCTCGGCCAGAAGCGCGCCCAGCACGTGAAAGGAGCCGGTCGAATACAGCATCCGCGCGCCCGGTTCGGCAACAAACGGACGCAAGAGCGCATCGGCCACCCAATTGGAACTGCTGACCCAACTGCCGTAGTTGGCCCCCGATGTCCGTTCCAGCCCGGCTTGCATGGTGACGAGGTTTTCGACGCTGATGGTCCCGACCCGCGGGTCAGCGCCTCGCGGGATCAGGCGAGGGGCCAGATCGGCCAGCGTCGCTTGCAAAGATGGAATCTCACCACGGTCCAGCGCCGCTCCTGTCAAGGCCGCGACGATGGTTTTGGAGACGGACTTGATCGGCACGAGTTGACCGGTTGCGGGCCCGCGAAACCGCTTTGAGGCGACGCCAACCCCGTTGCGCCGAATGGCGATGGCATGACACTGATCCATGGCGCTGGCCTGCGCCAGCACGGTCTGCCATGACCGCGCCTGGCCATAGGCGCGGGTCGCACACAGCGCCGCTGCGCTGGCGATCATGTCACGGCGGGTGAGTTCGGGCATGGGCTGCGGGCTCCGGTCAACGCAAAGGATAATAGGCGGCCCGGACCAGAGCACCAGTCACAATGCCGCGTGCCACTGATTTCACGGGCCACAGCATCACCTGTCTTGTACCCCGCGCCACACCCTGTCAGGTTCCGCCAAAAGAGGCCGAGACCGGGGGGAAGACCATGGCACTGTTGGACGAAGATCGGCTGTTTCCGCCCGATCCGGGCACCCGAGCGATTGCGCGCGACCTTTATGCCCAGATCAGACATCTGCCGATCATCAGCCCGCATGGGCACACTGACCCGCGCTGGTTTGCGGAAAACGCTGCCTTTGCCAACCCTGCCGCGCTTTTCGTCACTCCGGATCACTACGTGTTCCGGATGCTGCATTCTCAGGGCGTCGCGCTTGAGGACCTTGGCGTGCCCCGCATTGATGGAGGTCCGGTCGAAACCGACCCGCGCAAAATCTGGCGGCTCTTTGCCAAACACTACCACCTCTTTCGCGCCACCCCCTCGCGACTGTGGGTCGATCATGCGTTCCAGGAGGTATTCGGCGTGACCGAGAGGCTTGCCGCACACAATGCCGATGCAATCTATGACCAGATTGCCGAGCGTTTGGCCGAGGATGCCTTTCGCCCCCGCGCCCTGTTCGATCGGTTCTACATCGAAGCGATTGCCACCACCGAAAGCGCGCTGGACGATCTGCGCTGGCACAAGATGATTCAAGACAGCGATTGGACGGGGCGCGTGACGACCACCTATCGCCCGGACGCCGTTGTGGATCCCGAGTTTGATGGCTTTGCCGACAATGTCGCGCAACTGGGCACGTTGACGGGCGAGGATACGACAACCTGGACAGGCTATCTGGCCGCGCATCGCGCCCGGCGGGCCTTTTTCAAGGACCACGGAGCCACGGCCAGCGATCACGGCCATGCCACCGCCCGGACCGAGGATTTGCCGCAGGCCGAGGCAGCCGCCCTGTTTGACAAGGCGTTGCAAGGCCGGTGCAGCGCGGACGAAGCCGACCGTTTCCGCGGGCACATGCTGACCGAAATGGCGCGGATGAGCCTTGAGGACGGATTGGTGCTGCAAATCCACCCCGGGTCGGCACGCAATCATTCGGCAGACATCTTTGCCCGTTTTGGGCGCGACAAGGGGTATGACATTCCCACCCGCACAGACTATGTGCGTGCGTTGCGCCCGTTGCTGAGTGCCTATGGTGGGCGCAGCGATCTGAAGGTTATCGTATTCACGCTCGATGAAACGTCCTACGCGCGCGAACTGGCCCCGTTGGCCGGGGTCTATCCTGCGCTGAAACTCGGGCCCCCATGGTGGTTCCACGACAGTTACGAAGGCATGTTGCGCTTTCGCGAAATGGCGACCGAAACGGCAGGGTTTTACAACACGGTCGGGTTCAATGATGACACCCGGGCGTTCTGTTCGATCCCGGCGCGCCATGACGTGGCACGCCGGGTGGACTGCGCGTTTCTGGCCGAGTTGGTGCAAACCGGGCGGCTGGACGTCGACGAAGCGGTCGAGGTTGCGCATGATCTGACCTACCGACTGGCGAAGACGGCCTACAAGCTGTGATGAAGGCATTTAATTCATATACTTACGAAACTTACTTCATGTTGAATAATGACTGTGACCTCTGAAAGAACCCGCCCGGCCTCCGGGATCGTCCACCTTGGTCTTGGTGCATTTTTCCGCGCCTTTGGCTGTGTCTACGTGGCGGACGCCATCGCCGCATCCGGCGGAGACTGGGGCATCATCGGCGTGTCTCTGCGCAGCCCTGCCACGCGGGACGCCTTGCGCGCCCATGACTGGTCTTATGCCTCTGTCACGCTGACGCCTGACGGCGAGGATATCCGCGCAATCGACGTGCTGAACGATGTCCTTGTCGCCCCGGAAAACCCCGAGAAAGTGCTTGTCGCCATGGCCGATCCGGCGATCAAGATTGTGTCGTTGACGGTGACGGAAAAAGGGTACTGTCACAACCCGGCCACGGGCGCGCTCAACGTCGCGCATCCCGATATTGAGGCCGATCTGCGCAACCCATTGCCGGTCTCGGCCCCCGGCTATCTGGTGCGTGCCTTGCAGATGCGGCGCATGGCGGGGCACGCCCCCTTTACCGTGCTGAGTTGCGACAACCTGCCCGACAACGGCACGCTGGTGCGCGCCGTGGTCCTTGATCTGGCGCGCCGGGTTGATCCCGATCTTGCGGACTGGATTGCCCAACACGGACGGTTTCCATCAACCATGGTGGACCGCATCACGCCTGCGACCACCCAAGCCGACATTGACCGTATTGCCGCGCGCACCGGCACGTCGGGCGGTGCGCCCGTTCTGCACGAACCCTTTGCCCAATGGGCCATCGAAGATGACTTTGTCAGCGGCGCACGCCCCGACCTCGGGGCCGCCGGGGCCGAGATGGTTGCGGATGTGAGCGCCCATGAACAGATGAAGCTGCGGATGCTGAACGGGACCCATTCGGCGCTGGCGTATACGGGGTATCTGGCCGGGCACGAAACAATCGCCGCCACGGTGGCCGACCCGGTATTCGCGGCATATGTGCGTCGCCTCTGGGCCGAGATCATGCCTGCGGTCACGCCCCCTGCTGGCGTTGATCTTTTTGCCTATGCCGATGCGCTGTTTCAGCGCTATGCCAACCCCGCGATACAGCACCGCACATGGCAGATCGCGATGGACGGCAGTCAAAAGCTGCCGCAACGCCTGCTGGGAACCCTTGCCGACAACATGGCAGCCGGCCGCCCCATCGAGGCGCTGAGCGTCGGTGTGGCCGCATGGATGCGGTACGTCAGCGGTGTGGATGAGGATGGTCAGCCCATTGACGTGCGTGATCCGATGGCTGCCCGTCTGCGTGACGTTTCCGCAGCACAGGACGGTGCCGACAACAAGGCAGACGCTCTTCTTTCCCTCGAAGAGATTTTCCCGCCGGAACTGGCTAACCGACTGCGTATGCCCGTGACGGAAGCCGCATCGCGCCTTTGGACCATCGGCGCGCGCAAGGCCCTTGAGGAGGTCAACGGATGATTGAAAGCTGGCGCTGGTACGGTGACCTTGACACCATCCCCCTGAGCGACATCGCGCAGACCGGCGCAACCGGGATTGTGACCGCCCTGCACGAAATCCCCTATGGAGAGGTTTGGCCCACAGATGCAATCGCCGCGCGCAAGGCGCGCATCACGGATGCCGGGTTTGACTGGGTCGTGGTCGAAAGCCTGCCCGTGCACGAGCGGATCAAGCGGGGCGATGGCGACCTTTCGCAGCTTTTTGCCAATTATCGCCAGTCCATGGCCAACCTTGCCGCCAATGGGGTGCACACGATCTGTTACAATTTCATGCCGCTGCTGGACTGGACCCGGACGGACCTGACCGCACCCGTTGCGGGTGGTGCGACCTGCTTGCGGTTTGAGGCCACGCGCATGGCGGCATTCGAAATCCATATGTTGGGACGCAGTGCTGCCGAAGACGACTATCCCGAAGATGTGCGCGCCAAGGCGGCTGTCTGGTTCCAGCAGGCGTCAGAGGCGGACCGCGACGCCTTGCTCGCCTCGATCATGGCAGGCATGCCCGGGGCCTTTGATCGCTATGATGTGGATGGTTTGCGCGAAGCCCTGCGCGCCTATGTGGGAATAGACAGGGGCGTTTTACGCAGCAATTACAAACGCTTCCTTGATGAAGTTGTTCCAACGGCCGACGAACTTGGCATGCGCCTGTGCGTCCATCCGGACGACCCGCCAAGGGACATTCTGGGCCTGCCGCGCATTGTGTCTGATGGCGACGATCTTGACTGGGTTCTGCAAGCGCATGACAGCCCCGCCAACGGGATAACGCTTTGCTCTGGCTCTCTTGGTGCGAACCCCGAAAACGATGTGCCAGCCATTGCGGCCAAGGTCGCGGACCGCATCCACTTTGCCCATCTGCGCAATGTGGCCAAGGACCCGGACGGGTCGTTCGAAGAGGCCGCACATCTTGAAGGTGACACCGATATGGTTGCCTTGGTGAAGGTGTTGCTGAATGAACAAAAACGTCGGCGCGGCCTTGGGCGCGCCGACTATGTGATCCCCTTTCGCCCGGATCATGGGCATCACATGCTCTCCGACCTCAGCCAGGACATGATCCCCGGTTACCCGCTGATCGGGCGCTTGCGGGGACTGGCCGAATTGCGCGGCGTGATCAGCGCGCTGTCACACGCGCCATGACAGTGCGCAGCTTTGGTGCGGCAATCACGACGGCGGCCACCAGCCCGAAGGCGACAAGAGCAGCCACGGGAGAAAACGTAAGTGGCTCGTTATGCGCGTGTGGCACCATGGACGGGTGCGCCAGTGCGGGCGAGGTTGCGACAACTGTGATCAAGGTGAGCATCGGTTTCATACATAGTCCTTTCCGGATGCAGGGTGGTTTTGAAGAAAACTGCGCAGGTCAGTGATCTGTTTGGCCTCGAGCGAGACGTAGACGAGGCCCATATTTGTGCGCTCTGTCACCATCTCGCCGGGGTATGGCATATAGCTGAGTTCGCGCGAGCCAAAGGATGGCGAGGCCGTGCCGACCTGCCATTCGGTGGTGAGGGTTACGTCCACCAGCTTCATCTTTGGGCCACCGCCAGGGGCATCGATTTCCAGCGGCACACCGGCGATGCGCAGGTAGGACATCTTGTCCTTTGCGGCCACGAACCCGTCAATGAACTGTTCGGTCAGAACCTGTAATTCTGCCGCATCATCAACGGTATGCATGTGGGAATGCATGTGATCCGGGTGATCATGGTTGTGCCCCGGGCCATGGCTGTGGTCGTGATCATGGGGATGATGATGGGTGTGGGGGTGATCATGTGGCATTGGACCACCGCTTTCCTTCAAACTCGCCATGGGGGATTTCGACGGGCTTGTCCATGTGGCGTTTGTGATCGCCCATTTTGCCAGAGGCGACGAGGCTGCCGAGCACGTCCACAATCACGCGCGTGCCCATGAGGGCCGTGATTTCGGACTGGTCATATGGCGGGGCCACTTCGACCAGTTCCATCCCACAGATGCCTTCGGCAGCGACCTTGGAAACCAGCGCCAGTGCCTCGCGCGGCAGGAAGCCGCCGGGTTCGGGCCAGCCCGTGCCCGGAACAAAGCCGCAATCGATGCTGTCGATGTCAAAGGACAGATAGACCATGTCGACGCCGTCCCACGCCATCTCAAGCGCCATCTCGACTGTCTTGTCGATGCCCATCTTTTCCATGTCGCCCATGGTGATGATATTGGTCTCGCGCTCGCGGGCGACCTTCACCGCCTCGCGCGGGACCTGCCAGCCGCCGATACCGATCTGGACAAGGTTCTTGGCAGGCACATTGTCCATGTTTGTTGCGTGAAACCAAGGGGTTGTGTGCATGCGCTCATCCAGGTCCTTTTCCTGAATGTCCGCGTGGCGGTCAAAGTGGATGATCCCGATTTTCTTGGATGTACATTGCGCAATGCCGCGCACACAGGGAAAGCCGATCGAATGATCCCCGCCGATCATGATGGGCAGCGAGCCAGAGGAGGCCACATGGCTGACGGCCCGACTGATCTGGTCAAAGGTCTTTTCGATATTGGCCGGGATGGTGAATACATCCCCCGCGTCACACAGGGTCATCTGTTCGCGCAGATCGACCGCCATCTCATAGTTGTAAGGCGTATAAAGCGCCGAGATCTTGCGCACGCCCTGCGGGCCAAACCGCGTGCCTGCGCGATAGGTTGTGCCGCCGTCAAAGGGGATGCCCAGTACGGTGGCGTCGTAGTGCTGCACCTCTGTGACGTCCTCGGCATAAGGCGCCTTCAGAAACGTGTTGATTCCCGCGTAGTGGGGCAGCTCGCCACGGGCAAAGGTCGGGATCGATTTGTCTTCGATGCTGTCGGCCCCCGTCAGCCCCATGCGCAGTGCCCATTTACGCTCCTGATCCCAGCCGCTCTCGGGGATGTCGCCCTCGGCCATCATCGCCTTCCAGCCCCGGAGCTTGGTCAAATCCGGGTGGTGGTGCCGCGCCTCTGTGCGCGCATGATCACGCGGATGATGCGAGCGCGTGCGCTCAGTGTTCCTCAAGAACATGGGTGTCCTCCTTTAGTGTTTGAAACGGGATGCCGCCGTTGCGAGCATCAAAATCATATGTGATCGTGGCCCCGTTCAGGTTCGGATCCTGCGGGTCCCATCGGGGTTTATCAAAAACGAGGACCCGGTCCCCCAGCTTGAACGCTTCTTCCAGATCATGCGTGACCATGAAGACGGTCATGCCGGTTTCGGCCCGCAGATCTTGCAGAAAATCATGCATGTTCAACCGTGTGCCAGGATCCAGCGCCCCAAAAGGTTCATCCAGAAGCAGCACGCGCGGTTTGGCTGCAAGCGCCTGACCAATCGCAAGACGCTGCTGCATCCCGCCCGACAGGGTGGCCGGGTACTGATCGGCCACGTGATCCAGACCACAGCGCGCAAGCGTTTCGTCCGCGCGGGCCAAAGCGGCCTTGCGCGTCGCCCCCCAGAACCTGCCCCAACCGGTACGCAGGCATTCGCCGGCAACGACATTTTCGCGAATGCTCATGTGAGGGAACACGGAATAGCGTTGAAAAACGATGCCGCGGTCCAGACCGGGTTCACGCGCAGGCGGCGCGCCCGCAATACTGATTTCCCCACGTGTGGGACGCTCTTGCGCCAGAAGCAGGCGCAGAAAGGTCGACTTGCCGCACCCAGAGGCACCGACGATGGAAATGAATTCGCCCTCGTCCACCGCGACATTCACGCGTTCGATGATGGGCCGGGTGCCGTAAGTCTGGAAGACGCTTTTGACGGTGACAAAGCTCATAGTCCCTCCTGCGCCCACGGAAAGAAGCGGCGGGAGGCATATCGCAAACCCCAGTCGATCAGGAAGGCCAGCAGCGTGATCCAGATCACGTAAGTCAGGATCACGTCCATGGCGAGATAGCGGCGCACCAGAAAGATGCGGTAGCCAAGGCCTGCATCCGACGCAATGGCCTCAGCCGCAATCAGGAACAGCCAGGCGGGGCCCAGCGACAGGCGCACCGATTGAATGAGCCGCGGCATGATCTGTGGCAGGGCCAC
This sequence comes from Pseudomonadota bacterium, assembly GCA_038529225.1. Classification (GTDB taxonomy): domain Bacteria; phylum Pseudomonadota; class Alphaproteobacteria; order Rhodobacterales; family Rhodobacteraceae; genus Tateyamaria. The sequence continues at coordinate 23 of JBCBDZ010000057.1, read as the reverse complement.
GCGGATGGCGATGACCCATGTGG
>JBCBDZ010000056.1:0-17064 GCA_038529225.1 Pseudomonadota bacterium | reverse complement strand
AGGCGGGGCTGGTGTCGACCGATGCGATCACCACGGTCAGCCCGACCTATGCGGCGGAATTGATGCGCCCTGAATTTGGCATGGGCCTTGATGGTCTGATCGCCCACCGGGCAGGCGACCTGAGCGGTATTCTGAACGGCATCGACATGGACCTGTGGAACCCTGAAACGGACCCCGAGACTATGCCCTATTCGGCGACGTCGCTGAAAGGCAAAGCCAAGAACCGCAAGGCGCTGATGGCCGAATTCGGCCTGTCCGACATCTCCGGCCCGCTCGCCATCATCGTCAGCCGGCTGACCTCGCAAAAGGGGATGGACCTGATTGCGGATTGTGCGGGGGAGTTTGTGGCCTCGGGCGGTGGCATCGCGATCCTGGGCAGTGGTGACCCGGCCATCGAGGACCAGATGCGCATGCTGGCCCGCAACCACCCCGGCAAGATCGGCTTGCGCATCGGCTATGACGAGGCGCTGTCGCACCGCATGTTCGGGGGCGGTGACGTGGTGCTGGTGCCGTCACGCTTTGAACCCTGCGGCCTCACGCAGCTTTATGGTTTGCGCTATGGAACGGTCCCTGTCGTGGCTGCCACGGGCGGTCTTGCCGATAGCGTGATCAACGCCAACGTCATGGCGCAGTCGTCCAATGCCTCAACAGGTTTTCAGTTTCATCCTGTGGACTCTCTGGCATTTGGCCATTGTCTGCGCAACGTCACCAAACTGTTTGCCAACAAATCAGGCTGGACCCGCCTGCAAAAACGGGGAATGAAGCAGCAACTGGGGTGGGAGGCCTCGTCTGCAGCATATGCTGCACTGTATGAAAGGCTTAGCAAGTGAACGTCTCCGCACAACATGACCTGCCGAAGGTCCTGAAACATCATTCGATGTCTGCGGGTCGCCCTTACCCGATCGGGGCGACCTTTGATGGTGAGGGCGTCAACTTTGCCGTCTTTTCGGAACATGCCGAACGGGTGGAATTGTGCCTGTTTGACCACGACGGCTGGATCGAAATTGCGCGCATTCCGCTGATGGAGCGGGACGGAGACGTCTGGCACATCTACGTCGCCGGGCTCACGCCGGGAACGACCTATGGCTACCGCGTGCACGGCCCTTACGACCCCGAGAACGGGCATCGCTTCAACCCCAACAAGCTGCTGCTGGATCCTTACGCCAAGCGCATCATTGGCGAAGTGGCGTGGAACGACGCGGTGATGGGCTACAGTATCGGTGCCAAGACCGCTGACCTCAGCTTTGATCGTCGAGATAGCGCGGCCTACGTCCCGCGTTCGGTTGTGGTGGACCCGAGTTTCGAGTGGGGCAAGGATGCCCCCCCTGAAATCAGTGCATCCGAAACCCTGATCTACGAGGCCCACGTCAAAGGCATGACGGCCGAGTTCCCCGGTCTGCGCCGTGGCCAGCGTGGTCGTTTTCTTGGCATGGCGAGCGAGCCTGTCCTCGAGCACCTGACCAAACTGGGTGTGACCACGGTACAGTTGCTGCCTGTGCATGCCTTCCTGGACGACAAGTTTCTCGTTGATGCGAACCTGTCGAACTACTGGGGCTATCAATCCATCGGCTTTTTCGCGCCCGAGCCACGGTACATGGACCAGGCGGGGATCTGGGAATTCCAGACGATGGTCCGGCGGTTCCACGCGGCCGGGATCGAGGTGATCCTCGACGTTGTTTACAACCACTCGGGCGAGGGCAACCACCTGGGGCCGACCCTGTCTTTCCGGGGTCTCGACAACAAATCCTATTACCGTTTGCAGGAGAACGAGCGGTACTACGTCAATGACACAGGCACCGGAAACACGCTGAACGTCCGCCACCCTATGGTGCTGCGCATGATCATGGATTCATTGCGGTATTGGGTCGAGGTCATGCATGTGGATGGCTTCCGCTTTGATCTGGCCACCGTGCTGGGCCGCGAGACCGAAGGGTTCAACCGCAATGGCGGCTTTCTCGACGCGCTGGGTCAGGATCCGGTGCTGAGCCGGGTCAAACTGATTGCAGAGCCATGGGACCTTGGCCCCGGAGGCTATCAGCTGGGCAACTGGCCGCATCCGTTTCTGGAATACAATGACAAGTTCCGCGATGGCATCCGCAAATTCTGGCGGGGTGATGCGGGGTTGACGGGCAAGCTGGGGCGGTGCCTGACAGGCAGTGCGGATACGTTTGACCATTCGGGCCGCGCGGCGACGTCCTCGATCAACTTTATCACCTGTCACGACGGCATGACGCTGCGGGACGTGGTGAGCTATGACAAAAAGAACAACCACGCCAATGGCGAGGCAAACCGCGACGGTACGGATGCGAACTGGTCTGACAATATGGGCGTCGAAGGCTCTACCGACGATCCAGAAATCAACGCCGCCCGCGCGCTGCGCCAGCGCAATCTGCTGGCCACCGGGTTCCTGTCACAAGGCACGCCGATGCTGTTGGCCGGTGACGAGATCGGCAATTCCCAGAACGGCAACAACAACACCTTTGGTCAGGACAATCCGCTGGGCTGGGTGAACTGGGGCAGTGCGGATCAGGACTTGCTGGGCTTTGTCAAACGCCTCAGCGCCCTGCGCCGGGACAACAAAGTGCTGCGCCAGACCCGCTTCCTGCATTCGCGCCCCCGCAGTGCGGATGGCAAGCCGGATGTGTTCTGGCGCTTGCCCGACGGAACGGTCCCGACCCGCGAAGACTGGGAAGACCCCAAGACCAAAACCATCGGGGTCGAATTGCGCACATCGTCCACCACACCCTACTATGCGGCCTCAGACGATGTGATCTTTCTCGTCTTCAACAACGATGTGGATCAGGACGTGGTCCTTCCGCCCTGCGCCCGCGACAAGACATGGGAACGGATTTTGAATACCGCGGCCCCGGACGAAGGCCCTTATTGCCTTGTGGGCAAGACGGTTCACGTCAGCGCCCTGTCCGTCTCGGTCTTTACGCTGGCGCCCATTCACTGAAAAGGACCCAACCATGAGCAAAGTGAGCATTGCGACCACCCCGTTTGAGGGACAAAAGCCCGGCACGTCGGGCTTGCGCAAGAAGTGCCGCGTGTTCATGGGCGCGCATTACCTTGAGAACTTTGTTCAGGCCATGTTTGACGGCATTGGCGGGGTCGCAGGCAAGACGCTGGTTGTTGGCGGCGATGGCCGTTTTCACAACGATGTGGCCACGCAAACCATTTTGGCCATGGCCGCCGCCAACGGGGCCGCGCGCGCCATTGTAGGCCAGAACGCACTTCTCTCGACCCCAGCCGCATCCCACCTGATCCGCACGATGCAAACAGATGGCGGCGTGATCCTGTCAGCCAGTCACAACCCCGGCGGCATCGACGAGGACTTTGGGATCAAGTTCAACATGCCCAATGGCGGCCCTGCCCCCGAGGCTGTCACCAACGCAATCTTTGAGCGCACGCAAAGCATCGACACCTATCACATTTGGCAGAGCGACCCGGTTGATCTGTCCGCCATCGGCGTCACCACATTGGGCGACATGCAGGTCAACATCGTTGATCCGGTCGCGGCCTATGTCGACCTGATGAAGAGCCTGTTTGACTTCCCTGCCATCGCCAAGATGATTGCAGACGGCTTGTCGATCCGGTTTGATGCCATGTGCGCGATCACGGGCCCCTACGCCCGCGCAATCCTTGAAGATGCACTCGGCGCGCCCAAAGGCACAGTGACCCACGGCACGCCCCTGCCTGATTTTGGCGGCATGCACCCGGACCCAAACCCGACCTGGGCGCATGAGTTAATGGACGAGATGATGGGACCTGATGCGCCCGACTTTGGCTGTGCCTCGGATGGTGACGGGGATCGCAACATGATCGTCGGTCCCGGTTGCTATGTCAGTCCCTCGGACTCTCTGGCCGTGATAGCAGCCAACGCGCATGTGGCCCCGGGATATGCGGATGGGCTGAAGGGGGTCGCGCGGTCGATGCCGACCTCGGCAGCCGTGGACCGCGTCGCCGAGGCGCTGGGGCTTGATTGCTATGAAACGCCGACCGGTTGGAAGTTCTTTGGCAACCTCATGGATGACGGGCGCGTGTCCTTGTGTGGTGAGGAAAGCTTTGGCACCGGGTCGGACCATGTCCGCGAAAAGGATGGTGTCTGGGCGGTGCTGATGTGGTTGAACATCATGGCTGCAACCGACAAGTCCGTGCCGCAAATCATGGCCGATCACTGGGCGCGCTTTGGCCGCAACTACTATTCCCGACACGATTTCGAGGCGATTGAGACGGCCAAGGCCGACGCCCTGATGTCAGAATTGCGCGGACGGCTGGATGGGCTTGCGGGCCACATCGAAGGGCCGCTGACCGTATCGCATGCAGATGACTACACCTACCTCGACCCTGTCGATGGCAGCACCTCGGCCCAGCAAGGCGTGCGGGTGGTGTTCGACGGTGGTGCCCGGTTCGTGGTGCGCCTGTCTGGCACCGGCACCAGCGGGGCGACACTGCGCCTCTATCTCGAAACGCTCGAGACGAAGGAACTGGAGCTTGAGCCTCAAGCCGCCCTCGCTCCTGTGATCACAGCCGCCCATGCCCTCATCGGGATCGAGCGCCACACGGGGCGCACGGCGCCGGACGTCATCACCTGAGCGAATACGGCGCGCGGAAGGTGTATGCATAGCTGCGAATGGGGCCGTCGCGACATCGTGCGGCGTGCTTGCGTGTTCAACCGCACTTGGTCGCCAGGCTGGACGTGGAAATGAGGACAATCCTTGCAAAAAATAGTGCAAAGACGTCGACTTGTCCGTCATGGGCGTTGCGTGTTGCAGGTTCAAGGGGGAGAGTGCTGCCCATGAAGGTCAACACGGAATGAAAACGCAGGTCGCAGGTGAGGGGTTCGGCCCTCGACGTGATGCGACGCATCATGCAGGCCCGCTTTCGTCTGACAGCCTGCCATTCAATGTGCGGTCGGATACTGTGCACAAACCTGTATTCTCCCCCATTCAAGCGAGCAGACCATGAGCACATGGCCCGAGATACTCCAGGTCAATGACCCTGGTTTTGTCGCGCTGGTGGGGCTGATTTTCCTCGGGGCCGCGATCATCAAAGGCTTCCTCGGGATCGGGCTTCCGGCCGCTTCAATGGCGTTCCTGACCCTGCTGATGCCACCGACCGAGGCCATTCCATTGCTCTGGCTGTCCATCCTTGCCACAAACTCACTTCAGTTCGCGCGCGCGCCAAACAAATGGGATATCGCCAAGGAATACTGGCTTTTTGCGCTGGCCATCGTCGTTTTCATTTTTGCCACGTCCATGTTCATCGCTGACTATCCAACCGCGCTTTTGACGGTGGCCATTGGCATTGCAATGGTCCTGTTCTCGCTGAACCTGCTGTTGGGGATCAAATTGCGGATCGGACCGGGGCGCGGGTGGCAGGGTGTTTTCGGTGTGATATCCGGCACGCTTGGGGGGATCAGCTCCATATGGTCGCCAACCGTGGCGATGTATCTGGTGGCGCGAGACGTTGAAAAGGAACGGTTTATCGGTGCAACCGGGTTCCTGTTTCTGTGCGGGGTTCTGCCGCTGGGGGCCGGTCAGGTGGTGGCCGGAGTCCTGACTTTTCCGGTGCTTTTGAAGTCCGTGTTTGCGCTGATGGTCGTTCTGGTCGGTTTTCGGATTGGCGAGCTGTTGCGCGCCCATGTGTCGCAAAACCTGTTCAGAAAGGCCGTGCTCATCGCTTTTCTGCTTATGGGCATCAGGCTGATTTTTAACGGGCTGGCCGCCTAGGTCCTAGCCTTTGCCATAGAGCAGTTCGTTCAGGTAGAGGCGCTGGATCTTGCCCGAAGGGCCTTTTGGCAACTCGTCCATCAGATGTACCTGATCCGGGGCCTTGAACTTGCCAACACGCGCGATGCATAGGGCCAGCAGATCATCCGCCGTGGCGGACGAGCCCTCGCTCAGACGCACCGCCGCTTCGACCCGTTCGCCATATTCCGGGTTCGGACGGGCAAAGGCCGCCGCCTCCACAACGTCGCCATGCTCATAGAGCGCTTCGTCAATCTCGCGCGGGGCGATATTCTCGCCGCCCTTGATGATCAGCTCTTTCAGGCGACCGGTTACGAAAATGAAACCGTCAGCATCGATGCGGCCCAGGTCGCCAGTGCGCAGCCAGTCCCCAATGAACGTCTCACGCGTTGCGTCCGGGTTCTTGAGGTATTCCTTCATCACGTTCGGGCCACGAATCTGGATTTCTCCTTCTTCACCCACCGCGCATAACTGCCCCTTTTCATCCGCGATACGCCCATCGTTGCCGATTCCGTAGCCCGGAGAACCAATTTTCTGCAGAGCCGGATCCAGCGGGTTGGACAGGCATTGCGCGGCGGTTTCAGTGAGGCCCATGGTTTCGACAATCGAAATGCCAAACCGCTTCTGGAACGCGTTTTGTGTCTCAACCGCAAGTGCGGAGGACGCCGAACGCCCGAAACGCAGTCGTGATTTAAGAGCATCCGAGGGGTCCGCTTTGCCGTGTAGCAGATGGCTGATGATCGTCGGAACAACAGAAAACCACGTGATTCCGCCTTTCTCCGCATGATCCCAGAACTGACTGGCGGAAAAACGCGATACCATCGCCAGTGAACCGCCCGACACCAGACTGCCCATCACCGAAACGCACAGGCCATTGATGTGGTAGAAGGGCAGCACGCCAAAAGCGCGATCGTCGGCTGTGAGTTTGTGCGCTTTGCTGACCGTCCAGCCACCGGCGAGCAGGCTGGAATGGGTGTGCACCACACCCTTGGGACGCCCTGTGGTCCCGGATGTGTACATCAGGAGCGCGTCGTCGTCTGCGCTCAGGTCATGCAACGCTGCTGACCCCCCTTTTGGGGCATAAAGCGACATGCGCGCTGGACGGGCTGCATTGAACAACTCGATTTGCGCATCATGCACAAAGGCCACGCGCGCCTCGGAATGATCCAGAGCATAGGCAATGGCGTCTGGACCCGCAGCAAGGTTGATCATCGTGACCCGAAAACCGCCATAAAGGGCGGCGTACAGGGCCTTGACCCCCTCGCACCCGTTTGGGTGAACCACGGCGACGCTTTCACCTTTCTTGATGCCTTGAGCCGTCAGATCAGCCGCTGTTTCAGCGGCACTCGCCCGCAATTCAGCCCAGCTCAGCTCTTCTCCTGTCTCTGGAAAAGTGACGGCTGTTCCGCCCGTATCGGCGCGGACATTCAGCCAATCGCGCACAGTCCCCTCGGGCGGCGAGTCCGTGTTCAACTTCATTTGCCGGTTTCTTCCCAGTAGGTCCCGAAAATGTCTTCCAATGCGGGCTCGTTGGCCGGAATCTCACGCACAATTTTTGTCGATTGCAGGAAGTTGCGGTAATTGACGTTGTCATTCACCGAATTGCCGCCCCAGGTCCCGCATCCCATCGACAGCGAAAACGGCATCCCGTTGGTGAATGAACCGCCCGTCGCAAAGGTGTGCGCCTGATTGACAATGACCCGGCTGGTCGGGATCGCTTGGGCCAGAACCATAGGTCGTTCTGAATTGGTCGAATGCAGGCCAACGGAATGGCCGGCACCCTGATGCAACTGGATGTCGCGGGTGATCTTGACGGCCTCGTCAAAGTCCGCAGCGCGGTAAAGCGCCAGAACCCGGCTGAGTTTCTCTCCGGACAAGGGATGATCCGGTCCGATGCCGGACGTGGGCACGGCGATATAGTCGGTTCCGTCTGGCACATCGAGATCGAGCGCGGCAATCATCTTGTCGGCATCCTGAGCAATGACTTCGCGGTTCAGGTGACCGCCGGGCCAGAGTTTTGCAACGATCCCCGCTTCATCAGCGACAAGGGCACCGCCGGCCTTTGCCATGGCGGACACGAATGCATCATAGACGGCATCGACCACGACAACCGAATTTTCTGACGAACAGGACGTGGCATTGTCAAAACACTTTGATGCGCGAATTTTCTCGGCCGCCGACTCAAGGTCCGCAGTTTCATCGACGATGACCGCGACGTTGCCCGCGCCAACGGCCACGGCCGGCGTCCCTGCCGTTTGTGCGCGGTGGACGTTGTTCTGGCTGCCGGTGGCGACGATCATGTCGCACAATTCCATCAGGGTCTGGGTTTTTTCTTTTGATCCGGGGGCCGGGACCATTTGGACGAGGTCGGCGTCTTCGCCGATCTTGGCGAACTCAGCGTGGATAAAGCCCAATAGCCGCTCGGCGCTTGCCACGCCCTTGGGCGAAGGTGCCACAATGATCGAGTTTCCGCATTTCAATGCGTTGATGATGTTGTTGGCCGGTGTTGCTGCTGGATTGGTCGACGGAACGATGGCCCCGACGACACCTTTGGCCCGGGCGATTTCGGTGATGCCTGTGGCCGCATCATCCGACACCACGCCAAAGGTCTTGGCGTTCTGAATGTCACGCATCAGCCCCAAGGTCTTGCGGTGGTTCTTCGTGATCTTATCCGGCACGTTTCCAAGGCCTGTGGTCGCTACGGCAAGCTCTGCAAGTTCCTGGTTGCGCGCAGGCTCCATGATGGCCCATGCCACCGCCTGTGCGGCGCGATCATAGCGGGCTTGCGATCCGTTCGCCTCGTAACGTGCCTGGGCCGCACGGGACCGGGCAACGATTGCCTGAATGCTGTCATCAATCATACGGCGGGCTCCTTTGTTTGACCTGCGCCCTACACCGAAGGCTTGGCCGGTGCAAAGGCCCGGTAGACGCTGGCCCCAAGGGTAAGGAACCCGGCTACGATCAGCAAAGTGCAGATCGGGCGCGAGAAATACGTCCACAGGTCGTAGTGTACCATCTGCATACCCTGGGCAAAGTTCTGCTCTCCGATCTTACCAAGGATCAGGCCCAGCACGATGCCCGGGATAGAAAAGCCGGAGCGACGCAAGATGTAGCCAATGATGCCCGCGATGAACATGACCATGACATCCAGCACAAGACCCCGGCCTGAGTAAGCCCCGACCGTGGCCAGCATCAGGATCAACGGAGCAAGGAACTGGAACGGGATCTTCAGCAGGTTGAGAATGGTCTTGGTCTCGATCACACCGATGATGAGGATTGAAAGGTTCGCATAGAACATCGCCGCAAAGACAATCCAGATCAGGTCAGGAGACAGCATGAACACCAGCGGACCGGGTTGCAGATCATGCATCTGGAAGACGGCGACCATCATCGCCGTCAACGCGCCACCCGGCAGGCCCAGCGCCAGAAGCGGGATCATCGCCGCGCCTGTTGCCGCGTTGTTTGCGGTCTCGGACGAAATCACGCCTTCAAGCTTGCCCTTGCCAAACTCTTCCTTGTTCTTGGACCAGCGCACCGCCTCGCCATAGCCCATAAAGGCCGCAAGCGTGGCCCCGATGCCGGGCAGAATCCCACAGAAAAAGCCCACGAGGATCGAACGAACGACGGCGATCTTGTGCATCCACAACTCAAGGACACTGGGGAAGGACATCGACACTGCCGGGGCATTGTATTTTCCCGTGGCCTTCTTTTCCGCCTGCACAAAGATTTCGGAAACAGCAAAAAAGCCGAGGATCGCCGGGATGAAGGCAATGCCTGCCGCCAGATCAACCAACCCGAAATTGTACCGATTGATGCCGCCCACGGGGTCCTGCCCAACGGTCGCAATCAGCAATCCGATCAGAACTGACATCCAACCTTTCCAGATCGTGCGCGCGCCAACGGAAGAGGCGACTGCGAGGCCAAAGAACACAAGCGCAAAAATCTCAGGCGGGCCGATGTTGCGGATGGCCCAATTGGCCAGCGGCTCGGTCGCGGCCATCATCACAAGGGCAGAAGCCACCCCACCGATGGCAGAGCACAACACTGCCGCCCCCACGGCCTTGCCCGCTTGCCCGTTTTGCGTCATCGGGTAGCCATCAAACGCGGTCGGCGCGTTTTCGGGCGAGCCAGGGATGTTGAACAGAATAGCGGTGATCGCGCCGCCATAAGTGCCCGTGCAGTAAAGCACCGCGAACAGCATCACCCCTTGCGCAGGCTCCAGCCCGGCGGTGAACGGCAGCAGGATCGCGGCCAAAGTCAGCATGCTGACCCCGGGGATCGCGCCAAAAAGCATTCCTCCGATCACGCCAAAAAGGAAAATTCCAATTGTGACCGGATCTCCGAAAAGGGCGTAAGTCCCAGCCAGAAAGTTCTCAAGCATGGCTTACCAAAGCCCCCGAAGTTGCGTGTTCATTTTCAGCATCCACGCGCTGAAATCGTAAAATGGGGAAATGTTACCCTGTGGCAAGGGTGCGTTCAGCACCACGAGGAACAGTCCGATGAAGGTGAGGTAAATGATCCCGGTCATGATCAGGATCGCTTTCCATCGGCGTTCGCCGAACAGGATCATCACCGCAGCAATGAAAAACGGTGCACTGAAGTAGATGCCGACCGGGCGCAGCAGGAACGCAAACAGGAAGGGTGTGAGCAGCACGCACACCATGCGGAACAATGCCGCTTTGTCACCCATCAGGGATGTGCTGCCTGCCTCCGCAGAGGCGCCCAGTATGCCGCCCTGAGACTCGGAGCCATGCCGGTACTGGTGATACAAATTGCCGATCGCTGCGAGCAGCAGAAGAAAGAGGACAACGCGGGGCCATGCGGTGGCACCAAAGATGTAAATCTCGATCGTTTGGTTGAATTCGAACGAATAGGCGTAAAAGATCGCCACGATCCCCACGAATATCGCTGCTTCGATAAGGTGGCCCTTGTTCAGCCTTCCCATGCCTGCGTCTCCCCTACCCGCATGAAAAACGTGGCGCCCGAAGGCGCCACGTCAAAGCATCGCCGGAGCGACTTACTTAACGTCCAGACCCATGGCGTTGTACACGTCGCGGTATTGACCAACCGTGGCCGTGATCAGTTCTTTCGATCCGTCCGTATCACGGTAGCTGTCGATAACAGTCATGAACTTGGACTCGTTGAACGCCTGATAGCTGTCTTCACAATAGGCGCGCTGGAAGGCCCACTGCAGCCATTCGACACGATCGGCAGGTGCATCCGCGTGCACATAGAAGCCGCGGAAGCGCAGCAGCGGGTCAAAGTCCATCCCCATTTCGCGGTGTGTTGGCGTGTCGGCAAACACGCCGGGACGCTCATCAAAGATCGTGAGGATCGGCTTGAACTGATCGGCATCGAGGAAGTTGCGGACGTCTCCGGGCTGTTCAAACAGCGCATCCACCTGACCACCAAGAAGCGCGCCGTACCGCGGCGCCCCTTTGTCAAAGGAGATCTGCTGGATCGTCATGCCTGTCGCTTCGGTGATGAAGCGCATTGTGACCCGCTCCATCGACCCCTCTTTGGACACGTTGGCAATCGTCGCTTTGCCGTCTTGTGCCTTGACCCATTCTACGAAGGACGGCCAATCGGTATAGCGCGTTTCGTTGGTGCGGATGTAGATCTGGCTGAACGTCACCTGACTGGTGACCAGCGGAATCAGATCCTCGGCCGGGTTGGGCATTGAGGAATCAAGTGCGTGCGCCGAGGACGCATCGTCAATGTGCTCAAGCACGTTATAACCATCTGCAGGCGACGCCATGTAGGCCGTCATGCCGACAACGCCCGAGCCGCCAGGTTTGTGATCGCGATTGATGGCAACACCGGTCAACTCAGTCACGGCCTCGGCCATCGCGGCTGCGACCTGTCCTGAGCCACCTGCGGGGCCATATGGCACCACCATGGTGAGCGCCCTTTCCGGGAACCCGTCGGGCTTGTCGAACGACGCTTCGGGCCGCACACATTCAAATGCGAGCGCGGCCGTTCCCGTCGCCAAAAAAACGGAAACAATCGAAGTTCCGAGCAATCTATTCATATTCGTCCTCCCTGACGCGCCTTGTCTGGTTTGTTTTTCTACAAGGCTTTTTTCTTATCGGGACACAAAATCGGTGACATGTCACCGAAGTCCTCCGTCGCGACTGTAGGGACGGTGGGGCGTTCTGTCCAGAATTCAAGTCCCTGCGCTGCCAAGTCGCAATATCTGCGTGTTTGACGCCACCGATCGGGACAGGCGCACAAGACGCAAAACACTGAAATCGCGCGTTCTTTCCCCTAGAATCATGAATAGCCCACACATCTCGCGAACGCGGCTTCTACTGAAAACGCTGTCAGACGAGCGTGTTTTTTCGACCCACCGGCCATCGCGTCGTGCGGTTGCCGGCCTGATACGATTATACCGGTTTGTCGCCTTTGACGGTCACCCGCCGCCCTTTGCGTTCCTCTGGCCAATAGTCCCAGATCGCGCGGTGCATGCAGCAGCGGTTGTCCCAAAACGCCATATCATTAAGAGTCCAGCGAAACCGTATCTGATAGTTGATGTGCTCGGCATGTTCGAACAGCATGTTCAGGATCGCATCGCTTTCATGATCTGACAAACCGATCACTTTCGTGGTGAAGGTACGATTTACGAACAGGGCCTTGCGACCGGTTCCGGGATGTGTGCGCACAATCGGATGGATTGCCTCGGGGCAATCGATGTCAGCATCGCTTTTGCCGCGATCGCTGTAGCGTCCTTTGTAGATATGTTCAGAACTGTGAAGGGCAGACATGCCGTCCAGCATTGTCTTGATCGGCTCGGACAGGTCTTCGTAGGCTGCATACATGTCACTGAACATAGTGTCGCCGCCACAGGGCGGGGCAATGTGGATTTGCAGCATGGTTCCCAAGGGCGGAGTTTCATCGCAGGACACATCAGAGTGCCAGAACTCGCCATTGGCCACCTTGGAATTCTTTGTTGCATGGATTTCGAAAATTTCGGGGTGACCCGGCATGGTGGGCGCGGCAGGGTGCGCGTGCAGTGGGCCAAAACGTTTGCCAAATTCCACGTGTTGCGCGGGTGGGATTTCATTCTGTTCCTTGAAGAACAGAACCTGGTATTGAAGGAAGGCTTGATTGATCTCTTCGAATTGGTCGTCGGGCACGGGTTTGCTCAGGTCCACGCCATACACCTCCGCACCGAGGTTTGGCGCGAATGGTTTTGCTTCGATCAATTTAAAGTCGTTGGTTTTTACAGCAACCATAGCTCCTCCGAAAACTGCTCCTGGACTGGTCCGGGTGCACCATGCGTCAGCATCACTCACAAATGCAACATGGCGATATTGGCATTATTGCAGTGCAGGCAGGTCTGGCGAATTTGCGCGGAACACGTCGAACCGGGGTCTGAACATTTCGACTTGCGCCTTGACGAACCATACGCATTCGAATTGAAATAACATGCTGACGGCTTGCGTCAGTTCGCAACAAGGCCGCGGCGAGTCAAAACCTCTGACCCACAGAGACATAGAGGATACTCTCTCCTGCGTCGTTGTAGGACAGATCAATTGCGTAATCGACAGGGAAGGTTCTGGACAGCCTGATCCGGGCGCCGATGCCACCAGCCACCTTGGGATCATCACCCAGAGCCTCGCCAAAGTCACTCCCGACGCCCCCGATGCCTGCAAAAGCGACAAAGCCCAATCGCTTGGTGAGACGGCCACGATACTCGATCTGCGCAGACAGCAGGGTTCTGTCAATGAATTCGGTGGCCGGATATCCACGAAAGGCATCCACCCTACCAAGGGCACAACTGTCAAAGAAGGGGGCTTTTTCAGACGCAGCACAAGCCGCACCGCGCACCGCGAGGACTCCGTTTTGGCCGACCGACCAGTAGCGGCTGGTCGTAAACACCAGCTTTCCGTAGTGTCGTTCGCTGTTGTCAACCGTGCGCCCGTATACCAGTGACACGCTCAAGAGCGCACCTGTGGTCGGGTAAAAATGTCATCTCTCAAATCACGCTCGACATCAAAGCGAAGCCTGCCCAGCTTGAGTTGGCCGTCCTCTTCGAACTCAGGGGGCAAGAGGCCGCCGTCGCGTAACCAGACGCTCGACTCTGCATAACTCAGCCCGATTCCAATCTCGACATTATCTGACACCGAGCGCGCAAACCCGATCGAATACCCTTGCACGGATTGAGATACCGGAACCGCAACGCGCGCCACAAACAGATCGTAGTTCAAATCCGCATCTGCAAATAGAAAGCTGGTCGTCCACAGCCCTTCGCTGAAATTCACGTCCCAGCCAAGGGCGTACCCCTCACTGTCATTGTCTGACTTGAAGGCGCCGAACCCGACGGTAGATGAATTTGACCCGTCGTCAGCACGAAAAAGATACGCCCCGCCCAAGGCGAGCCCGGCACCCAATGACGGGCTGGAAAACGGAACCGGAGCGACAATGAACGAGCCGTTTTTTATGCCAATGGCCTCGGCCGTTTCCTTTTGCGGAACGGAGGCACCGTTTTCGAAAGGTCCGGACTGTGCAACGCTTTGCGTGGCTGCTCCGGCCAGAACGGCGGTCAAAACTGCAATGGCGAGGCGCGCAGTCGCGCTGTTCGCAAAAGCCTGTGGTTTTTCTGGCTGTGTCGGTGTCATCTTGTCCATAGCGAACATGCACAAACGTCTTTACCTTGTCGTGTGCTCGTCAGGGCCAAGTCGCCGCCCTCAAAATGCTGATAAATCTGTCGTCCTGTGGTCTCTGGCGCTGCGAGGCAAGGGTGGCACAGGCGCTTTGATTGTCGAAGGGTTGCATCGCAAGGATGCCGAGCCTGTTGCGCAACCGCTTCATTGCGGCGTGGACGGTTTGATATGGCGCGCTCAGGTGTCACGCACTCGCGTGCGGCAGCAACCGGTTTGGGTCGAGGATTCGGATTGGGCCAGGTGCTGAAGGAAAACCGTCCAGCCTGTCGGCAGCGGTTTGCAGTCAGACACAGCCAAATCCATCAGTTTTCAAGGGATACTCAACGCCGACACATTCACTGCGCAAAAGAACGGGAACAGGCGGCCAGCGGCACCAGATCAAGAGGGATTGTCAAACGAGGTTGGCCTGACTTAGTCAGGTCGGGATCAATCAGGCGGGGCATTGGAATGAAACAGCGCAAACTCGGACAGGATGGGCCGCGCGTCAGTGCGGTTGGCTATGGTGCGATGTCTTTTACGGACTTCTATGGTCCGGCCGTGGATACGGAGTCTCTGAAGGTGCTGGACGCCTGCGTCGAGATGGGGATCACCCATATCGACACGTCAAATGTCTATGGCATGGGCCGTTCCGAAAATGTGATCGGCGAATGGCTGCGCGCGCGCGGTGGCAACAACCCATTTACCATCGCCACCAAAGTCGGGATCACACGGGATCCCGAGCACCGTTTCAACAACGCGCCAGACCATTTGGCCCAGTCGCTCGATGAAAGCCTTGAACGGCTCGGGGTCGAGGCAATCGATCTTTACTATGTCCACCGGCGCGACACCCGGCACGAGATCGAGGAGGTGACCGAAACGATGGCCGGCTTTGTCAAGGCGGGCAAGGTCAAGGCCATCGGGTTTTCGGAAATCGCGCCATCGTCGCTCCGCCGGGCCCATGCTGTACATCCCATCGCAGCAGTGCAGTCCGAATACTCGCTTTCCACCCGTTCGCCCGAAATGGGTCTTGTTCAGGTTTGTGCGGAAATTGGTGCCACACTGATGGCGTTTTCCCCTGTTGGCCGCGCCTTGCTCACAGACCGCCCACACCACGCTGAACAGATCGAAACCATGTCGTTCCTGAAGGGCAACCCACGTTTCATGGAGCCAAACCTGAGCGCGAACCTCGCATACAATGCGGAATTCAGGGCGCTGGCCGCAGATATGGGTGTCCCCGCGGCTTCCTTGGCAATCGCGTGGGTTCTGCATCAGGGCGAACAGGTCATGGCCATTCCAGGCACCCGAAAACTGGAACATCTGAAGGAATTGGTACTGGGCGGAGAAATCGATCTGACTGCCGAAGACGTCACCCGGATCGAAACCGTTCTGCCGATCGGTTGGGCGCATGGCGACCGTTATTCAGTCGGGCAATGGGCTGGACCCGAGCGGTATTGCTGATCTCAAATGCCGGGCGGACGCTTGTTCGCAAGTCGCATCACAACACCCCGGACCCGTGCGCGCAGTATCCGTTTTGACAGCGTGTTTGACGCGTCGCACGTGATCCGTTTGCCCAGCCATGTGCCAACACATCCGCAATGGTGACACCGCTGATGCGTCGCGGACAGGCGTGCGGTCAAAGGCCGCGAAGCAATGCGACCGCCCGTTCACAAAGTGCTCCGAAGGTACATGTCCCGATGCTGACACCAAACAGGCATATCAGGAGGGTCTGCCCATGGGTGCTTTCCCGGAACCGCCTCACATGGGCAACCAGAGTAGCCGCCGCTCGCACCGGTTTTGGAAGAAGAGCCGTGCCTCACGGCGGGCCGGTCCAATCCATCAGCCCGTCCATCGATCACACCACGTGACTACAGGAAGGAGTGTTCAATCCGATCGAGGGTCCGCATGGCATCCAGCGTGTCATGAACCGATCCGTTTGGCTCACGCCCTTCCCGGATGGCCGCAACGAACTCCCGGTCAATCAGTTCGATCCCATTGTTGGACACGGCAACACCACTCAGGTCGATCTGGTTTTCTCGACCGTCGTAAAGGTCATCGTACCGCGCCAGATAGGTGCCGTTGTCACAAATGTAGCGGAAGAATGTCCCAAGGGGCCCGTCGTTGTTGAAGGACAGTGACAAGGTGCAGATCGCGCCCGAAGGCGTCTTCATACCAATGGACATATCCATGGCGATGCCCAGTTCGGGGTGGTGCGGGCCTTCAAGGCCAAAACACTCCGATGCCACCTCACCGGTCTGGTATTGGAAGAGGTCAACCGTGTGACAGGCATGGTGCCAAAGCAGGTGATCTGTCCAGCTGCGCGGCTCCCCCTTGGCGTTCATGTTGGAACGGCGAAAGAAATAGGTTTGAACATCCATCTGCTGGATCTTCAATTCTCCTGCGTCGATCTTGTTCCGGATGTACTGATGTGAGGGGTTAAAGCGGCGCACCTGCCCCGCCATGGCCAGCACGCCGGTTTCTTTTTGTACAGCACAAATACGTTCGCTGTCCTCAAGCGAGTCTGCCATCGGGATTTCGATCAGGACAGGTTTCCCCGCCTTCATGCAGGCCACCGCCTGATCAGCGTGCAACTGCGTCGGCGTGGCGAGAATGACCGCGTCCACGTCATCACGTGCAAGGCAAGCCTCGAGCGACGTAGCGGCAAAACCAAT
>JBCBDZ010000055.1:0-17369 GCA_038529225.1 Pseudomonadota bacterium | reverse complement strand
CTGCGGCGTGACATGCGCGAAGATTTGTCTTTGGACGCTGCAGATGACCATATTGCGAAATCACTTTCTCCACAGGATCGCGCAGCATGATGATGATCCGAACATCCCTCAAAAGGGCCGCAATCCGCTCGGGCGCACCGGGCGCATGCAAATAGGTCGGAGAAATGTCGCCCACCGCAGCATCCTGCGGTGCACCAGCATAGGTAGCGCGATAAGCGTTTTCGGTTTTGACCCAGTCGTCACGTGATCGCGCTGTCCCAGGACCATTGTTGAACCTTTCGAGGTCCGGCCAGGCAAAGTACTGTAGTTCTTTTTGCTGGGGCAGGAACACATCCGGGTGCTGGCGCAGACAGTGATAGAGCGTTGTAGTTCCCGATTTTCCAGCACCGACGCAGACAAAGTTGGGGAGTTTCAAAGTGCTATCTCTCATTCATCGTTGGTGGTCGCTTTTTTGCTAAAGCTCGTGCCAAATGTTGGGTGACTTGAGTTTCACACGATTTTGGTAAGTTTGGTGACAACAGTTCAGTGCCAAGTGCTTCAGGTGTGTACTCAAGTCTTTGTCTCAACACGATTTCACCCAAGTTTCTCTTCGACACGTCCAGGGCTGGAAGGCCGTCCTTGAGTGACTGAAACAGGTCGTGTGACTTCTTTGGGGCTGGTCTGATGCAGGAACAATACCAATAGAAACAGACTGAATTTTGACATCTCTGCCCAGCCGGGAAAACCGTATCCTCCTGCAATCATCATGACAAAGATTGTTTGAAGACCAGTGGATATGGCCATCAGATATGCAAATCCAAACCGTACATAACCGGTTCTAAGCCTCGTCACAGAAGAAGAGATAAGGAAAACACAAAACAGTAAGAAACCGAGTGTGCCGACCACGCCTGTCTCAAAAAACAGAGTGACCAGCATGTTATGCGGATCTATGGAAAGGCTATTGGGCTCTCCAATTACTGTCCAGCTTGCCCCGTTTTGCCAGTAAAATACCCAACGGACCACTCTTCCTGTATCAATGTTTCCTGACGACAAACGCGTGGCCCAAGCTTGTCCAAAGTCAGTGTTCGCGAGAAGTGTCATAAGGACTGCGAATAAGACAACTGTACATGCAGCGAGCATAAGCTTGGTCTGCGTTGGCTTAAAAATTAGACTTGCCGCGCTGCAAAAAACCACTGAAATGAGGAACTGCCCCATGGACTGCCCTGACATCAGTAGCAGCGACAATATGATCGTTAGAGCGCTGAAGCTCACAAAAAGACTAAAAGATAGCTCACTGAGTCTTGCGCGAGAAAGAAGCGACAACGTCAGAACAAAATAGCCCAACGAAAAAGTTTGCTGAGCGATCCTGTTATGATTGTTTGCAAGTCGGTCAACCGCGATGGTTTCTCCGATGAAAGCATCAGGATTGAACGCACGCCGTGCGTGCACAATCAAGTTCCACACCTCTAAATTAAGAATGCTGTTCCAGATACCCCAGAAATTTACTGGATTTGAATGTATATACAGGCCAATGAAGTAGCTGATTATTACCAAACTGGTAAATATGAAGAGGTTCTTCGAGCCTGTTCTAAGCCAAGCTTCCAAAGATACTGCAAGACCACTTGCAGCGACCAAAAAGACTATTTGCGCTATAAACGGTAGGAACGAAGTACGAGGACCCAAAAATATAGATGGAATGAGATAGCCTATCAATATGATCGACCAAGGGATTATCACACCGTAGATAAAGAATGGGCTGTTGAGCAACAGCTTTGAGTTTGTCAACGCCGCGACTCCCAAGAGCAGAGCGGCAACAAAATTCAGTTCAAGGCTGTTCAAACCCCCGCCGGTCAGAGGAATGAAGAACAGTGGAAAAAAGGGGGCGGCTAAGAGCACTGGCCATTGTTTCCAACGTATTTTCATTTTTGCGGTTACCTATGGCTTAAGTTACTTGCGTCTGGCTCGCTTGATTACTCCGAAAATACTTGGATCTATTCCTGCTAGTCTACGGCAAGCGAGCCATGCCCAAACGTTCCAAAGGATCATTGACCCTGCTACCACTATCGAGGCGCCTGTGCTGCCGCCAAATTGAACAGCCGGAGCAAGACTAGCCAGTCCGATGCCGTTGCATACTAGAATGATACGGTTAAAGGTTCGCTCATGGCCAGTCATATCAAGCAATGGACCATTGGGTCCGTTCATGCTGCTGATGGCAAAACCAATGGCAAGGATCACCATCTCGGTGTGCGCAGCTTCAAAGCCCTCGCCGAACAGCCGCAGAATTGGCGCACCAAAGGTGGCGAGGACAAACAGGCCGACCATCGCAACGGCGCCTGCCGCGCTTGAAACAATGCCGCAGATGGCTTCGATTGAGGTTGTGTCGCCAGCGGCGTGGTATTTCGAAATCATCGGCATCGCAACGATGTTGGCCGCCATGAGGACCAGCTGCATCAGTTGCGCCGTTTTGAGGGCGGCAAAGAACGGCCCGCTTTCGCTGATATCGATAATGGCACCAACAACGACCACCGACAGGTTTGGGGTGCCGAAGATCACCAGATTGGTGATCCAGAACCGGCGCGATGTTGGCCACCACTCCGGCGCAACCTCAGCGCGGTCGCCGTCAAGCGATGTTCGGTACCGCGTCACGCGATCCGCATAGGATTGCCACAACAGCACAAGGGCCAGTGAAAGGCTCGCAAAAGCAAAGAGCATGGCGGCTGTCAAACCGGAGACTGGCGACAGCCACACCCCCAGCCCCAGCAATATCAACGAACTGCGCCAGACAATCTCTCGAGGGGCCAATGCCCAGACGATTTTTTCGCATGTTCTCAGAATTGATGATTGCAGTTCCGAAAAGGCAAGCAGCAGACATAGCGGTGCAGCCGCAAACAGGTAACCGCTGGACCCTTGAAAGAGCCCAACGACGACCATTGCGAGGGCCGCCAAAAACCCGCCGACCCCGACATTTCGTAGTGCAAAGCGCATCGCGGCGCGCCACTTTTCACCGGCATCCGCATATCCGGGCAACAATCGCAGCATCAGTTGCGGCTGACCCAGCGCAGCCGCCTTGGCCAGTACCAGCGCAAGGCTGAAAGCAAAGGCAAACCGCCCGTATTCCTCAAGGCTCATCGCCTGCGCCAGCGCAAAAAACATCAGGAAACTCACCGGAGCACCGGTCAGTTTAACCAACAGCGCCAGAGACGACGCTTTCAATACTCTGCGATACAAAGCGCTTATGGAATCATTTCCTGTGATTAGCTGGCAAACGGGTGCGCCGAATTACCCTGCATCTGTTATTGACTGGGTTTGCGGTTCGCAAGGCATCGTTCCAGCAGACAATACCTCTTTGCCCAAAACGCCGTGACAGGTATCGGGCAAAAAGGCGTTGTTGCCCGAAAGGACCGAAACACGTTGCGGATCCTATTTTCCGGTTCCGTACACCACCGTCTTTGCCGTGGACACAATCAGCATCACATCCGTGTGCAATCTGACGGTCTTTGCATATTCGGCATCAAACCGGACTCGTTCGTCATAGGTGCAATCGTTGCGCCCCGACACCTGCCACAGTCCTGTGATACCCGGCTTCAGGGACAGGTACTTGCCCTTGTACGCGCCGTACCTCTCCAACTCGTCCTGCACAACAGGACGCGGGCCGACAAAGCTCATGTCGCCTTTGATCACGTTGAAAATCTGGGGCAGTTCGTCAAGGCTCGTGCGGCGCATGAAATGTCCGAAGCGTGTTATGCGCGGGTCGTTGTCGAGCTTTTGATCCCGTTCCCATTGAGCGCGCGCAACCGGGTCTGTTTGCAATAGCGCGCACAACCGTTCGTCTGCATCCAGCACCATCGAGCGGACCTTCCAGCACTTGAACGGGACACCCCGCCGCCCGATCCGATCGTGACCGTAGAAACCCGGTCCACCATCCGAGCGCGCCACAAGCCAGAGTACGGCGATGACTGGTGCCAGAAATGGCAACAAAACAATGGCAAGGGCCAGGTCAAACGCGCGCTTGCCGTGCCTTGGGTACCACCCTGACTGTGACGTCCGCGAGACCGCGATGGCGCCGGCTTGAACCGATGAAGAATTTTCATATTTCAAAACGATCGCCCCCCAAGGGCAAATAGAAAGCACGGTTTTACAACAGATTTTATCTTTATGTGATTTGTTGCGCTGCAGCAAATGTAGGTTTTGTAAAATGGTGAATCGAGCGATGTCGCGCCGAGATTATGCTCAATTTCTGTGCGACAAAATTCAGTTAGCACAGTGAACACGTACAAAGCAATCTTTAAAAACAGATACTTAAGGTTGAATTTTCGGTCTCTTTGCTGTCTCGGGACCCTTTGGCGGAAATGCGCAAGTGCACATTAAGTGAGCGCGCACCTGCAGCAGAATCACTCCGAAAATCCCGTTAAATTAGAATCACAGCCCGTTGGGCGGGAAATTCGCCCGGAATCTGTCACGCCAATCTGACACACGGCGTGTCCATTGTTTTGACTTATCTTAAAATGGCCAAAGCGAATCTGTCGCTGTCCGAGCAGAGGCGTGACTTACCCCTTTGCGCCCTGTCCCCGTGCATACACATCCTCGTAGCGAATGATGTCATCCTCGCCCAGATACGATCCCGTCTGCACTTCAATCAGCACCATCGGCACCTTGCCCGGGTTTTCCATGCGATGAACAGCACCCAGCGGAATGTAGACAGACTGGTTTTCGCTGACCAGTTTCACCTCGTCATCCACTGTCACTTTCGCAGTGCCTTCAACGACAATCCAGTGTTCGGCGCGGTGGTGATGACTTTGCAAGGACAGCGCAGCACCTGGATGGACCACGATCCGTTTGACCTGGAATCGATTGCCGATGACAAGGCTTTCAAACCAGCCCCACGGGCGGTGATCCTTTGGGAACTGTTCAGCCTGCGCAGCCCCCTGCGCTTTGAGAGACTGGACCGCCAGTTTGACGTCCTGACCGCGCGCAGCATCAGCCACGAGCACGGCGTCATTCATGGCGACGGCAACAATGTCCTTGAGCCCGATCCCAACCAACGCCAGTTCGTCGTTTTCGGACCGCAACAGCGTATTGTCACAATCAATGGCCGTCGCGTTGCCGTGGGTCGCGACACCGCGTTCATCCCGTCCGCTTTCCCGCCAGACCGCATCCCAACCGCCCAGATCGGACCATGCACTGGTGTAGGGCACCACAGAAAGGTTATCTGCGCGCTCCATGACGGCATAGTCGATGGAAATGTCCTCGGCCTGCGACCACGGCTCGGGCGCAAGGCGCAGAAAACCGAGGTCCGTCTGTGCGCCCTCCAAGGCCGCCGAAACCGGTTCCATCAATGTCGGGGCGTGTGCGTTGAACGCATCGACAATGGTAGCCGTTCTGAACATGAAGATACCGGCGTTCCAAAGATGTATGCCCGAAGCGACCAGCGCCGCCGCGGTGTCCGCGTCCGGCTTTTCGACAAAACGCTGCAAAGTGGCGGGGCCGTTGTCCGGCGCCCCGGCAAGTTCGAGGTACCCATACCCCGTTTCGGGATGGGTCGGCGTAATGCCAAAGGTCACCAGCTGGCCCGTCTGCGCGACGTCGTGCGCGATCTCTGCCGCGGCCAGAAAACTGTCGGTGTCAGGGATCAGGTGGTCGGAGGGGCAGACCAGCATCACACCGTCGGGGTCCTGCGCGTGCAAATACAGCGCAGCCGCCAAAACAGCCGGGGCGGTGTTGCGCCCTTCCGGTTCCAGCAGGATAGCCCCCGGATCTATCCCGATGGCCGCCAACTGTTCGGTGACTATAAAGCGAAAATCCGAGCCCGTGACCACCAAGGGGTTCTCGAACGTCGCCAGACGACTGGCGGATGCCTGAAACAGGGTCTGGTCGCCCAGCAATGGTGCAAACTGCTTGGGATAGCTTTTGCGCGACAAGGGCCAAAGACGCGTGCCCGAGCCACCGCAAAGCAGAACCGGTGTAATGGTCATAGTTCAGGTCCCCTGGCGTTAATCCGTCGCAAAGCGTGCCGTGTTGATCAGGGAAGGTAATATCTGAGACACCGCCCGGTTCCACGTTGTAATGGGTTGTTGCGCGATAAATACGACATCATCAGGGCGCATCTCAAAGTTTGTCATCAACGCAAAGTTTGCCGCGTTTCGGGCATCAAGATGCCATGCAGTCACCGCCCCGAATTCCCGCGGGTCCTGCGACGCACGCAACACATAGATCTGGGAGATGTCCCCCGACTCGACCGTGACGCCCCGTGCCGTGTCAAACAGTGCATCGGCCAGATTGGCCGTGCGCCCGAATGGCAGGGCAAAACGGGACTGCGTGCGGACTTCACCCGTCAAATAGACGTAATCACGATCATCTGCGCCCAGTTCCTGACGCAACTCGTAGTTGGTGCGCGCCTCCGTCAGTTCTGCGCGGCGCGTGTTTACTTCAAACTGCAACTCGACGATTGCCGTGTTGCGCGCTTGGCGTCGCGCATCTGTCAGCAGGATTTGCTGTTCGAAATAGGTTTCGGCCTGATCAAGCTCGTATTCGGTATCCACAAACACCGCGTCCCCATCCACAAGGCGAGTGCGCAGCAGGTCCGCGCGGCTGTACAGTGTCGTCAGGGGGATCTGGTACAAAGTGCCGTCCCGGTAAATCCGCACTGATGCAAAATCCTGATCCTGGACCGTGACACTGCCCGCGGCGGCCAGCGCATCACCAAGGAAAAGAGGCGTCAGACCGATTGGGATCACTGCCGGCGCACCCACCGCCCCGCCGATCGACACTTTGCGGGAATTGAAGGACGAAATCTCGAGGCTGAAGGTCGGATCAAACTGGTTTTCAACCAGCCGCTGAAACAGCACGTCTTCTGCCGCCTCGATGGTCAACCCGGCAATCCGGACGCGGCCCACATTGGGAATATTGACCGATCCATCATCCTGCACGGTGTACCCTTGGCGCGCATTCTGTGCCGCCAGCAGACCTGACAGTTCCTCGACAGTGGATCCGGTGGTCGGCGTCGAAAACAGGACAACGTCCCCTACGCCGATCTCGTAAGGGCCCGGATCCACCGCAGGCGGCACGCGCAGCGCAAGCGCACCGGGCCGGGGTTCAAGGTCGAACGTGGGCTCGGGCAACGCACCCGCCCCCCGCAACCCGGAACCGCCCCCGGCCGTGAGTGAGAACACGGCTGGCAGGGTCCTTGGCTCGTAAGGAGACCGATTGGCCTGCACAAGCGTTTCGGCGGTCATCGGCACCACTCGGACATTGGTGCCATCCGCCGACCCTGGCTTGACAGAGGACGAACGATAGATCGGGTCGCACCCTGTCAACGCCAGCAGTGCGGCTGCCCATAGGATATGTTTCAGCATTCTATCTCTCCTTCATCTCGGTACGATGCGCGTCGAAATCGCACCGACGACAGGGCCAACCCATTGTCGAGACACTATGATGTTTCGACTGGATGGGGCCACCCAATACAGATTTACGAATTCCTGGTCGAGGCTGCGGCAGTCCTCACGCATCAGGCGCGTGTCGGTCGGAGTGCCAAAAAGGTTCAATTCGCGGGGGCCACGGTTTTCGATGCGACACCGATAGGTGCGCGTCACCGCAAAATCGTTGCCGTCCAGATAGGTGTGAAAACGGTCCGACCAGCCCGACTGCAATCCACGCACCAGTGCCAACGGCTCGCTCAATTCCGAGGCCAAGAGCCCCTCGCCAAACCCGCGCACACTGTGCAGCATCCCGTCCTGCAGGATAATTTGGCCCCCATCCGGAGACAGCCAGTAGGCAAATGCGCCGTCCTGACGTTCCAGCAACACGTTACCGGATGTTTCCGTGTCGATAAATCCAACCTGCAGTGTCGGCGCCTCTTCTTTGATCAGGGTGATGAAACGCGGAACAAAATCGGCATCCGCGCGCAAAGCTGCAATCGACTGCCCGATCGGACTGTCTTCGTTTCCTGCGGTGCCGCAGGCAGCCAGCAACAAGAGGACACAATGAAGGATCGCGACGCGTCTCATCTGAAGAACCGCCCCCAACCGTCACTCAGACCCTGGGCCCGATAGTCTCGGGTGACCCCATACAGCCGATTGGCCACATTCAACCGCGCGCCACCGTCCCGCAAAACCGGTTGAATGACTTGTGAATAGCCCCCTCGGGATGGCTTGCCCGTCAACCACGAAATAGGAATGGTAAACCGGATACCCTTGTCAAAGGACCCCTCGCCAAAATCATCGAATGACACGTCCGTCAGCGTAAAATACCCGCCGATCCTGAAGCCGTTGTTGAATTCGCGATCCAGCCCAAAGGTCGCGCCCCAGTCGCCGGCAAGGTAGCGGCCCACATCGACCTGCGTGATGAAACCGTTGCCAAAGTCGTAATACCCCGATGCGTGCCCCGTAAACACGTCATAGTCTTGCAAGCCGAACAGCATGTCGAAGTCACGCTGCCTTGCATAGTTGATTTCGACCCCAAGGGCCAATCGGCTGTCCACGGGGTACCACAGCATTTCGGCAGACACCCCGGCAAACATGTTCTCCAGATAACCGCCGGTCACCCGCGCAAACAGGTCTTCGCCTGGCCGGAACGCGTATTCGGCTGTCAGACGGTAGATCTCGAAATCGGACTGCTGCGCATAAAGCACCGCATCCGAGCGTACCCGTGGCAACACAGAGTTGGATTGCCGGGTGGCATCAGCGATGTTCCCGATGACCGGCTGGCGAAACAGACCTTCGAAACTGAGCCCGGGCGTCGGGGTGTAAACAAATGACAACTCCGCCCCCGCATCATAACGAACAGGCTCATCCGGATCAAAAAACGAAAAGGTCAGGTAGGGCCCGAAGCCATATGAGAATTTCGGGTAAAGCCCCTCAACCTCGCCCGCGCGCGCGTTCACTGGCGCATCTTCGATTTGGCTGCGCGCAAGCGTGCGCCACGCCCCGTCGTAGTCGGTGTCGAGTTCCTCCAGATCGTTGCGCTGCACGGTAATTGCACTGTTGGCCACCCCGCGCACCTGCGGCACGATGACAAACGTGTCGATGTTGCTGGGCAAGGTGTGCGCCATCGCCCTCGCCGTACGCCCGATGGCTTGCGCCTCGATGTCCCAACGCTGGTTTTCGATGCGCACGGTGGCGGTTCGGCCCTCGGAGGTAAAGGACTCAAGTACAACCCCTTCATCCTCAAGAAGCGTATCGAGGATGTCGCGCGCCGCACTCAGCGCCTGACGATCACTCAGGCGCATGTCTGCAAGCGTCGCTGTGTTTCGCCCGACAACAGGCAAGGGCGCGCGCTCCAGACCGCCGGGCGAGCGGCGGTTCTTGGGGTTGAAGCTGAAGCTGTATTGCAGACCGAATTCGGTGCCTCCAATAACGAACGCACGCAGGTTTGATCCACTGGGAAAGCTGTAGTTCAGACCGACGTTGATCGGTGTGTCGATTTCCATAACGCCGCGATCGACTTCTGCATCATAGGCGTCGGTGGAGTACTCCAATTGGAAACTGAGCCGGTCGGTCGCCTGATATTCGAAACCCGCAAACACCGCCGCGGGCCCTCTGAACCAGTTCCCGAAGTCCAGTTGCCCGGTCGTGCTGATACCCCCGGCACCGGCGTTCCCGCGGTTCTCAAACCCCTCGAAGATGTAGGATATGGGGTTTCGAAAAGAACCGCGTTGCGCCAGGCGCCCCCAGCCCATGCCGCCGGTCACCCGAAGTTTGTCACCGAAACTCTTGGTTGCAACAAAGTACTCTCCGGAAAAAACTCCGGTCCCGCCAATGTCCCGCAATCCCAGCGCAAGTGCCGGGCGGGACGGAGATTCATCAAGGATCTGGTAGTGGACATCAAAGCTTCTGTCGAACCGGTCCGGTTGAACGACGCGCTGCTCAAAGTCCCGAATGATCGAGTAGCGAAAACTGCCGTAAACCCGCGGCAGAACCTGGAACGTGAATGTGCTTCTGATGTTGTTTCCGAAACGGTTCGTGGTCAAAGCGACCTGCCCGTCCGGCAACACCTGGGCCGTGGGCATGTCGATCAGACCCGGTGTGCCGTAGGTGGACAGTGTTTGCGCGCCAGCGGAATCCGCTGCGCCGAGGCCAAGGCAACCATACACTACTGCCAAGTACCGCAGCTTCATCAGCGGCCTTTCTCACTACTCGAAATCCGTCTTTCAACCAAAGGTGGAAGCCTTCACTTCCTTATTCGCTATCCCTATGACTTCAAGACAGGTTGCGCCTGTATTGCAACATCACTTACCTGAGAATGGCGTATGATCAAAAGGCTGTTTAGGCGATTTATTGCTGGCCCGGACTTTCCGGCAACAGCCCCTGAACACCCGTTCATCGCGGTTGGCGACATTCACGGATGTGCCGATTTGCTCAAACGGTTTCTGGACAAAGAACCGGCGTACCCCGTGATCTGTGTGGGCGATTATGTTGATCGCGGCGATCAAAGTGCCGAAGTGCTGCAGGTGCTGCACGCCCGGTCCGATATCAAGTGCCTGTCCGGCAACCACGAAGAGATGATGCTGAGTTTCCTCAAAGACCCCAAGCACAAGGGCGCGCGATGGCTGCGTTACGGCGGCTTGCAGACACTGGCCAGTTTTGGTGTTGCCGGTGTGACGGACAGCAGCGGGCCTGACATGCTCGAACAGGCGCGCGACAGACTGCAAGACGCCATGGGCGCGGAATTGATCACATGGATGCGTGGCCTGCCGAAAAGCTGGCAGTCCGGCAATGTGGCGGTCGTTCATGCAGGCGCCGACCCCGCACGCAGCCTGTCGGACCAAAAAACGAAGGCCCTGCATTGGGGCCATCCGGATTTTACCAAAGTCGTGCGCTCTGACGGGGTTTGGATTGTCCATGGCCACACGATTGTCGATGAACCACGTGCCGAGCGGGGCCGCATCGCAATTGACACCGGGGCATATGCGACAGGGCGCCTGACTGCAGTTCTGGTCGAACCGGGCCAAACGACGTTCAATACGATCACCTGAAGGTGGCCCCCACAAAAAAGCGCTCCCCAAAAAAAGCTAAACTTTTTCTCGATCTTTTTACGAACTGTTAAGGTCTGCAATGCTTAAAGATTGGTAACCGGAGTGTGGGTGGGATCACATGACGGAGCCTGTTCATGGCGCACCTCGATCTGCTGTCCGAACAGCAAAAAGCCAAACGAACCCGCCCGGCACAACGCTTTTACTGGCGTGTCGGCAAACGCGGACTGGACTTGATACTGGCCATCGTTTTGCTGCCGTTTCTTCTACCAATCATCGCTGCACTGATCCTGATGGTCCGCCTTTGCGGAGGGCCTGGCCTATACGCCCACACGCGCATCGGACAAAATGGCAAGACGTTCACGTGCTGGAAAATCCGCACGATGGTGCGCGACGCCGATGGGCGGCTTGCTGACCATCTTGCCAAAAACGCAGAGGCTGCCGAGGAATGGAAGCGAACGCAAAAACTCCAGGACGATCCCCGGGTCACAGCCCTTGGGCAACACCTGCGGCGGACCAGCCTCGATGAATTGCCACAAATCTGGAATGTGCTGCGTGGGGAGATGAGTCTTGTCGGTCCACGCCCTGTGACACCATCGGAACTTGAACGCTACGGACCTCACCAGCAGGTCTACCTGAGCCACAAACCCGGGGTAACCGGGCTATGGCAAGTGTTTGGCCGCGACGACGGATGTTATGCACAGCGGCTGCAAATGGACCTTTCCTATACCAGGCAGATCGGTATGTGGCGCGATCTGTCCCTCATCGCACGCACCGCTCTGGTTGTCATTCGCGGCACAGGGCGCTGAGCGATGGTGGTGGGTCGGTTCGATCAGCGGAACACCCGCGTTCGAACCGGCAACACATCGACTTGACACAATCACGCAGCGCGCCGGCGGGCCTGCCCGGTCAACTGTTCAACACTGTTCAAGAGACGCTCGGCGCTTGTGGCCCATCTGTACTGGGCGGCCACGGATCGGCCCAGAACCGACTGCGCGCGGCGCTGCACGGCGTCCATTGCTGCAAAGGCCTGCAGGCATCGCGCAATATCTGTCGGATCACGGGGATCAAACCAGATCGGCGCCGGCCCCAGCACTTCGGGCATGGCGCCGGACCTGGCACATAAAACTGGAACACCCAGTTGCATTGCTTCAAGCGGGGGAATGCCGAACCCTTCGTACAACGAGGGAAAGACAAAGCCCGCGGCACCTTCGTAAAGACCGCGCAGATCGGCATCGGGCACACGGCCCAGCAGGTGAACGCGCTCCGCTTGCCTCGTGCCCGTTGACGTCAAACCCGGAACCGCTCCGCCGACGATGGCGAGCGGTGGAACCTTCGGACCTGCATTGTCATGAGCTTGGATCAACCGTGCAATGTTCTTGTTCGGACTTTGGTTTCCAACACTCAGCAAATAGGCACCCGGAACCAGCCCGTAGCGTGCGGGCACCCCGTCTCGTGACGGCCAGCCCAAGACATGTTCAGCACTGTTGGGCACCACTTCGAACCGCCGCGCATCAACGTGCAAATGCCGCGACAGCGCCTGCGCCGAATGACGGCTGACCGTCAAAAGCACCGCGGCACGGCGGGCGAGCATGGGGCGCAACATGCGGTGCCACACCCGGTACCGCGGAGAGAAGGCCTCGGGGATTTCAAAAAGGTTAGCGTCGTGCAAACACAGGATATGGGCGCGGTGACGCAGGGGGCCCGAATTGCCCAGCGACACCAACGGCCCACCGCGGGTTGCGTGAAAAAGGGTCCCCTGTTCCCAGATATGCCCGGTCCCGCCGCTCAGCACGCGCGCGCGCAGAACCTGCCATGGCGGGGCTGGAACAGCACGGGGCACCAACACTTCAACCGGGCCAATCCTGCCCCGATCCCGCTGCAGGATCTGATCCAGCGCCCCCAGGACTTCAAGGCAATAGCGCTGTACGCCAGACACCGGTTGGGTCAGAAAACGGCCATTGACATAAAGGGTCACGCGGCCGCCAGATGTGTCTGGACCGGAACAGGCTGCCGCACCGGCAATCCGTACAAAGCCGTGGTTCGCGCTCCGAGCGCGTCCAGCGCCCAATCGCCCAGATCCGCCGCTCTTGCCCCGCGCCGCAGGCGCGCCAACTGCATCGGATCACTCAGCAGCCTGCACATTTGCCGCACGGTTGCGTCCATGTCGCCCGGATCAGTGATCCACCCGTTGTCGCGGTGCTGCACCACTTCATCAAGGCCGGGCAGGTCCTGCACCAGCATCGGACAGCCCGCTGCGATGGACTGTACCGCAACACGCGGCAATCCTTCGCGTTCCGAAGTCAGGATCGACAGATCGGCAAGCGCAAAAAGGGCCTCCGGATCCGGGCGATGGCCACAGAACACAACCCTGTCGCTCAACCCCAGATCATGTACCGCTGCGCGCACACGCCCCTCTTCGGGGCCACGCCCCGCCAAAAGCAATTTCAGGTCGGGCAAAGTGTCGGCAACGCGGGCAAAGGCCTGCAAAAAGGCCACGTGCCGCTTGCGCGGCTCGAACGCGGCCATCATCAGGGCGACCATCGGGCGGGCATTGCCCTGGGGCACGCCCAGCAGCTGTCTCCAATCACCGGGCAGTTGTGGCGCCTCAAACCGGGCCAGATCCATACCCGAGCGCACGCAATGAACACGGCCGCGGCGGGTGATGCCGGCTTTTACATAGGCGCGGCCAACAGACTCCGAGACCCCGATAAACACATCCGTGCGCCGGGCCACCAGCTTTTCGGCAGCAATGTAGATGGCGCGTTTGGCCGGGCTGACGCCCTCGAACGGCACGATGTGGATGCCATGGGCAACCACAGCCTCCGGCACGGCCCGTGCCGCGATGCGGCCCAGAATACCCGCCTTGCTCTGATGGGTATGGATGACGTCGGGCATAATCTCGCGATACACAGCGCGCAGCCGCGCCACAGCGCGCATGTCCTGCATCGGCCGGATGGCATGAACCATCTCCGGCACGGCGATCCGCGCGACTCCTTCCGGCATGTTGTCCTGCCAGTAAGGGTCATATCCGTCCCCATGGATCAGCGTGACGCGATGCCCTGCCTCAACCTGCCATTGACATGTTGCCAACGTGTTTTCTTCAGAACCCGCGCGCAAAAGGCGGGTTACAAGATGCGCGATGTGCATGGCCTCTCCTCGAATGCATCATCACTCCCATCACCGTTAAGTGCCCGTTAACCATGGCGTGCGATCCTTACCAAAATCCTAACGCGATCCGAAAAACTTTAGATTTTCAGATGCGTTAACAGATGGTTAACAAAGAGTGAGGCAGCATGGCGCGCATCATCTACATCCACGTCCCAAAATGCGGCGGGTCCAGTTTTGGCCCGGCACTTCGGTTGCGCTATCTCACCTCGCACGCCAGCATCGCACTGAACGAAGGCAACCCGCGTCTCAGCGGCACCGACCGGATGCTCAGTGACTACAGCGCACGGCGTCGTGCGCTGGCGACCCACGTGGAGGCCGGTAAGCGGCTGATCACGGGGCATGTCCAGTACGACGCACAACTGCATGAAGGCGCAGCGCGACACTATCGTTTTGTAACGATCTTGCGGGACCCGGTAGATCGGTTCGTGTCGCACTATCACTATGTCCAACGCAAACACCCGGACCCCGGTCGCGCATCCACGCTCGAAGGGTTTCTGGACACACCGGACGCACAGCGGCTTGCCTCGCAATACCTGTTTTACTTCGGCGGCCACTGGCAGGGGCCAGGCATCAACACCCGCGCCCTGACGGACAAGGCGATCCGAAACCTTGCGCGCTTTGATCTGGTCGGGGACCTTGCCGACCCGGACGCATTCCTGAGCGGGTTGCGACGCCTGACGCTGACCCCGTTGCTGCGACTGCGGCGCAACGTGGCCCCCGTCCCGCTGTCCGTACCCCCCAAGTTGCGCCCCCGGATCGAAGCGCTGTGCGCACCAGACATTGCCATCTATCAAGGTTGCATGGCACGGAGTCAGGCTGCGTGAGAACAACCCTGTCCCCCTTGTTCCTTCTGTTATTATGCTGGGGTCTGACCGGGCTGGTTGCAGCCTACACGCTGGCTCAACTTGGCGATCTGGACCTGGTTCAGACGTTCATGCGGCGCGAAGGCATTTCGATCAGCGTGTTCGAGGCGACGGGGCTGTGGTGGATCCTGCTGGGGGTGACAGCCTACGCCATCGGTGATCTGGCCGCACGGATCGGAAAGGGGCGGCGTCAGGTCCCACCATCCCTGATCGATGTGAACCGGGCGGCACAGCTGACATTTTTGGCCAACCTGTTGCTGCTGGGGGTAACCGCCCTTTGGATACTGACCGCTGCCGCGCAGGTCGGCGGCCTCACAGCCCTTGCCGCCAATGTATACATGGACAGCCTGACAACCCGTGATCTGTTGCTGGAAAACAAGCTGTTCACAGGCATGCGCCTGTTCTACGCCGCCCTGCCTGCCACGGCATGTCTTGCGGCGGCCTTGCTGGCCACGGGCCGTCTGCGCGGGCAAGGACGGCGCATAATGGTGATGACACTGCTCATCAACACATGTGCATTATTCATCCTCCCCATTGTGATGAGCCAACGCCTGCTTCTGCTGCAACTGCTGCTCAGCGCCTATATTGCCGCCTGCCTTGTGCGCGGGCGGCTGTTCGGGCTCCATTGGCTGGGCCTTGGGGTCGTGTTGTTCCTGGGTCTCTGGATCGCGCGCGAAGCGATTACCAATCCGATCATCCAACGCTCGGCCTATGACATCGCGTCGCAAAAACTGGCCTTTTACGTGGTCAATGACATGTTCAATGCATTCGCCCCCCTGACCCAGACGATCCAGCACACGTTTGGCGGCATGACACTGGAAGGTGTGATGTTCCTGACGTTCACCGACGGCTATTTCCTCAACCTGCTTGCACCCCGTCTTGCAGCGCTGGATGTTGTGATCGGCGGAGGTGAGTTCCCCTTTTTTACTGCCGCTTACGTCGATTTCGGAGCCATTGGCGGGGCCGCCTTCATACTGATTGTGGGATTTGTCCTGCGGCGGGTTTTCGTACGCGCACACCAGTCGTTGGGTTGGGCGGCGGTTTACGCACAGATCGGAGCAGCTTTGCTGTTCTCCAGCCATTCGGTCTACTTCACGCACCAAAACTTCTTTTTCTCGCTCGCTCTGATCGGAACGATTGTCGCCCTGTCCCGCAAGAAACCTGTCGTGGTGCCGGATTTGGCAAGAAGAGGTCCAGTGTTCCGCACCTGCCGCGAGGTGCGCCCGCTGCCGCCGCCACTGCCAGATAGCCTGATGCGTCACATGGCCGTCTTCAGATCGCGCTACCGCGCCACGGCAGATGACCAAACCCGCCGCAAGAAAGAGACAGCACATGAACGCGCCTAGGCTTCCCGGTCTGCAGGTTCTGCGTGCGCTGGCTGCCGCTATGGTGCTGGTCGGCCACGTTCTGGCAGAGGCCGAACACTATTTCGCCCTTGCCCTGCCCGGTGACGCGGTCCCATGGACACGGGGGGTCGACATCTTTTTCGTGATCTCGGGGTTTGTCATTACGCTTTCGGCAACACGTCTGGCCGGACAGCCGGGAACCTTCCTTTTTCGCCGCCTGATGCGGGTCGTGCCGCTGTATTTTCTGTTCACGACACTGATGGTTCTGACGTTGATCCTCTTGCCCGGAGGGGCCAAGGAGACAACGCTCGACCCGGCACAAATCCTCAGTTCTTACGCCTTCTTTCCTTATGAAAGGCTCGATGGCCGTATCGCTCCGGTCCTGTCACTGGGCTGGACTCTGAATTACGAGGTATTCTTCTACGCGCTCGCCGCCCTTTGCCTTGCGCTGCCAAGGCCCCTGCTTGCGGTTTCCGTTCTGCTCCTCGCTCTGGCGACATTGGGCCTTGTGGTTCAGTTTGACAGCCCGCAACTCGCCTTTTGGACCAATCCGATCATTTTGGAGTTCGTGTTCGGCATTGTACTGGCGCGCATATGGCATCGCGGCTGGCGTGCTCCGCATATGGGGGCAGCCTGTGTTGGCGTCTGCGTTGGACTGGGTCTGTTGATCATCCTTGATCCGACACCCCTGCCCCGTTGTCTTGCGGCAGGTGTGCCCGCCATGATCATCGTGGCATCCGGTACACTTTTGTGCCCCATCCGCGCCATGCCGGGGATGATCTGGGGGGATGCATCCTATGCGCTTTACCTGTCGCACCGGTTTGCGTTGCGCGCATCGACGCTTTTGTTGCTGCCCCTGCTACCCGCGACCTTGATGGGCGCAGCTGTTTACACAGTGACAGTCTGCGCATTGGCGATGGCTGTCGGTCTGCTCACCCATCTGTGGGTAGAGCGACCGATGATGCGCGCCCTGTCTCCGGCAGCCAAAGGCGTAGCGGCATGAGCACGCGGGTGTGGTCTTTCGTGCTGAGTTGGTCGCGTGTC
>JBCBDZ010000054.1:0-17415 GCA_038529225.1 Pseudomonadota bacterium | reverse complement strand
GGACACCTGCGCCTTACGCACCCTCATGTAAGGCGCAGGTGTCCTGCGCCATCGGGCCCAAAACAGACCCCGACACCGTGATACGATGCATCAGACGCGCGTGGCCCGCGTAATCCGCGGTCGCGTAATGTTGCACCAGTCGGTTGTCCCACAGCACGACCATGCCGGGTTCCCACACAATTCGGCAAGTCAGGACAGGTTGCGTGCAAAACCGGTAGAGATAGCCAAGCAGCGGCGCACTCTCCTGGACGGTCCATCCGTCAAAATGGGTCGTGAAATCCCCGTTCACATACAGCGCCCCTGCCCCTGTGACCGGATGTCTGATGATCACCGGGTGACGCACCCCGCCCTTGTAAGCCTCCGGATCCTGATTCATCCCCAAGGCGCTGCCCGCAAAGCTAGCATCCGAATGCCACGCCCACATCCCGCGCAAGGTGGTACGCAACCCAGGCGAAAGCGCATCAAGTGCAGCCGTTTGAGACGCAAAATGCGTATCCCCGCCAAAGGGAGGCAGCGTGCGGGCGGACAGGATCGAAATCGCGGCAGGCTCCGGATCATAGGAATGATCCGTGTGCCATGTTCCCCCGATGACCGCCGATTGATGGGGGTTCGTGCGCACCTCTGCAATGTGGGGATGCTCCGGCACGGGTGTGAAAAAGCGGTTGACGTTGATGTCACCCAAGGCTCGCGCGAAGGCCGTATGGGCCTCCGGGCTCAGGTGCTGATCCGGCACGCACAGCACGCCATGCGCAAACAGGGCACGCCGCACAGCGTCTATATTCCCTTGATCAAGGTCCGCCAGAGTGCCCCCGGTCAGTCGT
Source organism: Pseudomonadota bacterium (assembly GCA_038529225.1). Taxonomy (GTDB): domain Bacteria; phylum Pseudomonadota; class Alphaproteobacteria; order Rhodobacterales; family Rhodobacteraceae; genus Tateyamaria. Next base: position 16,594 of record JBCBDZ010000054.1, on the reverse strand, counting down.
GCCCCGCAATGCCCTGCAAGCTTCGTAACGGTCCACTTTTGCAAGGCACCCGCCCCCTCATTCAGCAATCCGCAGACCGTGACACGCCCGCCTGCGATCTCGCAACAAAAAACCGCGCCCGAAGACAGGGCGCGGTGTGTTCATGAACCGGGACTGATCGCGGATCAGAGGCCCATGGCTTCTTTCACTGCATCCAGCGCACCTGACAACAGTTCAGGGTTGTCCTGTGCCTGCTGCACCCCGGCCTTCAGCGTTGTCTTTGTCAGGCTGTCCAGGTCCGAGCCATCGATCATCTCTGTCACCTGATCCAGATCAAAGCCGTCCACGCTCAGCAAATCGAGCGCGCCGGCGCCGCTTGTCTCTGGTGCTGTCGCTGCGGTGGCTGCGTCAGCGGCGTCTGACGCGGTTTCTGTTGCGGTTTCAGCGGCGTCTGTTGCGGCATCCGTCGCGGCTTCGCCTGCGTCCGTCGCGGTGTCCAGTGCGTCTGTTGCCGCATCGACACCGTCTGAAGCCGCTTCGCTTGTCGCTTCTGCGGCGTCTGTGACTGTCTCTGTTGCGGCGTCTACAGCGTCACTTGCCGCATCTGTGGCCTCTTGGACGGCGTCGCTTGCGGCCTCTGCGGCTGTTTCAGCGGCGTCCGTGGCCGCATCTACTGCTTCTTCGGTGGCCTCGGTGACTGTCTCCACAGTCTCCTCCACCGCATCGGATGCTGCATCAACCGCCTCGCTCACGGCGTCTTGCGTGGCCTCGGCGGCCTCGCTGACCGCCTCTTCTGCCGCGTCCACCGCGTCATCAACGGCATCGCTTGCGCTGTCCACGGGGTCGGACCCGTTCACCGCGTCCGAGGCCTGATCGAACGCCTCTTGCGGCGTCTGCCCGGAGTACAGCAGGTACGCCCCGCCCGCCACCACAACTGCGACAATGATCCAGATGAGATTTTTCATGTTTTTCCCTTTTTTGACGGCTGTGCGCGAAACACGCAGGCCCTGCCATGTGTTCTCGGGTTTCAGATGCGCGTCGAAAAGAAAAGGTTCAAGGGGGAAAATGTCGGATTTCGGCGCAAGGTGGCTGATTTCGTGGGTTGAAGAAACGGGGGCAGACGTCTATTTTCAGGCCTCGAAATTCTGCAATAATCCAAGGACAACCATCATCGCTCGCAGACCCCACAACGCGCCGCCGCAACGCGACACCGGCCCGCGCGTCAACGACAAGATCCGTAGCATTGAAATACGCCTCATTGGTGCCGACGGCGAAAACGTCGGCGTCGTTTCCCCGGAACGGGCCATGGAACTGGCCGACGATGCCGGGCTTGATCTGGTCGAAATCTCTCCCAATGCCACGCCGCCCGTGTGCAAGATCATGGATTTCGGCAAGTTCAAGTACGAAACCCAAAAGCGCGAGGCCGAGGCCCGCAAAAAGCAAAAGATCATCGAGATCAAAGAGGTCAAGTTCCGTCCCAACACGGACACGAACGACTATGACGTCAAGATGCGCAACGTCTTCAAGTTTCTGGAAAACGGCGACAAGGTAAAGATCACCCTGCGCTTCCGCGGCCGCGAAATGGCGCACCAGAACCTGGGCCGCGAGCTGCTGGAACGGGTGGCCGAAGATACCAAAGAGCATGGCAAGGTGGAAAACTTTCCCAAGATGGAAGGCCGCCAGATGGTCATGCTGATCGGACCGCTGCCGCAAAAAGGGTAAGCACCACCAAACTGACGACCCGGAGCGCCATGTGTGGCGCTCTTTTTCGTTGAGTGGTCAGGTCCCGGCACTGCGACTGATCCATCAGCCGCATCTCGTGAAAAAAGCCCCGCACCGGATAAGGTGCAGGGCTTTTTCAGGACGGTTAAGACCGGTCAGGCAGCAGCTGCAACCGCCCGTTTGGTCATCACGGCGCACAGATGGGCACGATATGCGCCGGTGCCATGCAAATCGGAAATCATGTCATCTCCACTGAGGGACAACCCCTCAAGCGCGCTGGCCGAGAAATTCGCCGAGAGGGCTGCCTCGGCCTCTGTCCAGCGGAACACGCCATCATTGGACGCCCCCGTGATTGCCACGCGCACGCCATCGGCGTATTTCGCGACATACACCCCAACAAGCGCAAAGCGCGAGGCCGGTTGGACGAACTTCTGGTAATTGGCCTTTTCCGGAACCGGAAAGCGCACTTCGGTGATGATCTCACCCTCATCCAGCGCAGTGGCAAACATGCCCTGAAAATAGTCATCCGCCGCGATCTGGCGCGCATTGGTGACGATGGTGGCCCTGGAGCCCAAAGCAGCAGCCGGATAACAGGCCGAAGGATCGTTGTTGGCCAGCGAACCGCCAATGGTTCCGCGATTGCGCACGGCAGGATCACCGATATGCGCGGCTGTGGCGGCCAGCGCCGGATAGGCTTTCGCGTCGGACGCCACGGTCGCATGGCTGGTTGCCCCTCCGATGCAGACCGCCCCGTCATCACCGATGCAGACGCCCTGCATTTCAGCGATGCCTTTGAGGCTCACAAGGGTCGAGGGGCTGGCCAGACGCTGCTTGAGCGTCGGGATCAGGGTTTGACCACCCCCCAACGCCTGTGCGTCCTCTTCAGCAAGGGCCGAGACCGCGTCTGCAACCGTGTCCGGCTTGGCAAATTCAAAGTTGTACATGTTCAGTCCTTTCTTCTGACAAAACGATCCGTCTTCATCTTGCCAGATAAACTTCGGGGTCTGGGGCAGCGCCCCAGTCCCACGTTTCCACTAGCCGTTCATGGCAGCCCAGACGCGATCCGGGCTCAGGGGCATGTCCACATGGGTGACAGCCTTGCCCGCCGATTGCAGCGCATCAACAACCGCGTTCACCACTGCAGGCGGCGACCCGATCGCCCCGGCCTCACCACAGCCCTTAACCCCCAGCGGGTTGTGGGTGCACGGTGTCTGGCAGGAGTGATCGACCGCGAACATCGGCAGATCGTCGGCGCGCGGCATCGCGTAGTCCATGTAGGACGCGCTCAGCAACTGGCCGTTTTCGTCATAGGCACAGTTTTCCAGCAGCGCCTGCCCGATCCCCTGTGCCAGACCACCATGGACCTGCCCCGTGACAATCATGGGGTTGATGATGTTGCCAAAGTCATCGGCGGCCGCAAAGCGTTCGATGCTGACCTTGCCGGTGTCCGGATCCACTTCAACTTCACAGGCATAAGCTCCTGATGGATAGGTGAAGTTTGACGGGTCGTAGAACGCCGTCTCTTCCAGTCCCGGCTCGATGTCTTCAAGCGGGTAGTTGTGCGGCACATAGGCCGCGAGGGTCACATCCCCCCAGGCCACCGACTTGTCCGTTCCGGCCACGCTGAACGCCCCGTCCTTCAACTCGATGTCCGTCTCGGACGCTTCCAGCAGGTGTGATGCGATCTTTTTGGCCTTGGCGATGATCTTTTCCGTGGCACGGACCATGGCCGACCCGCCCACCGCGATCGAACGCGAGCCATAGGTGCCCATGCCCATCGGCACTTTGGACGTGTCGCCATGAACGATCTCGATCATGCTCTCATCGATGCCGATCATCTCGGCCACCACCTGGGCAAAGGACGTCTCGTGCCCCTGACCGTGGCTGTGACTGCCCGTCATCACGACCAGACCGCCCGTTGCGTTGACACGCACCGTGGCCGATTCATATAGCCCCGCACGCGCACCCAACTGACCAACAAGGTTGGACGGTGCAATGCCGCAGGCCTCGATATAACAGTTCACACCGAGCCCGCGCAGCTTGCCCTTGGCTTCGCTTTCTGCGCGGCGCGCTGCGAAACCGGCGAAATCGCCCATCTCTTCCAGCTTGTCCATGGTGGCGTGATAATCCCCGGTGTCGTATTCGACGGCCACAGGCGTGGCGTAGGGGAACTCTGTGATAAAGTTCTGGCGGCGCAGCGCAATCGGATCGACACCAAGCTCGCGCGCGGCCTTGTCCACCACGCGCTCCAGCTGGAACGTGGCCTCGGGACGGCCCGCCCCGCGATAGGCATCGACGGGCACCGTGTTCGTGAACACCGCCTTTACGTTGACGTAGATCAGCGGGGTCTTGTAGTTCCCGGCCATCAGCGTCCCATGCAGCCACGTGGGCACGGACGGTGCAAAGGTGGACAGGTACGCGCCCATATTGGCGTGGGTTTCCGTGCGCAGCGCAGTAAAGTTGTTGTCGCTGTCCAGTGCCAGTTCGATCTTGGTCACGTGATCGCGGCCATGCGCGTCCGACATGAAGGCTTCTGACCGGCTGGATGTCCACTTGACCGGACGATTGCAGGCCTTGGCGGCGAAGGTACAGAACGCCTCTTCCTGATAGTGGAAGATCTTGGTGCCGAACCCGCCGCCCACATCCGGGGCGACGACGCGCAGCTTGTGCTCGGGGATGCCCAGCACGAACGCGCCCATCAGCAGGCGGATCACGTGCGGGTTTTGCGACGTGGTATAAAGCGTGTGCTCGTCGGTGCTGCGGGCATAGTCTCCGACTGCAACGCGGGGTTCCATCGGGTTGGCAACCAGCCGGTTGTTGACCAGTTCGAGGGTGGTCACATGGGCTGCCGCCTCAAAGGCCGCGTCCGCAGCGGCCTTGTTTTCTTCGACAAAGCCCCAGTCATAGCACAGGTTGTCCTCCAACTCGTCATGTACGCGGGTGTCGCTGCTGGCCAGCGCCGCCTTCATGTCCACGACGGCCGGAAGGTCCGTGATATCGACATCAATCGCTTCGGCGGCATCGCGCGCCTGCTCGAGCGTTTCAGCCACGACGGCGGCAATCGGTTCGCCCACATGGCGGACTTTGCCGGTGGCGAGAACCGGGTGCGCGGGCTCTTTCATCGGTTGGCCATGCTTGTCGGTGACCTGCCAGCCACAGGGCATGCCGCCCACACCTTCGAAATCCGCACCTGTAAAGATGCGCACGACCCCCGGCAACGCAGACGCCGCCGTTGTGTCGATGGCGTTCAGTGTGCCGTGGGCGATGTCCGAGCGCAGGAAAAACACATGCGCCTGTCCGTGGATATTGATGTCGTCCGTGTAGTTGCCGGCCCCTGTCAGAAACCGTACGTCCTCGCGCCGTTTGCTGCTGGCGCCAATGCCTCCGTCTTTTGGCATGTCATTCCTCCCTGAAATGATGGCGGATTGAAATCCGCCTTACAGCGTGTTCGTAAGGCGGATTTCAATCCGCCCGACCCGCCCCTTATTCCGCGGCAATCGCCCCGACATCCTGACCGGACGCCGCCATGATCGCCTTGACGATGTTGTGATAGCCCGTGCAGCGGCAGATATTTCCCTCAAGGTAATCCCGCACTTCGGCTTCGGACGGCTTTGGGTTTTCTTTGAGGAGAGCCGCCGCAGACATCACCATGCCCGGCGTGCAAAACCCGCATTGCAGACCGTGATGGTCCTGAAACGCCTGCTGGATCACGTTCAGCGATCCATCCGCGTTCGCCTGGCCCTCGATGGTGGCCACATCCGCCCCGTCCGCTTCCGCGGCCAACATGGTGCAGGCCTTGACCGCCACCCCGTCCACGTGAACGACACATGCGCCGCACTGAGACGTGTCACATCCCACATGGGTGCCCGTCAGTTTCAGCTGATCGCGCAAAAAGGACGACAACAGCGTGCGTCCCTCAACTTCGCCAGACGCAGCTTTTCCGTTCACGGTCATTGTGACCTGTGTCATGGCATCCTCCCTTATTTGCCGTTTTGTTGAGGCGAGTAAACCACGTGGTCGCCGCCTTGAGAACCGAAATTTTCACGCAGGCGGCGAAAACGCAGGATCGTGCATGCGCCCGGACGTCAGGACGCACGCGGTTTGGGTCGTGTGGGAATTTCCTTGAGCAGCCCGCCCACCCCCATCGCCGAGATATCAGCCTGGCTCAGCCTTTCTCCACAGATCAGCCGCTCCAGGACCCAATCCGCCCCGTTGAGCGCAGGCGAGCGCGCGCACCCCGGAAGGCCGATCACGGGCTTGCCGGCAACGTCGCCAATGAACAGCAGATTGCCCGGATCCACCGGCATGCCAAAGGCTTCGATTCGTCCGCCCGCCGCCCGCACCGCTTCGGGTGCGACGTCGCGCGGGTCGGACGTGGCCGAGGCGGTGAGGATCATGACGATGTCGCCGGGCGCTTGGCCGATCGCCTGCGCAATGGCGGCGCTGTCATGGGGCACGATCACCCGCTCGCTCATGGGCACATCGAGGCGTTCGGTGCGCATGATCATCGCCTCGCGCCCTTTTGGCGATGGAATGGCACCCCCGACCTGCGTTTCAATCAGCGTGGCCAACACATGTTCGCGCAACATCACGTAAAGGGCGTGATCCGCCACCGCACAGGCCGCCTCCAGCGCGTCGGCAGGTACGGCGTAGGAAATGATCTTGATCGTCGCCATCATCGTGCCTTCCTCCACCCGGTGCAGATGGGGCACGGTGGCGACGGTAATCATCGGGTGCACGGCGTTGATGGCGTTGATCTTGTCGGCGTAAACCTCTGCGATCCCGCGTCCGGTCGAGTACAGATTGACCCGCCCGGCACCGGCTGCGCTGATGCGCACATCCTGCCCGATCTGGTCGGTGACAATGGCCTGTGCCAGCTGTTGCGCCGCCCGGTTTTCGTCCACATCACCCGGTTCAAGGCGCGCGACCGTCACCTCGGCATGCCCCGCCTCGGCAAGGGCGGCCACGTGCCGCGCGTCCAGCACCGTGCCCTTGGCAATGCGCCCGCGCCCCGCCGGCATCGAATGGGCAAGGATCGCGCCTATCGCCTCACCCACCGGAACAGGGCCGAAGATCATGTGGGCCTCCGCAACGCCTGAACCATCTGAGCGAGGATCGACACCGCGATCTCGGATGGACTGGCCGCCCCGATATCGAGGCCGACCGGCCCCCTGATCCGCGCAATCTGATCGGAGGAGAACCCCGCCTCCGCCAGCCGATCCACCCGCTTGGCATGGGTGCGGGTCGATCCCAGCGCGCCAATGTAAAAGGCCTCTGAATTCAGCGCGATATGGAGTGCCGGATCATCCAGCTTGGGATCATGCGTCAGAAGCACAAGCGCCGTGCGCGTATCAAGACCGACCTCTGCGAGGGCCTCGTCAGGCCAATCCTCGATCAACTGCTCGCCCGGAAAACGGGCCGCAGACCCAAAGGCGGCGCGCGGGTCGATGACCACCGGGTCATAGCCTGCGATGCGCGCCATGGGCACAAGGGCCTGGGCAATATGCACGGCCCCCACGATAGCAAGGCGCAGGGGCGGGTTATGTATGGCCACAAAGGTGCGACCGTCCTCGTCCATGCCACTGCGATCATTTGCAAACCGTGCGGCATGTCCGGCGTGATCAAGCCGACGATCCCACGTGTCCACATCGACAACGTAAGCCGCCGGAGTGCGCGCGGCGCGCGCCGCGACAAGACCCTCAAGCAGTTTAAGCGGCATCGCACTGCCAATCGGTTCAACCAGCACCTTGATCGTCCCGCCACAGGCCAGCCCGACGGCAAAGGCATCGCCGTCGCTCACCCCGTATTCCAACAGCTTGGCCGCGCCCTCTTCCAACGCCTCCAGCGCCTCGACAACGACCGCGCCTTCGACACAACCGCCCGAGACCGAGCCGAACATTTCGCCGCCGCCAGACACGACCATTTGCGCGCCAGCCCGGCGCGGGGCACTGCCCCAGGTCTGCACGACCGTCGCCAGTGCCGCACCTTGTCCGTCCCTGGCCCAGGCCAGCGCCTGCTCTGGTGCGTTTTCAACGGTGTCCATCCCTGCCTCCGCATCTGCCGGTTCCAGGCCGCCTTCGATTGAATGCCGTCCGACAGCGGGATGCGCGGCGATCAGGCAAACCTGCCGCAGGTCCGCGACACCTTGAACGGCTGTGGTGCCCAAGCGCCAGGGCGCGTTCTGTCAGGCATGCGGTCAATCTATGGTGGGTCTGAACCTGCTGGTTTGATGAGCCCAAAGCGTAAACCCGGCCCGCAACCAAGCACAACCCCATGTGCACATCCCCTCAAACGCTTGCACCCCCGCCCGCACCGCCCTAAATCTGGAACACCACCAGATCGGAGACACGACCCAATGCCCATGCAAGCCCAGGAAATCGAGGATCTGATCCGCGAAAGCTTTCCGTCCGCAAAGATCACGATCACCGACCTTGCAGGAGACGGCAACCATTACTCTGCCGAAGTGATTGATGCCTCCTTTGAGGGCATGAACCGGGTGCAGCAACATCGCGCCGTCACCAAGGCGCTCAAGGGCAAGATGGATGGCAGTCATGGTGAATTGCACGCATTGGCGCTGACCACGAAGGCGCCCGGATGAACGCATGGCTTTCTTTCCTTGCGACTCCGTTTCGGCGGGGCGCGCGCCGCCCGCTGTCCGCGCGCCAGCCCGGGCGGGCCGAGATGGGACAGGTCCGTGATGTACCCTTGGGGATGGAAGCGACAAATCTTGACCTCATTGATCAGGTCAACCGACGCAACGACGCCCTCGAACGGGTGAACACAATTGCAGGGCAGCGCAGGGCCAGAGGCAGCTTTGCAGCCGCCGCAAGTACCCACATTGATCCCATGCCTGACGATGAAACCTATGCTGCGCGTTACCACCGCGCCTATATCCAGAAAGATGACTGACATGAGCGACGCAAACGCACGCATTTCCGAAACCATCAAAGCCAACGACGTGGTTCTTTACATGAAGGGCACGAAATCCATGCCGCAATGCGGCTTTTCCAGCCGTGTGGCGGGGGTCCTGAACTACATGGGCGTCGATTTTGCCGACGTGAACGTCCTGGCGGACGAGGAAATCCGTTCCGGCATCAAGGAATTTTCCGATTGGCCCACCATCCCGCAACTTTACGTGAAAGGCGAGTTCGTGGGGGGATGCGACATCATCACCGAGATGACCCTGTCGGGCGAACTGGACACGCTGTTTGCCGAAAACGGGGTGAGCTTCGACAAGGACGCCGCCGACAAGATCCGCGAAGCGAATGGCTGATCGCTCAGGGGCGGCGCAGGACCATCCCGTGCTTGTCAGTGTGGTCAAAGCCGACTTTGCGGTAAAAACCCTGTGCACCCCGAGCGGTGCCCGTCAGTAGCATGACCTTGTAGGCATCCGCCTCCCAGGCGAGGTCGATCAGGCGCGTCAGCACCAGCCGCCCGACGCCTTTGCGCTGATGGGCGTGCGCTGTCACGACATTTTCGATCAATCCGTAGGGACGCCCGCCATAGGTCATGTTGGGCAGGATGTGCAGCGTGGCCATGCCAGCCAGTTGGTTTTGGTCAAACGCACCCAGAACGATGGTTCCCGGATGCGCAAGCACGCGGGCGAATTGCGCAGCATCCGCGACCTGCCCGCTGCGGGTCAATTCAAGGTAAAGGGCACATGCGGCCGGCGCGTCCGTCGCGCTCAAGGCCCGAAGTTCCATGTCAGCCCGCTTTTTCCTCGACATCCGCCGCCAAAGCCTCGGCGCGGGCGGCCAGTTCGGCCAGCGTTTCGGTGACCGACTGCGGGAAAACCGGCACTTCGATGCGTTCGGGTTCCGGCGCGCCCAGAGTGCGCAACCCTTCCAGTTCCGCCTCGCGTTCGGCCAGTTTTGCCTCCATTTCGCGCATGCGGTCTTCGACGCTTGCTGTCTTGTCAGCCAGCAACAGGCCCGCCATCAACAGCATTCGCGCCTCCGGCATGCGCCCGGCCTGATCTGCCAGAACCTGCGCCTCGTCGTCCAGCATCTTGGCCGCCGCATGCAGATAGCTTTCTTCGCCATCCTGACAGGCCACCGCAAAGTCACGTCCACCAATCGAAACAGTTACCTCAGGCATCGGTGTTCTCCTCGCCCTGCACGTCAATCTGATCCAGCAGCGGCCCCAGTGCGCCAAGGATGCTGGAGGCCTCTGCCACATCGGCGGCGCGCGCGGCACGCAGGCCTTCAAGCTCGGCCATCATCGCCTTGTTGATCAGGTGCGGTTCGCCCACGCCTTCCTCGTTGGCGGTGCGCAAGGCCGCGTTTGACTCGCGCAATTGATCGTTGGCTTTGCGCAGGCGCTGCAATTCCAGATCCATTGCGGCCACACGGGTTTGCGTCGCTTCGGATGCGGCGCGCGCTTCGGCCAGTGCTGCCTCTTGACGCTCTGACATCTTGCGCACCCGCTCGGTGAGTTGCGCGTTAGCCGTTTTTTCATCATCAAGCGCCGCCTGCAGCGCGGCCGTGTCGGCGCCTTGCGCGGCGCCCAGAGCGTGCGTCCCGGCGGCAATCCGGTCCATCGCAGCCGTCAACCGCTGTTCTAGTGCTTCTATCTCGCTCATGGCGATGCCTGTCTCCCGTTTTGCTCCGACCCGTTGCGCGCGGGCCTGTCTGATCCCCAAAGGCGCGAATCGCTGCTCCATCTGGTTAATGAACAGTTTAGCCAATGCAGTCTGGAAATGCGCCCCCCTTTGCGATCAACGACTTGCGGGTCGGCGTTGAAGTGTCGCATGCACTGAAAGGCCCAGAACGATGCGTGCCACGGCATTACAGCGCCTTGATCTTTGCCTCTTGCCTGATATTGAGCGCAAAATCTCTTGATCCAAAGGACAACTGCATCGTGGACCTGACCGCCCTTCGCACCGCCCATCCCGACCATTGGAAGAAAGCCACGGCCATCCGCGCCCTGACTCTGGACGCTGTGGCAGCGGCAAATTCCGGCCACTCGGGCATGCCCATGGGGATGGCCGATGTCGCCACTGTCCTGTTTGAAAAGCATCTGAAGTTCGATGCCTCAGCGCCCAACTGGCCAGACCGGGACCGTTTCATCCTGTCAGCGGGCCATGGATCCATGCTGCTCTATTCCCTGCTGCACCTGACGGGTTACGCCGACATGACCCTGGAGCAGGTCAAGAATTTCCGCCAATGGGGCGCCATCACGGCGGGTCATCCGGAATACGGACATGCCGGCGGGATCGAGACAACGACTGGCCCGCTGGGGCAAGGCATTGCGAACTCCGTTGGCTTTGCCATGGCCGAAGAGTCGTTGCGTGCCCATTACGGCAAGAAGATCGTCGATCACTATACCTATGTCATCGCAGGCGATGGCTGCCTGATGGAGGGTGTGAGCCAGGAGGCGATTACGCTTGCGGGCCGTCATCGTCTGGGCAAGCTGATCGTGTTCTGGGACAACAACAACATCACCATTGATGGCCCTGTCACGCTGGCCGACACCACCGATCAGCCCCAGCGGTTCAAGTCCGCAGGCTGGGCCGTCATCGAGATTGACGGCCACGACCCCGACGCCATTGACGCCGCAATCATCAAGGCCAAGAAACAGAACAAGCCGACGATGATCGCGTGCAAGACGCACATCGCTCTGGGCCACGCGGCACAGGACACGTCCAAAGGCCACGGCGCGCTGACCGATGCCGATCAGATGGCTGACGCCAAGGCCGCCTATGGCTGGACAACCGGCCCGTTTGACGTACCCAAGAACGTCAAGTCCGCGTGGGAAGCAATTGGCGCGCAAGGCGCAGATGCCCGCGCCGAATGGGAAGCCCGCTTTGCCTCTGTCTCTGGCCGCAAGCAGGCCGAATTCAACCGCGTGATGGCCCGCGAGGTGCCCAAGAAACTGTCAGCGACCGTCAAGGCGTTCAAAAAGCAGATGTCCGAAAGTGCGCCCAAAGTGGCCACCCGCGCAGCCTCTGAAAAGGCGCTTGAGGTGCTGAACCCGGTGCTGAGCGAAACCATCGGCGGCTCGGCAGACCTCACGGGGTCCAACAACACAAAAACATCCGATCTGGGCGTGTTTGATATGGACAGCCGCGATGGCCGCTATGTCTATTACGGGGTGCGCGAACACGGGATGGCGGCGGCAATGAACGGGATGGTGCTGCATGGCGGCATCCGCGCCTATGGCGGCACGTTCATGTGTTTCACCGACTACGCCCGCCCGGCTATGCGTCTTGCCGCGTTGATGAAAATTCCCACTGTCTTTGTCATGACCCACGATTCCATCGGTTTGGGCGAAGACGGCCCCACCCACCAACCTGTCGAGCATCTCGCGATCAGCCGCGCGACCCCGAACACTTATGTGTTCCGCCCTGCTGACGCGATTGAAACGGCAGAGGCATGGGAACTGGCGTTTTCGTCAACTGCAACCCCATCCGTGCTGTCCCTGACCCGTCAGGGCCTGCCCACAGTCCGCACCGAACACAAGCTGAAGAACCTCACCGCTCAAGGTGCCTACGTGTTGGCCGAGGCGACGGGCAAACGTCAGGTCATCCTGATCGCAACAGGATCCGAAGTGTCCGTTGCGCTGGACGCACGCGCGGCCCTGCAGGAGGCTGGGATCGGTTGCCGCGTGGTGTCGATGCCCTGCATGGAATTGTTTGCCCAGCAGGACGAGGCTTACCGGCGTAAAGTTCTGCCAGCGGGCCCGATCCGCATCGGAATCGAAGCAGCAGTCCGTCAGGGTTGGGATCAGTGGTTGCTGGGTGAGCGCGGCAATGCCAAGAAGGCAGACTTTGTCGGCATGGATGACTTCGGCGCTTCGGCCCCGGCAAATGTGCTGTTTGAAAAATACGGGATCACGGCGGCCAATGTGGTCGAAAAGGCCAAGGCTCTGCTGTGATGCGCAGACACGCAAAAAGAGGTCCTTGCATGTGCGGGGCCTCTTTTTTGTGACAGCCATGATCAACGGTGTCGGCCCCTTGCAACCGCGATGCACGCGCAGCCGTGGTGGATGAAAATTCTTCAAAATTGTGCATAATCCAAAGATTTCGACCAGAACCGCGCACTGCCCGGACCTTCGCGAGACCTCAAAGTGCAGCGGGCAAGGCAAATGTGACTCCCGCGCCGCTTGCTTCGGTGGATTTCCGCCGATCTTGACCCAATACAACCATAGGTAGGCCGTTTTCTGCTGACCGGAATTAATCCTTTGCTAAGGTCTCGCCCGCTACTGTCTGCTGGCCGCGATTTGGTGGGATGCGACGAGAAAGGCGGACTCTGTGCTTGGCTGTTTACTTGTTTCGATTTTTGCAGGCGGTCTGACAGGCGCCACATCATTGTTCTTGGGTTTCGGCTTCTGGTGGTCTTTGTTGATCTATTCGGCGAGCGGCATGTGTGTTTTTGCGATCACTGCAACCTTGGTTGCGCTCAGCGCGGGTAAAACGCGGTCACGTCAACCTCGCACAGATGCCGGGTTCGAACCCTATGGCACCACAGGCATCCACGCCGAACCTGCGCCGGCTTTTACAGTGCCACAGCACGCAAGTTCCATCGTTGCAGCCCAGTCACGGCATATCGACTGATCAAACAGACTTCGGACCTGGCGAGAGACTGCGCCAAAGAGGTGTGATGACCTTTTCGCCGACGGGTATCAACAGGAACCCGAGGCCAAGGCCCAGCAGCCCATCTATGCCCGCTTTGACGGCCCATTCAACAAAGCCGGAGCCGGACGCGACAGCCTTTGCAATGCCGTAAATCACGTTCTCGGGGCCATGCCACCCAAGCTCGGCCAATCCATGAACGATGATCGACCCGCCGACCCACAACATGGCAGCGGTGCCCACAATGGTAAGCAACTTCATGAAGCCGGGCATGATCCGCACGATCCCGCGCCCCAGCGCACGTATGGCACCCAGGCGCCCCCTTGACGCCAAGGCCAGACCAACATCATCCGCCTTCACGATCAGCGCGACCGATCCATAGACCGCAACGGTGATCATGATCGCAACAGCGGCGAGAGTCGCCGCCTCGAACCAGAAGTTGCTGTCAGGAATCGCCGCCAAGGAGATCGTCATGATCTCGGCAGACAGGATGAAATCGGTCTTGATCGCACCGGCCGCCTTTTGTTCTTCAAGGTGCGCCGGGTCCTGAACTTCGGTCTCTTTTCCGGGGTAGTCGTCGTGCCCATGCCCCCATCCCAGCACATGCGCGACCTTTTCCGCCCCCTCAAAACACAAATATGCACCGCCCAGCATCAGCAGTGGCGGAATGGCCCAGGGCGCAAAATTGGCCAGCAACAGGCCGACCGGGAGCAGATACAGCAGCTTGTTCTTGAGAGAGCCCTTGGTGATGCGCCAGATGATCGGCAATTCGCGTTCTGCCGCAAAGCCCTGCACATATTTCGGCGTAACCGCGGCATCGTCGATCACGGCACCGGCGGCCTTGGAGCCAGACTTGACCGCCTGTCCGATCACATCATCGACGCTCGCAGCAGCCACTTTCGCGATTCCCGCCACGTCGTCCAAAAGCGCCAGTAATCCACTCATCGCACCCGCTCCCGCCCCATGTTCCCACGTTAGCGCATAACACGCGCGACGGCGCGCGTACACTGTTAGCGCCAACTGCATACAGTGGCATACGTTTATCGCTAACACTCTGTAATATTGATACTTTTACTCTTCTCAGAACACTTTAATCCGACTAACACATCCCCAATCAATCTGTGGCGCAGCGTAAAAGGGACCACCAGGAATGACGATCAAAGTTGGCATCAACGGGTTTGGCCGCATTGGACGCTGCACCCTGTCTCATATTGCGACCTCCATGCGCAACGACATCGACGTGGTGGCGATCAACGCCACCGGCCCACTGGAAACCTCCGCCCACCTGATGCGATATGACAGCATACATGGCCGCTTTCCCGGCACGATCACCCTGTCCAACAATGCGATGGACCTCGGCCGTGGCCCGATCCGCATGATGTCGACCTATGACATGAACGAACTGGACTGGACCGGCATCGACGTGGTTCTGGAGTGCACCGGCAAGTTCAATGACGGGCAAAAGGCCGCCGCACATCTGGAGCGCGGGGCACGCAAGGTGTTGTTGTCTGCCCCCGGCAAGAACGTGGACAAGACAGTCGTCTTTGGCGTCAACCACCGCGATCTGGCCGCCAACGACCTGATGGTTTCGAACGGGTCATGCACCACCAACTGCCTCGCGCCCCTTGCATCGGTGCTGGACACGGCCTTTGGCATCGAGAGCGGGATCATGACGACAATCCACAGCTATACCGGAGATCAGCCGACGCTGGATCGGCGCCACGACGATCTCTACCGTGCGCGCGCGGCGGCCATGGCGATGATCCCGACCTCGACCGGGGCGGCCAAGGCGCTCGGGGAAGTGCTGCCCAACCTCGCAGGCAAGTTGGACGGCACCGCGATGCGCGTCCCTACCCCCAATGTCAGCGCAGTTGACCTGACCTTTACCGCGGGCCGCGATGTCACGGTCCAAGAAGTCAACGCCGCCGTCGCCCAAGCGGCACGCGGTGAAATGGGCCGTGTTCTTGCCTATGACGACGAGCAGAAAGTCTCCGTCGATTTCAACCACACGGATCACTCTTCGATTTTTGCACCCGACCAGACAAAGGTGGTCGGCAACCGGCTTGTGCGGGTGCTTGCGTGGTATGACAACGAATGGGCGTTTTCGGTGCGCATGGCCGATGTGGCCGTCGCCATGGGTCGCCTCAGCTGATCCCTTGCGCGTTTGGGGCCGGGCTGGCACAAGGCGGGTCACGTTCTTCAACCCCAGCGGGCCTTATGACCAACCGCGGCGCTCTCATACTCGCAGTGTTCATCCTTGCCGCCGATGGCGGCAAGGATTTGATGATCTACGGATCGGACCATCTGGTTTTTCTCGGAAAAAAGTTCGCAGACCTGATCGAATACCTCGCATTCTGGCGCTAGCCCCCCGCGCAGCCTGTGCCCTGCCCGGTTGACATCTGGCTTCATTTGGCTTTGTTAGCGGTAACGGCGCTTGCCCGCTTTTGGTCAAGCGTTCCAGACTGAACCTGACACCTTTCAGCAGACGGGAAACACCATGGCGATCAAAGTTGCAATCAACGGATTTGGCCGGATCGGCCGCAATGTGCTGCGCGCAATCGTGGAAAGCGGGCGAACAGATATCGAGGTCGTCGCGATCAACGATCTGGGACCCGTCGAGACGAATGCTCACCTCTTGCAATACGACTCTGTGCATGGACGGTTCCCGGTCAAGGTAGCGACCGGGGCCGACAGTATCGATGTTGGCGGTGGCCCGATCAAAGTCACGGCAGAGCGCAACCCCGCAGACTTGCCCTGGGCCCATGTGGATATCGTGCTGGAATGCACCGGCATCTTTACCTCCAAAGACGCCTGCCAGGCGCATCTTGAGAACGGGTCCAGCCGGGTTCTGATTTCGGCCCCCGGCAAGGATGCCGACAAGACGATCGTGTATGGCGTGAACCACCAGACCCTCAGCGGCGATGACATCGTGGTGTCCAACGCCTCGTGCACCACCAACTGCCTCGCGCCTGTCGCGCATGTCCTGCATAACGACATCGGCATCGTCAAAGGGTTCATGACCACGATCCACAGTTACACGGGTGATCAGCCGACGCTCGATACAATGCACAAGGACCTTTATCGCGCCCGTGCGGCTGCATTGTCCATGATCCCGACCTCGACCGGGGCGGCCAAGGCGGTGGGGCTGGTCCTGCCTGACCTCGCAGGCAAGCTGGATGGTGTGGCCATTCGCGTCCCCACCCCGAACGTGTCCGTCGTGGACCTGACATTCGAGGCCGCGCGCGCCACCACGGTTGAGGAAATCAACGGGGCGATCAAGGCGGCTGCCGATGGCCCGCTCAGGGGCGTGCTGGGATACAC
>JBCBDZ010000053.1:0-17456 GCA_038529225.1 Pseudomonadota bacterium | reverse complement strand
CTCGACATGGTCGGCACCCGGCGCACGCTGCGCCATGTCGACTTGTTCGCTCAAGGTCCGATGCTTCTTTTTCAACTCTTCGAGATGGGCAGTGATGCTCATGTAGTCCTCCTTGCTGATAAAGTGCAGCACCAGCCAACCACAAGATACGCCCCATGTCACGCTGCGCACGCGCAATGTGGATAAGTCAATGCGGTTTGGGTTAAGGAAAGGTTAAATCCCGAGCGCCGCGCCCTCGCGCAAAACGGCCCTTATCACGGGCGTATAACTGTCGGCATCGCGGACATGCTGTGCCCCTTCATGCAGCACAATAGGGGCATGCAGGCGAAAATCGGCGCGGCCATCTTTGCGGGCGCGGAAAATGACCAACTCGGTTGCGCGGCCAACACGCGGGCATATTGGCCAAATTTCGGGGCTTCCAAGCCGCCCCTGCGCCGCCGCGAGCAGGTCAGGCACCCGTTCGGCTCGGTGGATCAGATGCAGGTAACCCTTGTGGCGCAACCGTTTGGCCCCGGCCCTGACCCAATCAGACAAGGGCGTGTTCAGCCCGCGCGCCACCTCGCGGCCGGCATCACTTGCCTCTCGGCCAGACCGGCGATCAAAAAACGGCGGGTTGGCCAGAACATGATCAAAGCTTCGGGCGC
Organism: Pseudomonadota bacterium; assembly: GCA_038529225.1. Classification (GTDB taxonomy): domain Bacteria; phylum Pseudomonadota; class Alphaproteobacteria; order Rhodobacterales; family Rhodobacteraceae; genus Tateyamaria. The sequence continues at coordinate 16,812 of JBCBDZ010000053.1, read as the reverse complement.
GCACGTCATCCGGCAGGTCCGCGACCGTTCCAACGGCCACAGTCAACCCATTGCGCGCGGCCAATGCTGCGTACTCGGCCTGCTGCTCTACCCCCATCAAGTCAAGCCCGGGCACCCGTGCCCCCAGACACAAGGCGGCCGCCCCGACGCCACAGCCCAGATCCAGCACCGATTCACCCGCTTGCGCCGGCACGGATGCAGCCAGCAAGACCGGGTCCACGCCCGCCCGATAGCCGTCGCGCGGCTGCCACAGGTGCAACCGTCCGCCCAGAAACGCATCATGCGTCAGATCAGTGTCCGAGGTCGATGTCATTGTCCTTCATCGCCCGCAATGCAGCGTCGTAATCCGCCTCGCGCACCATCAGTCGGCGCGGAAAAATTCCGATGCCGCCTTCGAGGATGCTCATATTTACGTCCATCTGAAAGCAGGCTATATCCTCGCCTTCAAGAATGGCCGACGCAAACGCGATGATGGTGGGGTCTGTGCTGCGCAAAAGTTCCTTCATATCATGGATGTAGGGGCAACTCGCGCTAAATGTCGAGGGGGAATGGGGTAACAGCATGGACGCGTCTACAATTGCAAAACCGCATGATCGCCTTGCAGCATGGCTGGCGGATGACATGCAAGCCGTGAACGGGCTCATCCAGACCCGGATGGCGTCCGAACACGCCCCCCGCATTCCCGAAGTCACCCGCCATCTGGTGGATGCCGGCGGCAAGCGCTTGCGCCCGATGCTGACCTTGGCGGCCGCCCGGATGTGCAGCTACGACGGCCCTTATCACGTGCACCTCGCCGCCACGGTGGAATTCATCCACACGGCCACCCTTTTGCACGATGACGTCGTCGATGAAAGCGCGCAACGTCGCGGGCGTCCCACAGCCAACCTGCTCTGGGACAACAAGTCCTCAGTGCTGGTGGGCGACTACCTGTTCTCGCGCAGTTTCCAGCTGATGACCGAGACGGGCAATATGGACGTGTTGCGCATCCTGTCTGATGCCTCGGCCACCATTGCCGAAGGCGAAGTGTTGCAGATGACCGCAGCGCAGGATCTTGCAACGGACGAGGCTGTTTATCTGCAAGTGGTACGGGGCAAGACAGCAGCGCTGTTCTCAGCCGCGACCGAAGTCGGGGGGGTTGTCGCGGGCGCTGACAAGGCGCGCGTTCAGGCACTCTTTGACTATGGCGACGCGCTTGGGATCGCCTTTCAGATCGTGGATGACCTGCTGGATTATCAGGGGCAATCAAGCGCCACGGGCAAAAACGTGGGCGATGATTTCCGCGAGCGCAAACTGACACTGCCTGTGATCAAGGCGGTGGCGCTGGCGGATGCCGAAGAACGCGCCTTTTGGTCCCGTACCATCGAAAAGGGCCAGCAGGACGACAGCGATCTGGACCACGCGCTTGATCTGCTGCACCGCCATGGCGCGCTTGAGGCGACCAAGCACGACGCCATCTCATGGGCTGACAAGGCCAAGGCAGCCTTGGCTGACCTGCCTGCGCACCCGTTGCGCGACATGCTGATTGATCTGGCCGACTACGTGGTAGAGCGGATCAACTGAGGGGCAGCCCGCCGCCCGCCATTCAAACGACCGCTTTGCACCCACCAGTCCGGATGCGCCGCACGGATGGCGTCGGCTGCGGCTTCGGCCTTGTGCACGCGGTCAAACAGGCCAAAGCACGTGGCACCCGACCCGGACATGCGCGCCAATCGACACTCGCGTGTCTGGCGCAGGGCATCCAGCACATCTGCGATGGGCGGGCAATCCTGTATCGCCGCATCCTGAAGGTCATTGCGCTGTTCCAAGAGCCAATCCAGTGTTGCATCGCGGTCTTCAAAGCTGTCTGGCCACGGATCCAGGCCAGCATTGTCTTTTTGCATCAACCGCTTGAACACAGCAGGCGTTGATACCGGAACACGTGGATTGACCAGCACGATGGGATAGGGATGCATGTCGGGAACCGGTTCGATCTGTTCTCCGATGCCCCGCACGCGGGCTGGATCAGATAACACGCACATGGGCACGTCGGCACCAATCTTCATCAACAGCCGCGCATCATCTGCAGTGGGATTGCGTGGGTCATCCCGCCCTTCAACCGCCGCACGCAGCCACAATATACCGCGATAGGTTGCCGCAGCATCCGCCGATCCACCGCCAATACCCGATGACAGCGGCAAGTTCTTTTCCAAGGTCATGGACAGCCGGATGTCGGGCACCCAGAATTGCGATGCCGTATAGTACATGATGTTGTCGATGCTGGACAATTCCGGAACAGCTTCGGGCCCTGTCACACAAATGTTGGCCGGGCCAGCGTTGCTCAGGGTCACACGATCCCCGATGTCGGCAAAGGCCACGAGCGTGTCGAGCAGGTGATATCCGTCTGGCCGTTGGCCAGTCACATGCATACACAGATTGATCTTGGCCGGGGCAAAAACCTCAACCGAGACCTTATCCTTCGTCATCGGCCACGCGCAGCGGCGGCGCGCCCTCTTCCTCCAGAACCACGTCCAGACCGACCTCCAGCTTGCGGCGCATGCGGTCGGGGTCTGCCTCGCCATCGACGTCTTCGGGGTCGACAAAACTGAGGGCACGCATCCACTGGAATTGTGCCTCGCGCGCGCGTCCAACGGCCCAATAGACGTCACCGAGGTGGTCATTCACCACCGGATCGACTGGCATCAGTTCGACAGCGCGTTCCATGTGTTCAACAGCTTCATCAAAGCGGCCAAGACGGTAGAGCACCCAGCCGAGGCTGTCGACAATGTAGCCGGACTCGGGGCTGGCCGCGACCGCCTGTTCGATCATCTCAAGCGCCTCTTCCAGCTTGATCTGCTTTTCCACCAGCGAATAGCCCAAATAGTTCAGCACTTGCGGCTGGCCGGGGTTCAACTCCAGCGCGCGACGAAAGTCGGCCTCGGCACGTGGCCATTCGCCCTGACGTTCCAGCGTGATGGCACGGGCGTAGTACAGGAACCACCTGCCCGACGCATCTTCGGGCGTGAGAGAGATGGCACGATCATATGCACCGGTCGCTTCTTCGAACCGGTCCTGCTGGCGCAGCACATCACCCAATGTCGAATGGACCACAGACAGATCGCCAAAGCGTTTGGCCAGTTGTTCCAGCACCTCGATGGCCGCGTCCGGCTTGCCCGATTGGCGCAAGGTGGCGACGCGACCCAATTCAGCGGCATGAAAGGCCGGATGATCCGCGGGCACTTCCTTGTAGACAGCGCCGGACAACGTGTACTGTTCCAGCTCTTCGAGCAGGTCCGCGACCAACAACAGCGCGTCAATCTGATCCGGGCGCAAATGACGGGCAAGGCGTGCGTAAATCAGCGTGTAATCCGCCCCCGCATCCGACCGCAACGCCCCAGCGACGGAGTAAAACACCTCTGCCGCCCCATCGCGGGCCGACGTCACATGCGTGAACGGCAGCACTTCGCCAGCGACAAGCGCATCCAGCATGGCCGCCAGTTCCGGGTCGCTTGACGTTCCAAACGCTGCGGCGAGCGAGGCAATGGCGTCTTCGTTGCGACCCAGCTGCGACAGCACTTCGGCCCGCGCCATGGCGCCGCGCCGGGTGCGCTGCAATGGGCCGGCCTCGGACGCGAAAATGGCCTCCGACTCCTCAAAGTCCCCCAGGGAGGCGAGTGCCATCGCCTTGTGATAGAGTGCAAAACCGCGCAAGCCGCGTTCTGCGCTGATCCGGTCAAACTCGGCCAGGCCCTCGCCAACCCGGTCCGCACCGATCATCGCCCATGCGCCCAGAAGGCCATCCACCAACGGGCCAATGCCTGCGGTCTCCACGTTTCGATCCAGATATTCGTCATAGGCCTCGCGGGCCAGCATATCCGCGATGACCGTCATATGCGCGGCCTGGCTGCGAATGCCCTGCCCTTCAAGCAGCTTGGCGATGGGCAATGCGCGGTCGATCCGTCCCATGGCCAGTTGCGTGGCAATCGTGTCTTCCATAAGCCCGACATTGGACGGATCACGCGCCAGCGCAGCCGTGTAATAGCGCGCCGAGGCTTCGAAATCGTTGCGGAGCGCCGCTTGCCTGCCCGCCAGATAAGCGCCGGAAAGCGAATTCGCGGACACGATCTGAGGCGAGGTCAAAAGACCGGTTGCCAATGCAGTGCAAATAAGAAGCGTGCGGATCACGGAGGACACCTGTTTTGTGAGAGCTCGAATTGACGCTACGCTAACACGTCTGGCACCGGGTGCAACGTGACCTCGCGAAATGGTTAGCGTGTCGCGGGCTGCGACACGCACGCAGCTTACATATTGGGATAATTCGGCCCGTCCCCGCCCTGGGGCGTGGTCCATGTGATGTTTTGGGCCGGGTCCTTGATATCGCACGTCTTGCAGTGCACGCAGTTCTGGAAATTGATGACAAAACGGGTGTCTTTGCCCTCTTCCTCGACAAATTCATAGACCCCTGCCGGGCAATAGCGTGCCGACGGACCTGCGTATTTGGCCAGATTGACTGCGACAGGGACGGCCGCATCGGCCAGACGCAAATGCGCGGGCTGGCTTTCTTCATGGTTGGTAAAGCTGAAGGCCACGTTTGTGAGGCGGTCAAAAGACAACTTTCCATCAGGCTTCGGGTAGTCGATGGCCTTGTGCTTGGAAGCCTCCTCGGTCGCATCCGCGTCCGATTTGCCATGCCCTTGGGTTCCGAACAGCGAAAAGCCCATCGTATTCGTCCACATATCAAAACCGCCCAAAGTCAACGACGCCATCAAACCGTATTTCGACCACAACGGCTTGACGTTGCGCACTTTTTTGAGGTCCGTGCCGATAGGACCCTCGCGCACTTCTGTCTCATAGGACGTCAGTTCGTCACCCGACCGGTCCGCCTTGATTGCGCGAACCGCGGCCTCGGCTGCGGCCTTGCCCGACAGCATCGCATTGTGGTTGCCCTTGATACGCGGCACGTTGACCATGCCCACCGAACAGCCCAGCAGCGCCACACCGGGCGCGACCATCTTGGGCATGGACTGGTAACCGCCTTCGGAAATCGCGCGCGCGCCGTAAGCGACCCGTTTGCCGCCTTTCAGCAGTTCGGCGACCATCGGGTGATGCTTGAAGCGCTGGAATTCCATGTAGGGGAACAGGTGTGGGTTCTTGTAGTTCAGATGGACCACGAACCCGACATAGACCTGATTGTTCTCAAGGTGATAGATGAAAGACCCACCGCCCGCATTCTTGCCCAGGGGCCAGCCCATCGTGTGGGTGACGGACCCTTCGCGGTGCTTTTCGGGATCAATCTCCCAGATTTCCTTCATGCCGAGGCCGTATTTCTGCGGCTCTGAGTCCTTGGCCAGATCATATTTCGCGATCACTTCTTTGGAGAGCGATCCGCGCACGCCTTCGGACAGGAACACGTATTTGCCATGCAGTTCCATACCCGGCTCGGTGCCCTCACCGATGGACCCGTCCGCTTCCAGACCAAAGACACCGGCAACCACGCCCTTGACCTCGCCCTTGTCGCCATAGACCAGTTCGGAACAGGCCATCCCGGGAAAGATCTCGACGCCCATTTCCTCGGCCTGTTCGGCCATCCAGCGGCAGACATTGCCCATCGAAACGATATAGTTGCCGTGGTTGTTCATCAGCGGTGGCATGGGCGCATTGGGGATGCGGATTTGCCCCGCCTCGCCCAGCATGTAGAAATTGTCGTCCTTGACGGGCACGTTCAAAGGTGCGCCTTTTTCTTTCCAATCCGGGATCAGCGCGTCCAGGCCGCACGGGTCCAGCACCGCGCCCGAAAGGATGTGCGCCCCCACTTCAGAGCCCTTTTCCAACACAACGACATTCAGATCGGCATCAAGCTGCTTGAGACGAATGGCCGCCGACAGGCCCGCCGGGCCCGCACCCACGATCACCACGTCATATTCCATTGCTTCGCGTTCAATCTCGGCCATGTGTCCACTCTCTGATAGCGCAGGCGCAAGGCTGCCCCCGCGCGAAAAAACATTTGGAATTGGCTAGCGCAGGCGCGCAGGCGATGCAATCACGACACCGCGTAAAATGGTGCGGTGCTGCGATGGGTCACAGCGTTGCGCCTCAGGCGTGCGCCCACATTGCGCTGTCGGCGAATTTGTCGGACTTCCACCAGTCCGTGCGCCCGGCGTCATAGTTGAAATTGCGCGACCCCGCCTGGCTTTGCAAAGGGGCCGACACCTGCCCGCCCGGCAGGCGGCGGGCGCGGTGTGTTTCCGTCTCGGGCACCACCATCGACACATGCCCGGATGCGCCTTCGACCTTGCGGCGCGCAATGATCATGCACACCGCGCCCAGATTTGCATGGTTTTGCAATTCCGTTGTCGTGGCAATGCGTTGCCAGCCAAAGCCCGCACCATAGTCCGTCAGCCACCGGAACAGATCATTGGCCCGCATCTCCTTGATCGTGTTGCCATAGAGCGGCTTGACCTCCGTCCCGGCCGCAATCGCGCCCAACGCCCCCTCCATCCACCAGACACGCGGGAAATAGACCCCGCACAATGCGCAAAAGTCGTGCGCATAAATGTTGCAAAAGGTGAGACGCCCGCGTGGGGCGTAGCGGGCATGTTGCGCCGTGTTCTCCGGGTTCAGAAACGCAATCACGTCATGAATGCTGGCACGCAGCATCTCCGGCGTTGTCCCGCCCCGCCCCGGCATCCCCCGCTCATTGAGCGAATGCGCTCCGGCGGGCTCAGTCCGTTTGGTGACCAGCGAGGATTTGCGCGGCATCCAGACTGGCTCAACCGCGTGCCGGGCTGGCGGCTCAAGGGGTTCCAGCGGTGCAATCGGCTCCAGCGGGGCCGCCGGGGTCGCATCTGCCAGAAACTCGGCGAACGCAAAGCCGCGAAACATCGTCCCCGACAGATCGGCCTCAACTTCGCGAAATCCGTTCTGCTCGGTCGTTCCGAAGGCGCGCACCGGCCAGCCGTCAGGCAGGTCGGCAATCACGTTCTTGGTTGCGGGGCTGCTCACCTTCGGTGCACTGCGCAATCGCAAGGTCGTGGTTGACGTATCAACGCGCAGCCATGGCCCGGTCGCCTGCGGCGGGCGCGGTGGCGCAATGACAGTCTGTCCCTCGTCCGCTGCGACCACGGCTGGCCCATCCGGCACCGCAATCTGGCGCAGTCGGGCCACATAGTCGTTGATATGCTCACCGTAATGCTTGGCACCGTCGAAATGGCCCTGCTTCAGCCCCTTGTTTGGGCGATAGCGCCCGGTGTTATAGGTGATGGCAATGGTCACGAACTCGAAATCCGTGATCGAGGTCCGGTCCTGCAATCCACGTTTGCGCTGGCAGGATTTCAACTCGCGGATCGCGCGGCCCAGCGTTTCGGAAAATTGCTCGTACCGCCGTTCGAGGAAATACTCAGGCTCCACCTTGAAGAACTGCAAGTCCAGCTGAAACACGCCAAAGCCATGGCAGAACTTGTTTTTTCGCCTCTGGGCAAAGCCATAACCCGGCACATGCTCGGACATATCCAGCAAGGCCTTGCGCGCAATCTGGAACATCTCCTTCCCGCGCGGCGCATCCTCAAGATGGTTGCGGGTTTTTGGAAAGGCGCTGCGGTTCGGCGCATCCAGCGTATCGCCGCAACACAGGCGCACGATCTCGTCCTTGGACAGGCCTTTTTTGCGCATCGGGGCCCACAGACTGCCGGTTTCCTGACAGGCAATGGCGCTGACCATGTCGGGGTCAAAAACGGTGCCGTCGGTTGCGGCTTTCAACTCGGCCCAGAACGTCTCCTTGAACCACCGCATGTCCGAGGTTTTGACCATGCAAAAATCTCCAGAATCCAAACTGCATTAAATATCCGCACAGGCTAGACCGGGCAGAGGTTGTGATCAAGAAATTCCACTCATGCGCGAGGTTTGGCGGGGCTGTCGCCCAACAGGTACCGCGGTCCGGTCCCGCGCGCGGATGCGCGGTCCTTGGGATTGTAAAGGGCGCAGGCCTCAAGGCTCAGGCAACCGCAACCAATGCAACCATCCAGCGTGTCGCGCAGCTTCCGCAGGCGGGCAATGCGGGTATCAAGGTCCGTGCGGAAGGTTGTGCTGATGCGCGCCCAATCCGCCTTTGTCGGTGCGCGGTGGCGTGGCAGACGGTCCAGCTCAACCCGGATCTGCGGCAGGGTGAAGCCAAACTGCTGCGCAATCATCACAAAGCTCAGGCGGCGGATGTCCGCGCGCTGAAACCGGCGTCGCCCGGCGGCGTTGCGCCATGGGGCGATCAACCCCTCTTCTTCGTAATAGCGGATCGCCGAGACCGCCAAACCCGTGCGCGCCGCAATCTCTCCGATACTCAGTCCCTCAGGAACGGCCATGTGAAAAAAACCTCTTGACCTCAAGTTAACTTGAAGTGGGACAGTGGCCCCATCACCACCAAAAGGAAAGTCAAAATGGGCACAGCCGCACAGCTTGAACACACCAATTTCACCGTCACAGATCCCGATGCCACCGCCAAGTGGATGTGCGACCTCTTTGGCTGGCATGTCCGCTGGACAGGTGGCTCGCGCGAGGTGGGCTATTCCGTGCATGTGGGCACCGACACCCACTACCTCGCGCTTTATGTCCCCAAAGAGGGCGGATTGAACGCGCGCGAGGACAACTACACCACAACCGGCGGCCTCAACCACATCGCAGTCGTCGTGGACGACATCGATGCCATGCGCACCCGCGTAATCGACAACGGCTTCACGCCCGGCGAACACTTTGACTACGAACCGGGACAGCGGTTCTACTTCTACGACCATGACGGCATCGAATACGAAGTGGTGCAATACGACTGAGGGGCCCCTGCTTCTCTGTTTCAAAAAAATCCCGGGGGAGGCGCGCCGCGCCGGGGGCAGAGCCCCCGATCCGGAACGGGGCCAGTGCAACGCCTCGCTGGCAAATCGACTTGCATTCCCCCGCGCCATTGGGTCAGGTATTGCCCATGACCTTTGAACGGCGGCTCCACACCGGGGCCGCCGCACCTTATCTGGACGACGCCCATGGAAAAGATTCCAATGACCCGCGCAGGGGCTCAGGCTCTGGAAACCGAGCTCAAGCATCTCAAGACTGTCGAACGGCCCGCCATCATCAAGGCGATTGCCGAAGCACGCGAACATGGTGATCTGTCTGAAAACGCCGAATATCACTCGGCCAAGGAAAAGCAGTCCTTTATCGAGGGGCGCGTCAAGGAACTCGAAGGGGTGATTTCGCTTGCCGACGTCATTGATCCTGCCAAAATGTCCGGGGCGATCAAATTCGGTGCGACCGTGACCCTCGTGGATGAAGACACGGATGAGGAAAAGACCTACCAGATCGTCGGCGAATACGAGGCCAACATCGAAAAGGGCCTTTTGAACATCAAATCGCCCATCGCCCGCGCCCTCATCGGCAAAGAAGAGGGCGACAGTGTCGAAGTGCGCACACCCGGCGGTGAAAAGTCCTATGAAGTGCTGAAAATCAGCTATAGCTGAGGCCATGGCTGACGACACACCACCCCCGTCCTCCCGACCCACACCGCTCGGGATCTATGACAAGCCCCAACAGGCCACCGTGACGTCCATCGAGGTTGTCGCGCTCATTCTGTCGGCGCTCTGGTTGCTGGCGGCGGCGGCCTTCTTTCTGCTGACCGACACCGGGGCCGACACCACGGGCGTTGAAGGGTTCCGCTTTCTGATCACGATGCTGGCCGTCTTCATGCCGATCGCAATGATCTGGGTGGCCGCCACCGCGGCACGCTCCAGCCGGGTGATGCGCGAAGAAAGCCAGCGGTTGCAGGCCGCCATCGACGCGATCCGCCAAACCTATATCGCCCAGGCCCAAGGCGGTGGGATCAAATCCGAGGCATCCGTAGCGCGCAAACTGGACGAGATTGCAGCGGCGACGCGCAAAACCGAAACGGCACTGGCCACGTTCCAGTCCCGGCGCGAGGCCGAGCCCGCACCGCGTGCTTCTGCATCTGCGGTAGAAAGCAATGCCGATCAACCCGCCCTCGCCCTTGGCACCAGCGCCGAAGACATGGCACCGCCCCTCGCGATCGCAGACTTCATCCGTGCGCTGAACTTTCCCGAAACAACCGAGGACGAAGAAGGCTTTTCAGCCCTGCGCAAGGCCATGCGGGATCGCACAACGGCCCAGTTGGTGCAGGCAGCGCAGGACATTCTGACACTGCTCAGTCAGGATGGCATCTACATGGACGATCTGCGCCCGGACCGGGCCCGGCCCGAGGTCTGGCGCCAGTTTGCCAGCGGCGCGCGTGGTCGCCCGGTGGCCGCCTTGGGTGGCGTGCGGGACCGCTCTTCGCTGGCCCTGACAGCCGGGCGGATGAAGCAGGACCCGATCTTTCGCGATGCGGCCCACCACTTTTTGCGTCGTTTCGATCAAACCATTTCCGCCTTTGTGGAAAACGCCACCGACGGCGAAATCGCCGCCCTGAGCGACACGCGCACCGCGCGGGCGTTCATGCTGCTGGGCCGCGTTGCAGGCACCTTCGATTGAACCGGCCACCGATCACCCGCATCCCTGCACCCGGAACAGGACGCAGCGACGCGGTTGCAACCGATGGGTACGTCTACGCCGTTGCGACAGACCCCGACTGCGCCGACGGGATCGTCGCGCAGACCCGCGGCACCCTGCGTGACCTTGATCGCCTGCTGGCCGCGCTTGGCAGTGACAAAACCCGGCTTGTTCAGGCCACCGTCTACCTCAGCGACATCGCACTGAAATCGCAGATGGACACCGTGTGGTGCGACTGGATCGGGGACGAAGCAAACTGGCCACAGCGCGCCTGTGTCGGGGTCGGCCTTGCGCCCGGATACCTGATCGAAGTCGTTGTGACTGCGCAAACGCTCTGACGGCTAGAGCCCGAATCCACCCCAAGGAATGAACCGCACCGGGTCACCGGGGCGCACATGCAAGGCGCCGTCCGGCAATTCCACCAGACCCTCGGCCCAGGACAGCCCGCTGATCCGCCCTGACCCTTCGGACTGGAAAACCTCGACCCGCCCGGCGCGCACCCGGGCGCGCAGAAACTCCCGCCGCCCTGCCTTCTTGCGTTTTTCGAAACCTGCGGGAAGGTCGAACCCCTGCGGCGCCGACCACCCGGCCCCTGCCATCTGCGCCAGCGCCGGGGCGGCAAAGACAAGCGTACAGACCATCGCCGCCACCGGGTTGCCCGGCAGGCCAAAAACCGGCACTCCCTGCCACATGCCCAAAGCCAACGGGCGACCAGGTTTGATCGCGACGCGCCACAGCGCCATGTGACCCGAGGCATTGAGCAGGGCCGAGACGTGATCTTCGTCCCCTGCAGACGCCCCGCCGCTGGTCACGATCACGTCGACACGGCCAGCCGCCTCATCAAACCGGTGCGAAAGGGCTGCGCGGTCATCCTTCACGTGGCCAAGGTCGACACCCACATGTCCAAGTCGATCCATCAAGCCCAGCAGCATGGGCCGGTTCGCATCATAAATCTGGCCGGGGGCAGCATCAGAACCAGCGCGCACCAACTCATCCCCCGTGGACAAGACCCCGACCCGCAAGGGTGCACGCACCGGCACCGTTCCCACGCCCACGGCACTCAGCAGCGCCAGATCTGCCGGGGTCAACCGTCGCCCCGCGCCCACCACGCTGTCCCCCGCCGCCACATCCTCACCTGCCGCACGGGTGTTCGCCCCGGCCTTGATCGGCCCGTGGAAAGAAATCCGATCTCGGGAACGCTGCACATCCTCTTGCAAGATCACCGTATCCACACCCCTTGGCAGGGCCGCGCCCGTTAGGATGCGCACCGCCGAACCCGGCGGCACCTCGAAATCCGGCGCGCGTCCGGCAGCCATCTGCGCTGCAACGAGCGGCATGTCATGCACACCCTCAGTCTTGCTACCGGCAAAGCCATAGCCATCCACAGCCGTATTCGGGAGCGGCGGATGCGCGCGCGGGGCGATGACGTCCGTGGCCAGAACCCGGTTCAACGCCGCAGGCACCGCAACGTTCTCGGACCCGACGACCGGCCCCAGGCGCTGCCGCAAATCGGCCAGGGCGTCGTCCACCGGGGTCCAGTGCACGCCCGGCGGCAAGGCAAAACAGTCGTTCTTCAAGGGCGGCACAGGCCCACGTTCAAGGCTTGCGCGCAAGGCGTTTTCATGGCCGACCCCAAGGATCCAACCCTCGTGCGTATCCCCTTCCCGCAGCATCACGTCCATCTGTTCGCGCGGCACCCCGGCCAGGGCCTGCGCCGTCACCCGGACCTGCGCACGGTCCTTGATCTCGTCGACGCCCCGACGCGCCGCAATTTCTGCAGCCAACAGCGAAGGATACACCTCGGCCAGCACAATCGGCGTATCCGGGGACTGAAACGGGGCCACCGAAAGTGCCGCGCCGTAGCGTTCGCGCAAGGCTTGCAAACGGGCGATTCCAAGAAGTGCCTGAGACCCGACAGACCCGGTGGTGTAAAGCTTCCAACACGGTTGGGCAGAGGCGACCAGCGTCTCGATCTTTCGACGCTCGGGCATTCCGTGCCCGTGCCGGGCGCTGCCCTTGGCAGGCAGGTCCGCATCCGCAACCGCCGCCGGACAGCCCCAGAACGGTCCCACGCCCGCAAACAGCCGGTTCAAATCGCGCGCCACATCAAATCGATTGTTGGCGTTGTCCTCCGCGTCCTCGATCCGCCCGGCCAGATCCTCCCAAAGGAACAGGGGATCGTCATGACCTGTCACAGTCCGGGCAAAACCCGCCGGATAGCCAAATGGAAAATCAAAGCCCGCCAGCACCCGTTGCCCGGCCACCATGGCGGCGTCAAACTCGGCACACATCAGCGTCATCGCATCTGCGCGCGTGCGGTGATAGGTGCACGTTGTCTGACCGTTCTTATGAACGGCGATCCAGATCGCATCCGCTGACGGCACCTTGGGCGAAGGCATCTTGGACGCCGACCAATCCACAACGATCACACGGTCAAACCCGCTCACAACCCCACCTCGGCCAGAATGAAGTCAGCCACGGCGCGCGTGTCATCGAGGTCGAACACCGGACGGTCGAGGTCCAGATGCGTGTCACTCGCCACCGCGCGGATGGTGGGATCGCCCGGCGCGAGCAGCGGATTGCCCGTCTGCGCCCGGTGCGCCTCCACCTTGGGATGGACATCGCGTTTATACCCCTCGACCAGCACCAGATCGACCGGGCTCAGGCGGGCCAGCAACGTCTCGAGGGGCGGTTCATCCTCGCCGCGCAGTTCCTGCATCAACGCCACGCGGTTGCGCGAGGCCAGCAGCACCTCGCTGGCACCCGCGACGCGGTGGCGATGGCTGTCTTTGCCCGGATGATCAACGTCGAATGTGTGGTGGGCATGTTTGACGGTGGACACGGTGATGCCGCGCCCGGTGATCTCGGCCACCAGCCGTTCCATCAAACCCGTCTTGCCCGCGTTTTTCCAACCCACGACGCCGTAGATCTTCATAGCATTGCCTCGGCGCGCGCCAGATCATCCGGCGTGTTCACATTGAAAAAAGCGGCCTCGTCCGGAAACAGGGCAAGGCGCGCATCATGACGGTCGCTCCAATGAACGACCTTGCGCAGGCCGCCATTGAGGGCCGCGCGCAAATCATCGCGCAAGGCGACGGGCCACAGGCCAAAGGTGGGGTGGCGCGCCCGGCCACGCTTTGAATCCGGGGTCTCGGCAAGAACCAGCGGCTGTGTCATGCCTTCTGCTGCGAACTGCAGACAGGGCACAAGATCACAGGGAAAGAAGGGCGTGTCCGCCGCCGCAGTGACAATGGTCTCGCCCCCTTGTTCGGCCGCCCAATCCAGACCGGCAAGCACCCCTGCAAGTGGACCTGCAAAACCGTCCACGCTGTCTGCAACAACCGGAACGTCGAAATCCGAAAACCGAGCCGCATCCCCGTTGGCATTCAGTGCAAGACTGCCCACCTGCGGCGACAACCGCGCGATCACATGGCCCAGCAAGGTTCGCCCCCCAAGCGGTAAAAGGCCCTTGTCCCCGCCGCCCATGCGCGTGGCCCGCCCACCGGCCAAAATGACCCCCAGCGGCGCTTTCATTGCGCAACACCCGCAAGGGGGGCAGGAAAACCCGGGTTTTCCGGGCCGTTTTCTTCCGGGAAAACGCCGCCGCGCCGCGCCGTCACGCCTGTGCCCCCTTGCGCCGTTGCCTTGATGCCTCTTGCGGAACAGCATCAGGGTCTGCATCGCGCACAAGCCGTTGTTCGCCGCTCAGACAGACAAACCTCTGCCCACGCATCCGACCAATCAGTGTCAACCCCACCGTCCGCGCGATCTCTACCCCCCATGCGGTAAAGCCCGAGCGGGACGCCAGCGCCGGGATACCCATCATCGCCGTCTTGATCACCATCTCGGATGTCAGACGACCGGTGGTGTAAAGCACCTTGTCATCCGCTGGCGCGCCCGTCGCCATCATCCAGCCTGCAATCTTGTCGACCGCATTGTGCCGGCCCACATCTTCCATGTAGACCAAGGGCTGATCCCCCTGACACAGCACCGTGCCGTGGATCGCCCCCGCCTCCAGATACAGGGACGGCGTGCGGTTGATCCGGGCGGCCAGCGCATACAGGTCAGAAGTGCGCAATGGTGTGGCAGGCAGGGTCAACCCGTCCAGCCCCTCCATCATGTCGCCAAACACCGTGCCGACCGCGCAACCACTGGTGCGGGTTTTCTTTTTCAGTTTCTCTTCGTGATTGGTGGGCGTGGCCGTGCGCACCACAACCGTCTCCAACTCGTCATCGTAATTGACCGCTGTCACCTCTTCGTCCGCACCCAGCATCCCCTGATTGCGCAGGAACCCAAGGGCGAGGTATTCGGGGTAATCGCCGATGGTCATGGCCGTGACAATCTCCTGACTGTTCAGGAAAATCGTGAGCGGCCGTTCCTCGATCACGGCGATTTCTGTGGCAACCCCGGTGTGATCATGACCGACCACACGCCGGGTCAATCGCGCTGCCTGCGGATTGGGCGCGATCAGATAGTCGGTGATGTCAAATTCGCGCGCCAATTGCATCCCCCTTGCTGGACGGCTAAGCCTTGTTTCATCCAATCTAAGGCCCCTTCATGCCCTTCACCACCACCAAATCCGCCTTTTGGGCGGGCGTGCGCGACGGCGCACCGTTTGTCTTCGTGGCAGGCCCTTTTGCGCTCTTGTTCGGGGTGATCGCCACCGAGGCCGGGTTGAACGTGTTCGAAGTGCTGAGCTTTTCCGTCGTGGTGATCGCGGGTGCGGCTCAGTTCACGGCGTTGCAACTGATGCAGGACGAAGCGCCAACAGTGATTGTCCTGCTGTCGGCGCTGGCGGTAAACCTGCGGGTGGCGATGTATTCGGCGGCCCTGACCCCTTATCTGGGGCGGGCGCGGCTGTGGCAACGGGCGTGCGTCGCCTACCTTCTGGTCGATCAGAGCTATGCACTCAGCCACGCCAAGTTCGAGGCGGATGCATCCATGAGCATACCCCAGCGCCTCGGCTATTACTTTGGGACATGCCTTCTGGTGCTGATTGTCTGGTTCGGGGGGAGCTATGCCGGGGCGGCCATTGGCGCGACCCTGCCGGTGGGCCTGCCACTGGACTTTGCGCTGCCGATTGCCTTCCTGTCGATGGTCGCCCCGATGATGCGCACCCTGCCCCATCTCATCGCAGCAGGTGTTGCGGTGATCGTGGCACTGCTGGCCGCGTCCATACCCTACTCGTTGGGTCTGATCGTGGCCGGAATGGCGGGCATGATGGCAGGTGCGCAGGCCGAGGTCTGGATGCGCGCTGATCCGATGCTGCCGATGGACGAGGACCCGCGATGATCGACAAGGACAACCTCTGGTTTGTGATCTTTGGTTTGGGCATTGGCAGCTTCCTTTTGCGCTTTGCCTTCCTTGGCTTTGTCGGGGACCGGCCTCTTCCGGCCTGGCTGGTGCGGCATTTGCGCTACACGGCCGTGGCGATCCTGCCCGCGCTCGTGGCCCCGTTGGTGGTCTATTCCGGCGAAGGCGGCACCACCGACCCGACCCGTCTGGGTGCCGCGGTGGTCACGCTGGCTGTGGGCATCTGGACCCGGAATGTCTTTGCCGCCATCGGCGCCGGCGCAGGAACGTTGTTTTTGCTGGTCTACGTCTTGGGATGATCGAGGATGTCCCATGCTGGGACATCGCACCGCCATCTATAAATCAATGGGTAACAGAGGCGGATTCAGGTTTCATTAAGGACTAAGAGGGGCGGAGAGCCGATCTGGGTGCTGTGCGGCAATAGTTCAACTCGCCCCAAAATCGACCTGCCCCAGAAACCGTTCAATCTGATCCCTGACTGGTACCCGCGCACCAAGGCGATCCGCCAATAGAAACATGCCGCCAAACTTGCGTTGCAGGTAAAGGCTGTCCATAGGCAACGGGGGCGGAACATAGCCTGCTTCGGCCAATGCGGTGCCCTCGCGCGTCAGCCGGTTGGACAGGGTCCGGTCGGAAAAGTTGAAGGATCCGCCCTCACGGATGGCCGCAAACACGGCATCGATCATCGACAGGATACGCGCATCAAACGGCCCCTCGCCGTCGATGAACTTCATCCGGATCGCTGCGGCGCGCAGCCCCTCGGCATCCGCTGCAAGGCCTGCGCGCATCAGGTCGCGATAGGTCTCCATCAGTGCGGGATCGAGGTACCGGGTGGCCCCAAAGTCGAGCAGGATGATCTTGCCGGTGTCCGCGTTGTAGCGGTAATTGGCAAAGTTCGGATCGCTTTGCGTGACGCCGAATTCAAAAAGCTCCCGCAATGTGAGGTCAATCAGCACGCTTGCGATGCGGTTCCGCTCGTCCTGAGAGGCC
>JBCBDZ010000052.1:0-17665 GCA_038529225.1 Pseudomonadota bacterium | reverse complement strand
GGTGTTTGGCGTCGCGACCTTTGACGTGCAATAATCCCCCGGACACCTGAAATTCTGATCCGGAGCGAGCCGATGAAACCTGCCATCCCGTTGACCTGCGCCCTGTCCACCGTTGCCCTGATCGGCTGCGCGACGGTTGGGTACACACCGCCCGAAGACTCTGGCCTGATCGGCGTACGCCCCTACCCCAATGCCGGTGACGTCTGTCAGGTCATCGGGGAAAACGCGCTGACCCAGGACTACCTCGACGACAGCGCCACCCTGATCGGCTGCCCGACCCGCGAACGCGGCGCCATAAGCGACCGCGTCAGCGAAGGTGCGTTGACCCTCGAGACCATCGGCGACTGGGTCCTGCTCTCTGTTCCGGACTAAAACGGGCACGTTGCCGCCGAAAATCGCAACGGGTCCCGGGATGCTGTGACAGAACCCGAAATCGGGTTACCCTGACCCTTTATTGTGCCGGTCGCGCAACCTGCGACCGGGCGGAAAGGATTTTCATGTTTCCACCTTCTGTATTGAACGCCATGACTCCGATTTTGATGTCCATGCCATGGGCCAAACATCTTGAGGACGCTTGCAAGGAAGCCTCGAAAAAGATTGAGAAAAAGGCGAAATCCACAGTTGCCAAAAAATTCACCTCCAAGGTGGTCGAAGGGCTTATCTGCTCCGAGGCGGGCAAACTGGACAAAACACTGACCAAGGCAGGCACCGGGGTCATGAAGAAGCAGATCGACAAAACCACCAAGGACGTCGACAAGGAAATCGAGAAAAAAGGTGCCGCGACATCCCAAGGGGTCGCGCTCACCGGTTTGCGCGCTGACCTTGATGCGGCCAAGAAACAGCGCGAAGCTCTGGCCTCGGGCAAGCCGATCAAGCTGCCCAAACCCAAGGGCGGCGGCCTGCATGTGCCGATCAAGGTCAAGGTCCTGTCCAAGGACAAGATCGAACTTCAGATCGAAGGGTTCATCGGCGTCGACTTCAAGGAACTGCCCAAGGGCAAGATTCCGATCACCTACGGCGTGATCGGGGTGGGTGGACGGTTCTGAACCCTCGCTCGAGCCAAGACACAATCCCGGTGCACCGTTGCGGGGCGCAGGGTCATCCGCCTCCCTACCGGGTCAGTTCCAGAAACGCGATGTCCACCGCCCCCTGCCCGTCCACCGCCAGTTCGCGGGTCATCAGCGGCAGGATCACGTCCGCCGTGGTCCCGTCCTGCATCGCGCCTGCGCGCACAAGGGCCGTCTCGGAGGCCAACGCAATGACCATGTAGATGCCGGGCGCCGCCGACGGCAGGCGGAAGGCAAAGCGGCGCTCGTCCCCGATGGGGTCGTCAAACTGGCGCATCAGCGAAAACACCTGCCCGTTCGGATCGACAAGGGCCAGCCAGTTCTGCCGACCCGCACTGCCATGCACCGTGCCCAGAACGCCGGTAGAGCGAGACATGGAATTGTCCGACAAGGCAAGCTCGATACCGCTGCCACGGGTGCCCTGAAAGGCGCGAGCGAAATCCAGAACCGCACATTGCGGGGCCGAGATACCGCGCGGAATGACCTGCGGATTGCTGCCAAACTGCGCGCCAAAGGCGGCACTCAGGCCCTGCAACGGCGTGAGGTCATTGGCAAAGCCTTCGATCAGGCCCGCATTGGGGCCATGGGCGCGCAAACCGGCAAAGGCGCAAGTTTCGGGCACGGCCGTGGCCAGAAACGCAGCACGCGTGCCCTCGACACGGGTCAGCCCCTCTTCGACAGTCGCGGCCGCAGCGGTTTCCTCGCCAGCATCGCCGCCAAGACCCGACAAGGCGTCGCCACCCAGGAAATACGCACCAGCCCCCGCAGCGGCGACCACCAAGGCCGCAATCCCAAGCATCAGGCCCTTGCCACCGGATTTCTCTTCGACGCGAGGCGGGGTTGGGGGCATCGTGCTCGGCGCACCCGTGGGCGCGCCCTTGGCCGCGGACGGCACCGATTGCAGACCCGGCACAACGCGATCCGCCACCGGAGGAATGGTAAAGCGCAAGCGAGAACCACCAAGCCCCGTTTCACCCTTCAGAACCCTCAGCTCTTCGATCACGGCGGCCATGCTGGGCATGCGGTCCTTC
Organism: Pseudomonadota bacterium; assembly: GCA_038529225.1. GTDB lineage: Bacteria > Pseudomonadota > Alphaproteobacteria > Rhodobacterales > Rhodobacteraceae > Tateyamaria. The sequence goes on along the minus strand of JBCBDZ010000052.1, from coordinate 15,567 downwards.
GGATCAGGCTGCAACATATGGGCGACAAGCCCTTGGAATTCCTCGGGAAGGAAGGACAGATCCGGCACCGACTGACGTTTTTGAACAGCCTCGACAAAATTCGTACCCATGGGCATCGGCGTGCCGGTCAGCATCCCGATCATCAGCAAACCCAAAGAATAGACATCGCTCGGCCCCTCGGCCTGCCCGCCAAAGGCGCCCATCTGCTCGGGCGAGACATATTTCAGCTTGCCCGCAAATTCGTTGCCAATGGTGGCTTCCTTGACGTTGTCAGAGCGTGAAATGCCAAAGTCGATCAGCACCGGCTTGCTCAGATCGCCATCCTGAAGCATCACGTTGTCAGGGGACAGATCGCGGTGGATCACGCCGATATTGTGGGCCCGGTCCAGACCATCCGCCAGCTTCATGGTCAGATCAATGACCTGGTCCTGCGTCAACGCACCCTTTTCCTTAAGAGTATCTGACAGCTTGGTGCCCTCGATGAACCCCATGATGATCGCGTGCAGGTTCAGGGTCTGGTTGGGCGGCACATAGGCAAAGTAGCGCACGATGGCATCGTGATGCAGCTGGCGCATGGTGCGCGCCTCGCGCTTGAACATGGCCGTGACTTTGTCGTCCTCGGCCATTTCGGGCAGGATCACCTTGATGGCGACATTTTCGCCGGTACTGATCTCGCTGCCACGGAACACGCTGCCCATGCCGCCCTGATCAAGTCGCTCTTCGACCTTGTACATGTTGTTGATGACAGTGCCCGGTTCCAGCGAACTCAGCGGCGTTGGGGCCGCGCCGGGCATGGGCGGCGCAACACTGACCGTGTTCGTGTGGGTCTGCGGGCCTGACCCCTCGCCCGGTGCGGGCTGAGTCGTCGGTGGGGGCTGGGTAACGGCAGGGGCCTCCTGGGGGCGGGCCGTGCCACGGCGCACGTCCGTGACCACCACAGTGCGGTCATCATCATCATCGTCGACAGGTGGCGCTGTCTGCGGCGGCGGCGGCGCGGTCGAGGCTGCCGCAGGCGGCGGTGGCGCGCTCGCAGCGGGCGGTGCCGGGGCGACGGGCGGCGGGGCGACAGGTGCAGGCGCAGGCGCGGCGTCCCCGGTTACGGCATCGAAATCATCGGGAATGACATTCGCACCCGGACCGTCATCGGACGGGGCGGCTTCTGTTTCGGGAATAGGCTGAAACAGAACCGTTTTTTCATCATCATCATCTGACTCTGGCGGCGGCGCGTTGCCGGGGCTCTGGTCTTTCTTGTCGTTCATAACTCGCCCCTGAATTCGGGATATTCGCCTTCGATCGCCAAGGCTGGGAAACCGGTCTTGTGACAGCGCACCATGATCACGGATACGTTGTCCTTGCCACCCCGCAACAGCGCCATGGATATCAGTTGATCGCACAACGGTTCTAACGAGCCGTGAAGGCCCGTGTACAGCACATCAGCCAGCTCGGCGTCCTCAAAATACTCGGTCAACCCGTCCGAGCACAAAAGAAAGACATCCCCTTCCAGCAATGCGCCTTCAACCATGTCGCATTCCGGCAGTTTGGTCACGCCAATGGCGCGGGTTATCACGTTCTTGCGAGGGAAGTTTTCGGCCTCTTCCGGCGTGATGGCCCCGGTGTCGAGAAGGGCCTGCAATTCGGTATGATCGCGGGTCACGCGGGTCAGCTGATCCCCCCGCATGCGATAGATGCGGCTGTCACCCGACCAGATGCAGGCAAAATGGTCCTGCTGGATCAACAGGGCCACAACGGTCGATCCGATTGTGCCGCTGCCAAGTTCGGCAGCCTTGTTCTGAATGCGGGTGTTGGCCGCGGTCAGACGGGACATGAACCGGGCGCGCAGATCCATCGCACCGGTGGGCAATCCTACGGTATCCATTTCCGCACAGATCGTCTGGCTTGCGAAATCCCCGGCCGTGTGCCCGCCCATGCCGTCTGCAACCACCCAAAGGCCCGCCTCCGGCGTGGCCATCACACTGTCTTCGTTCAGCGTGCGTACACAGCCCACATCGGTGCGCAGCGTCGTTTCGAACGACATCATCTCATCTGCGGCCATCACCTGTTTGTTCATATTCACGTCCCACTCCCTGCATCTTCTTGTTGCGACGCCTCTGCGTCGGTCGTCTCGTTCACGCGCACCCGTTCCGCCAGCAGCCAGCGCAGCGCCTGTGCGTCCGGCAACCCGTTTACCGACAGCCAGCCCGCCTCCCGCGCGGACGTGCCTTCGTGCCACCAGTGACTGCGCCCGTATTGGGCGCAATACGCATCCGCCTCTCCGGCATCGGCAAACAGGCGGGACAAATCATCGTCCCCCCGCATTCCCCATAGCATACCTGCCTGCTCCGCGTCATACGGAGTTCCGCTCAGCGCCACTGGGTCAAAATCAGCGATCAGGCTTTGCACACCGCCCTGCCCTGCCGCGTGCTCTTCGATCGCGCCCAGATGGGCCGCCAGATCCACGTACGGGGTCGGATCGTGCGCGGCATGCACGGGCGGCGGTGACACCCCTCCGGTAAGGCCCAGCATCAGCGGATAGCGCCGCCCGACCCGATCCACGCTGGCGCGCCACAGGCCGCACAGGGGCACACCCAGCACATCCGGCCCAATCCAGAACCGCAGATCGGGGGCCGTGTCCCAAACCCCCTCCCAGGCCGCGCCCAGCATCTCGCGCGTCTGTGGCATCACAGCCTGCACCCAAGCCTCCAGCCGGTCGTGCACATCCCGCTCCATTCCCCATGACAGGAAATCCCCGAACCCGGGGTGTTTGCCATAAAGCATCATGCTCATGGGGCTATTCCAAGGCGTTCGTGCACGTAATCTCCTTAAAGCTCTCGCTCAAAAATGGAACATCCGCTCCCTCGAACTCAAGCCTGAACGTCGCCGTATAGGGCCCAAGCCGATGGGCGACCTGCGCCAGCGGGCCACGGGTCTGCAAGGTGTCTCCGCTCAACAGGGTCAGGATGGACCAGTCGCCGCCCACCACATCCAGCGCAGGTTGATCCGGAACCGCCAGCGTGACGGGCGAGGCATTGGTCCACACCGCAGGCACGGCGGGACCGCCGGGGGTCAGCTCCAACAGCTGCGCGCCAAACCCCACCGTTACGGGCGAAATCGCCGGGCTGACGGTCATCAGGCGCATTGTAAAGGGCACAACAGGCCCCGCGATGCCCGGAGTAAAGAAAGCCGCGCGGACAGCCTCGGAAGCGGCAAGGCGCTGCGCCGCACGGGCCGATACTGGGCCCGGAACCTCCGCCGCCACCTGTTCCATCCGCCCGCCATACCCGAACACGGAGGCAAAACCCGCCCCCACAACCGGAGCACCGGGCACACAGCGCGCACGGTCAAGCGCGACCAGTTGCGCATCGACAAAGGCGGGCGACAACGCCTCCTGCACCTGCGCCACCAGACGGGCGATGGGCGCAGGCACACCGACCGGCAGGGCAAGGGTATCGCGCAACGACCCCTGCCCGCTTGCGGCGACATCACCGGCCCGGCCCAATGCGGTCAGAACCGCGTCCAGCGGTCGGGCGCCCTGCGGCCCCTGAAGCAATGCGTGCCACGGGGCAAAGGGGCGTTCCACCAAACCGGCCTGCACGAGCATACCGGCCGTGGGTGCAAAATTTTCTTGATTTTTCAATGGCTTGCTTGAAACATCGCTCAACCGGGTCTCACGATCAACCGCTGCGGCCACGGCGACCAGCGGGGACGCTCCAAGATCCGCCAAAAAGGGCAGATCAGCGACCGGATCGGCAAAGGCCACACGGTCCAACATCGACGACCACGCACGCGCGAAATCGCGGGCGTAAAGGGCATGGACCTCGGCAGACAAGACCGCGTCCGAGGGCAAAGGCTGGGTGTCCGCCGCGCCCATGACCCAGGCATCGGCCTCCAGTTGGGCGGCAGCATCCACAACGGCCGCCTCGAAGAACCCCCAATAGCCCTCAAAGGTGAACAGACCCGGCACCGCCAGTGTGGCGGGCGGGCGACCATCGACCGTGCCAAGGGCGACGCCCGGCAACGCCTCTGACAGGCGCCACGCAGGCAAGGTGCCGGCCTGCGAGCGGATCGCGCCATAGGCGCGGGCCGACGGCGGCACGTCGGCAATCGCCTCGCGCACACGATCGATCAACGCGCCATTCGCCCCGACCAGAGGGGTGACGCGACTGTCCAACTCCAGCATGGCCGCCAGATGGGTGTTGATGGCGCGGTATTCGTTGTCGGCGCCCGCATACTCCTTGGCCCAGCTTTGGGCAAAATAGGACTGAATGGCCAAATCATCCTCGCGGCCATCCTGTTCCTTGGCCAGCAGGATATAGACCTTGAGGGCGCGGTAGGCATCCGTCTTGCGATCCTCGGCCAGAAAGACGGCCAGATCGCGTTCGACCTGCAACATCATGCGGGGACGCAGCAACTGTTCCAGACTGTCGGAATAGGCCTGTACCGCCGCCCCGCGCAGGGCATCGCGCCGTGACAGGCCCACATCCTGCAGAAACTCCTGCGGGCGCGGGTTGGCATATCCGGCGGGCAAGGCACGCACGGTGTTCAACGCCGGCAACAAGGCCATGGTGGCCGGGCTTTCAATGCGCTGCGCCCCCAGAAAGGACGCTGCACGCTGCTGATAGGCCTCCGTCTGGCCCGCGACTTCGCGCACCAGTGTGGCATTGCTCCAGAAACTGTAGGCCAAAATGCCCATCACCGCACCGCTGGCAAGGCCAATGGCCGCCTTGCCAAACCCGCGCGCGATGGCGCGGCGCACCACCCGGCCACGGTCATACCCAACCCAGTCCCGTTCGGCAAAAACGACCTTTTTGAGCAGGTCATGCAGAAAGTAGCTGCGCCCTTTCCCGGACAAAAAGCCGGTGGTCATGCCCCCTGCCCCTTCGCCACCCATCGCGCCCAGAACCTGATCAATCGGCGTGCCGTCCTGCGTGCCTGAGGTAAAGTAAAAGCCGCGCAAAATCGCCCGGATCGACTGCGGTTTTTCAAACACCGCACTCAGAAATGTAGTGACATTGCGCTCAAGCAGCGCCATCTGCGCGGGAAAGTCAAAGATGGCGATGCGTGTTGCACTGTCCTTTTCCTCCACCAGCAGGTCGGTGACTTCATCCGACAGGCGCGACACCATCTGATCAAAGGCACGCGAGGCCGCGCGGTGCGTCTCTTCGCGCTTGTTCCGGGTCTGAAAGGTGTGGCCCCAGACGGCTTTGCGCCGCCTTTCGTCAAAGCCCCCGAAATACTCGCGAAAGCCTGAAATCATGTCCGCCTTGGTAAAGATCACATAGACCGGCACATGGGTTTTGAACGCTTCGTTCAACTCGGCAAGACGCGCGCGAACAGTCTCTGCATGGCGTTTTAGACCCTCAGGCGTCTCGGTCATCATGTCCGAACAGGCAAAGGCTAGAATGACCCCGTTGATGGGCTGATCGGGCCGGGCAGACTTCAATTGCCCCAGAAAGGACGTCCAGCTGTTGCGGTCCGCCATCTCGTCACTGTCCTGGGTGGTATAGCGCCCTGCCGTGTCGATCATCACGGCCTCTTCGGCGAACCAGAAATCACAGTTCTTGGTGCCGCCAAACCCGGTGATCGAGGCGGCGTGTTCACCCGGAAATTCCAGCCCCGAATGGACAAGGGCGGTGGTCTTCCCTGCCCCCGGTGGTCCGATCAGAATGTACCACGGCAAATCGTACAAGGCCGCAGCGCCGCCGGATTTTTTCAGCCGGGTCAGGGCTGCGCGCATCCGTTCCGCCAGCAGCGGCCCGTCCCCGGCCTGCGTGGCCAGCAGGCTTTCCTCCAACTCGTTTGCCGCCTTGCGCCGCGCCCGCCATCGTACAATTGCGCCCAGCACAAGCAATGTCAGGATGCCCGCGATCAACCCGGCGCGCACTTCTACGGTTGCCAGCCAGTCGATGCCGGAAATCGGCAAACCAAACCAGATCGCCGCACATAGGGAAATCACACCCAGCGTGGTGATCAGCGCCGACAACCATGTAAAGATCTTCATCAAAGCTGCTGCTCCTTGCGCAACAGGATGTCGACCCTGCGGTTCTTGGCCCGTGCCTCCGGCGTGTTGGCCGTATCAAGCGGTTTGGAGGGACCGACGCCAACAACCGACAGGCGCGACGGGTCCGTCAGGTAAGGTGCAAGCACACCGGCAACGGCTGCGGCGCGGGCTTCTGACAGGGCTTCGTTCGTCTTGAACTGGCCGCGCCCGTTCAGGGGTATGTTGTCGCTGTGCCCCTCCACGATGATCCCGCCCGGCTCACCCTCCAGAACAGAGGCGATGCGCGCCAAAAGCGGGCTTTCGGAATCCAGCGTTGGCGCGCCTGATCCAAAGCTCAGCGCATCCCCAAGGCGGATGGCAATGAAATCCCCCTCTTCCTGAACCGTGGTCAGCCCCTGGGAGATAAGATCATTCAACTGGTTCTTGATCCGGTCGGTCTGGCCTGTGGGTGGCGCTTCGTAAACAACGACTTCGACCACTTCGGGCAATTGCACCCGGGCGATGTCAACCGGTGGCACGGGTCGGTGCAAGCTGATGATACTGTCCTGCGTGGCCTGCGCCTCGTTTGTGAGCACCCACGCCAAAGAGGTGAACAGCGCAACGACCATGCCCGCGGCCACACCCGCGACGATCCAAAGCGGCAACAGCGGGCGCAACCGCCGGCCACGCACGACCACGGGCGTCCATTTTTTGGACAGGTCGGTGTCAGGGCGCGGCACAGCGTTGCGCAGCCGCTCATATCCGGCTTGACGAAGCGTTATCAGCGCGCGCGGTCCATCTGACGTGCCGCGATACCTGCCCTCAAATCCCAGCGAAAGGCAGGCCAGCATAAGCTCCAGAAGCGGCGTACGTTTACCCGGATTGGTCAGGATGTACTCGTAACGGTCAAAGAAGCCAGCGCTTGCGTCCGTGTCCTCGAACAGGGTCCTGACCAGCGCGTTGTCTCTCCAGAACACGGGGTCAGAGCCGGGCAGGGTCGCTGCAATATCGTCGCACGTGGCCGCCAGCGCATAGCGGCCATCCTCGATGTCGTCAGGATCGATTTTGGCGTCCTTGCACCGCTCGGCAAATGTCTGGATTTCACCGCGCAGATGGTCGCGCAACGGGGCACCGTGCATCTCCACCCGACCTGTGCGCAACCGTCCAAGCAGGCCCAGAATGTCACCGGCCGCAGCCAGCATCGGGTTCGCACCCTTGCCCACAGCCCGCCCGGACGTCCGCGTGGCAGCCAGAAGAGACACCTTGTTCTCCGGGGGCGGCGTTTTGCGAAGCTTGGCTTGTCGCTTCAACTCTGACGGAAGCAGGGGTTTTGGGGCAGGGGGCGTCGGTTCGGGTAGCTTTGCCCCGATGATCGTACTTTCGTCGGACGGCTCGGGCGCACGGACTTGATGCAAGGGTGTCTGCACCGGCTGCGGACGGGCAGGGGGATGCGCCTCGGGGAGTTTCTGGCCAAAAACCGTGCGCTCCGAGTCATCCTCTTGTGGCTGAGGAGGTGCCGGCTTGGGGGCGACGGGCGGCGCGGCAGCAGCAGCTTTGGGGGCCGCCGGAGGCACGGGAGGCGGCGGCGCTGGCGCGGCCTCTCGGGGTCGGCCGATGATCGTCTTGTCACCGTCCTCCTGAACTGGCAGTGGCTGACCGATCAGTGTTTTGTCGCTGTCATCCGGCACCGGCATCGGGCGACCAATGACCGTTTTGTCACTGTCATCCTGCACGGGCAAAGGACGTCCGATGATGGTGCGATCACCGTCATCTTCCACGGGTCGCCCGATGATCGTACGGTCTCCGTCGTCATCTTTGGGGGAGTCAGCGCCCGCCATGAAACCCCCTGCAAAGGGTGAATCCCATTCCGGGATCCCGAGGTCCTATCTGCACGTTCGCGACCATTCCGCTCAGCCCTTTTGTCTGCCAGCTTTGCCCCATATTTTCTTGGGCACGTGGTGACTTATCTGCCGTTTGCCGCACTGTGCGGCTTTCGCTCCCTTGGGTCAAGTTTTCAAGGCAAATCGGCGGCCCTGGCAAAAGTTGACAGCTGTCAACTTTTCCCCCGCTTTCCAGAAAGTTGACAGCTGTCAACTTTTTCGCCCCGCGACGGATGAAGACTGGATTAACGCCATGACCACCCGGGCGACGGAAAATTTACCCATCCGTGCCTCTTGCGTCAGTTTGCGCAAGTAGCCGCCCGGCGCGCGGATGTCGTCAATCCGTTGCAGCAGGCAGCACACGGTGATCCCGGCCACGTCGGGGCCCATCGCGTCTACGGCATCGTCCCACGCCGATGGGCTGATCCCGATCATGCCGCGCAGAAACGCGCCCAGACGCGCAAGGTCTGCAAATGTGGTGATCGGGTTCTGGGCGTATTCCAGGGCTTCTGGCACGGCGCGCAGCACCAGGCCAAGGGGAATGGGAACATCCGGTTTGGCACCCTGATTGTCCTCACCCGGTAAGGCGTCCACATCCGCCACCCTGCTTTCTTCGAAGCAAGGTTCAAGATCAGGAGTATCTGTATTTGAACTCTGATGTTGCCGCTCAAATGGAGCGTCATTGCCGCTCATTTCTTCTGCTTTAGAGATGACATGCAGCACTTGGTCCAGCAATTCAGATACCCGCAAGCCGATCGCTTCCACTTCAGGCAAAGAGAGCTTGCGACGCATGGTGCGGGTCACATCCAGCAAATCGGCAAGCAAGTCTTCCCATGGGCCATTGTGACCCTGTTCCTGCCCGTAGAGAGCAAGTTTCTGGGCATCACGCTTTTGCAGGGAGACCCGTTCACGCACATCACGCAGCCGTTCCGCCGCCTCACGCGCGACCTCGGCGGCCTGGGAAATCTCGGGCGCGCGCACCAGCAGGGGGCGCAGATCAAAGCCGAAGGCGCGCAGCACCTCGCCATCCGGGTCGCGGCGGGCGTAGCGTTTGCCGTTGGGGCTGTCGTGGCGTAGGATCAGCCCTGTATCGACCAGACGGGCGAGGTGACGGCGCAGGGTGCTTTCGGCCATGCCGTGACAGCGTTCCATCAGCGCGCGGTTCGATGGGAACACCACCGTATCCGCGTTTCCGCCCAGCATCTTTTCGGGATGAAAGCTGAGCAATGCCTCAAGCACGCCGATCTCGCGGTCCGTGATCTCGAACGCGGCCCGTGCGGTGCACAGGGTGCGCAACAGTTCCCATTTGTCGATATGGGGCAGGGTGGGCGCATCATTTGCTCGTGCTGCCGCCTTTAACAGGCCAGCCGTCACCGGCCGCTGCCCAAAGGGCGTCGTTGAAAGTCGTTCCATAAGCTGTTCACAAGGCAAAAAAGTGCCGTTCACCCGCCAGGTGTTGTTGACAGCCGACTCATAGGAAGCGTAGATTCGGAGGTGCTAGAACCAAATCGGAGCCTCTCGGGTCGTTATGATCTGGGGGGCTTTGTTTTTATCCGGCTATGCCTGTCTCGTGCCTCCTGTTGTTAACTACTGCTCTTGCTCATCATCAGCCCGGGTTTTGACCCAGTGCTGGTGAAGTTCGGAAAGGTGTTCGACAAGCCAATCCTCAAACCCGCCTTCGCGGGGTAGGGTGAGGACGACCTTATCATGTCCCAGCATGGCCTTGGCAATCGGAGTGCCCGAGGCCGCCCCCATGATTGTGCGGCGGCTGGCGCGGGGTTTCGGTGCGCCATTCGCATCCGTATGTTTTGGCGTCACGGGCGGGATTTCGTCCCCGGTCCGGATGGCGATTTCAAAGCGGTCGTTGCTGTCGCTTCTGGCGGTCGCCTTGGCCGCGACCATGTCGATCATCGTCTCTGCATCGACGTCGCCTGACTCCAGCTTGCCCGCCAGTGCGCCCCAACGGTCGCGCCCGACATTTGGCGCCGCCCCGATAGTGGTGATCAGATCGGCCCCGATCCGGTCCACGATTTGCAACATCCGCGACACGACCGTCTTGTCGATGGCGAGCGCGTCGCAGATCGCCGCACGGTCATACCCGGCATCGCGCATCTGGGCGGCAAAGTTTGCCTTTTCGATAAAGCTGAGGCCGCGGCGTGCGTTGTTTTCCTGCCCCTGCGCCATGACAAGGGCACTGTCGTCGAGTTCGCGCAGCAGCGCCTTGACCGGTTGACCAAGGTCGCGCAGCGCCAGCACGCGGCGGCGGCCATATACGATCTGGTAGCGTTCGGGATCTTCGGGATGGGGCCGTACGAGCACGGGCACCTGCTGGCCGTAATCCCGGATCGAAGCGAGGAGGGCGGCGTCTTCGCCGTCATCGGTTTCGAGCCGGTCCTGCAGCCCGCCCGCGTCGATCAGGAACGGGTCGATATCCAGCAACGCGCGCGCTTTCAGCGCCTCGATGGATTGCGAGACAGCCCCAATTGCCCCTTTGTAGGGTCGCTTTTGTCCCGGTGCGACCTCTGCCGGCTTTGCCCCTTCGGCCATCAGCCCGTCGAGCAGGTTCTTACGTGCCATGGCGCCCCCATGCGGTTTGCACCAGCCCTTCGATTTCGCTGTTCACCGCGTTGATGGATTCCATCGCCCGGTCATAAGTGGTGCGGGTAAACTGGCTCTTTTCCACTTCGTAGAGCGTCTGTTTGGTGATCCCGGCATCCGAGATGGCGGTGGATTTCAGCACCGTGTTGTTGAGCACGTGATCGCCGAAAAGCGAGCGCATGAACGTCACCATCTGGTTTTGCGGCCCGTCCCCCGGTTCATACCGTGTCACCACGTAGCGCAGCCAGTCATAGGACATGTCCCCGCCCGCATCGGCCACGACCCCCAGAAGGTTGCTGGTCATCAGGAGGAACTGGCACATCGACATCACGTCGAGCATTTGCGGGTGCACGGTGACGAGCACTGCGGTCGCTGCCGACAGCGCGGACATGGTGAGGAACCCCAGTTGCGGGGGGCAGTCGATGATCACCACGTCGTAGTCGTTTTCCACCTCGGCCAGCACCGTGCCCACGCGGGTGAAGAACATCGCCCCTTCGCGTGCGGCCAGCGCCCGGGGGGTTTCGTGTTCGAACTCCATCAGGTCGAGGTTGCCGGGGATGAGGTCGAGATTGGTGAAATAGGTTTTGTGGATCAGGCTTTGGATCGGGACCGGGTCGTCATAGCGGATCGCGTCGTAGATCGTGCCCCCGTCGAGCAGGTCGAATTCCGGCTGGAAGCCGTGCAGGGCGGAGAAGGAGGCTTGCGGGTCGAGGTCAATCGCCAGGACCCGGTAGCCGTCCAGCGCCATTTTCTGCGCCAGGTGGGCGGCGGTTGTCGTTTTGCCCGACCCACCCTTGAAGTTGATCACGGTGATCACTTGCAGGTGGTTGTCCTCGCGCCGCCCGGGCAGGTAGGTGCCGGGTGCCTTGGCCCCTTTTTCAAGCATTTGCCGCAAGCTGAGGATGTCCTGCGGCGTGTAGTGCCGCCGCCCGCCTGCCCGGATCTCGGGCTCTGGCCCCCGTCCGTCGAGGTGCAGTTTGCGCAGGTAGGCGTCCTTGACCCCCAGCAGCTCTGCAACCTCTCCGGACGTGAAGGTGCGCAGGGTGCGTTGCGCGTCAGGCGGGAAGAGTTGTTCGCGGTGCGCCTGCAGCCGTTCCGAAAGGCGCGCGGCATGGGCACCGACAAGCGTGTCGATGCGGGTGTCGATGCCAGCGTTCGTGGGTGTGACATGCTTTTGCATGCTGTCCTGCCTGTTCCTGTCCGGTTCGGATCGGATCCGAACACCTGCCATGTGCGGGCGTTTTGCCGCCCTTTTGTCATTGTGCAGGCTGCCCTGCGCTGCCAGTATCCTTGCGTCCGCACAGGCCCCTTTTGCATTGATCGGGACGCGTAAGTTACGCTGGAAGGCGTTTTATTCTGTCTCTTCCGTAAATGGTTTACGGTTTTTTACGATTCCCGCAAGACATTTTCTAAATGTAGTGTTTTGGCACTATGCTGCCCCTAGGTCATCCCGGACACACCCGCGTCACGGGAATTTTTGCCTAAAGGTCACAGTTCACGTGGTTTTCTCACCTTGCGGGACGCAAATGGTTTGCGACGTGAGGCGCAACATGTTTGTTTGCATTCAACTGAATTCTAATCAAATCCATGTGGGTATTATAATGGCCATCTTTCGTTCCGCTCTGATCCAAACCGGTATCCGGCAACGCAGCTTGCGCAAACACTGCCGTGTGGGCCGTGCGACGGAGTTGGTTTTTGTGCTGGCGACCGGGGTTATGCTGACGATCGGCGGGAGCGCTGACGCGCAGGTCGTATGGGACGGAGAAACCAACACGACTTTCGGAACCGCAACTAACTGGGTTGGTGACGTTGCCCCCGTTCCAAGTGACGACGTGATCATTGCCCTTGGCACCCCTGATGTGCCCAACGTTACTGAAATATTTGGTGCTGCAACTGTCAACACTGTAACTCTTAGCGGCACGGGCAACTTGACCATCCGAAACGGAGCGTCGCTTGGCACAAGCACCACCGTCCAGAGCGGCGGTACACTCATCGTAGGCGGGACGCACACAGGTACGGTTGCGATTGAAACCGGGGCGATAACCACAGTCTCATCAACCGGCGACGTGGACGGCGCGACAACCAACGAAGGCGACCTCGACGTCAACGGCGGTACGCTGGCCAGCCTTGACAACAACACGGGCGGGGATGCGGACTTTGACGGCACCGTCACTGTAGATACCAACATCACCAACGCAGCCGCGCTGGACATCAACACCGGCACCACAACCACCACAGCCGGTACCACCACAAACGAGAGTGGTGGTACGCTGACCATTGCCTCTGGCGCAGCTCTGGCCTCCAACACCACGAACGAGGCAGGCGGCAACCTCGTGGTCGCCGGAACGCTGACCGGTACCCTTGACAACCAGACCACTGGCGCAGACTCGGCTTCCATCACAGGCGACGTGGATGGCGCGGTCACCAATACCGGAAACCTTGATGTCAACGGCGGATCGATGTCGAGCCTTGATAACAACACAGGTGGCGACGCGGATTTTGACGGGACGGCCACCGTCGACAGCACCATCACCAATGCCGCGGCGTTGGATATCAACACCGGCACGACAACGGCCTCTGGTGGCACGACAAACGAAAGTGGCGGCACGCTGACCATCGCCTCTGGCGCGGAACTGGATTCAAACACCACGAATGAAGCAGGCGGCAACCTCGTTGTCGCCGGGACGCTGGACGGCACCCTCGACAACCAGACCACCGGTGCAAACTCGGCCTCCATCACAGGCGACGTGGATGGCGCGGTCACCAACACCGGCAACCTTGATGTCAACGGCGGATCGATGTCGAGCCTTGACAACAACACCGGCGGGGACGCGGATTTTGACGGCACCGCTACGGTCGATACGACCATAACCAACGCCGCGGCGTTGGATATCAATACCGGCATCACGACAGCCAGCAGCGGTACAACCAACGAATCCGGTGGCACGCTGACCATCGACAGTGGGGCGGAGCTGGATTCCAACACCACCAACCAGGCGGGTGCGAACCTCGTCGTCGCAGGCACGCTGGACGGCACACTGAACAACCAGACCACCGGTGCAAACTCGGCCTCCATCACCGGCGATGTGGACGGCGCGGTCACCAATACCGGGAACCTTGATGTCAACGGCGGATCGATGTCGAGCCTTGACAACAACACGGGTGGCGACGCGGATTTTGACGGGACGGCCACCGTTGACAGCACCATCACCAATGCCGCTGCGCTGGATATCAACACCGGCACGACAACGGCCTCTGGTGGCACGACAAACGAAAGCGGCGGCACGCTGACCATCGACAGTGGTGCCACGCTGGCCTCCAACACCACGAACGATGCCGGCGGCAACCTGAACAACAGCGGGACGCTGACCGGGACGCTTTCGAACGCAGGGACCCTCACCATCACCTCCGGCAGTTCGGTGTCCGGTCTGGTGACCAACACGGGCACTGCCGTCCTGGGCGGCGGTGCGCTCAATGGCGGTCTGACAAATGGTGGTACGATCGACGGCAATGGTGGGACGACCACGATCGCCGGAGATTACGACAACGTAAACGGGATCACCAACGGTGTGACGACGTCGTCCAGTCCGACAACTGTCATCAACTTCAACGACATGGGCAGCACGTTCACAAACTCCAGCACGATCAATGCTGGTGGCGGGGCCTTGACCATTTTTGCCGACAATATCGTGATCAATGGCGGGACCGTCACTGGCAATGTCACATTGACGGCCAATAACGGGCTTGCTGTGAGCGGCGATCAGGGCGGCAACGACCTTACCGGCAGTTTCAACGTTCTGGACGGCACCACAGCCACAAACATTGGTACGCTCACGGCGAATTCAGGCGACATCATCAATGTCGGTGATGCCGATGGCGACACGGACGGAGCGACCATTGAGGCGGGCGTTATCGACGTCAATACCGGCGGCACGGTTAACGTCACCGAAAACTCCACCCTCGCAGGCACATCCAATACGCTGAACAACTCCGGTACGATCAATGTGGCGGATGGCGGCACCGTGACCGACGCAGGCGATATCATCAACGAGTCTGGCGGTCAGATCAACTTTACCCTCGGTGCTGGCGGCACGGCGGACCTGGATGCCAACGACGACAACGCACCTGCCGGTGCAGGTCTGATCGACAACCAGGCGGGCGGCACAATCACCGTGAACTCGGGCGCTGTCACAGTTGGCGCAGATGACGTGGATACGGCAGGCACCATCAACGTGGTTGATGCGGCCGCAAGCATCACGGGCCTTGCCTCCCTTGATCAGACCGCAGGGTCGATTGAAGGCGCGGGTACGGTGGGTGTGACCGGTTTGTTCAACCAGACCGGCGGTTCCACCAGCGGCACCGTTGACGTGAACGCCGATACCTTCACACAGGATGGCGGCACAGTTGGCGCGGGCACATTTGTCACGTCGGCCAACGCTCAGAGCCTGAATGGCGGCACAGTCTCGGGTACGCTGGATGGTGCAGGTGCCATCACGGTAGCCACAGGCACGACGGCGCTGGATGGCGGGACCATCACCAACGCGGCCAGCCTTGAGATCACCGATGGCACATTGAACGAGACCAATGCCGGCAGCATCGATACCACCGGAAACTCCATCACCGTGAGCGGTGCGGGCACATTGTCCACCGATGGCGGCGACGGCATTGCCGATGATGAAGATGTCGATCTTGCCGTTGCGGGTGCGTCGTTGACAGTGACCGGCGACGAGACCATTTCGAGCCTGACCGGCTTAGGCGAGACGACCGTGACCGGGGCCACCCTTAGCCTTGGCGGGCAGGGCACCAACTCTCTCATTCAGGGTGACGTGAATGGCACGGGCACTTTGAACGTCGCCGCAGACACGACCACCGTTGACACCACGGGCGATGTCAGCACCGACATGACCGTTGCCAGCGGCGCCAGCGGCGTCAACAACGGCACCGTGGCGGGTGTCGGCAATGCGGGCTCGTTCACCAACAATGCCGATGCAGGCGCGATTACCAACACAGGAACGCTTGTCCTGAACGACAGCACATCGGCCAGCGTGACGCAGAACACGGAGGCAGGTGCCACGACGTCTGTTGACGGTGACGCGACGGTCACCGGTCTGA
>JBCBDZ010000051.1:0-17692 GCA_038529225.1 Pseudomonadota bacterium | reverse complement strand
GATTTTGCACGCTGTTTATGCGCAACTTTATCAAGGCCTTACCCTTTGATCTGGTTGAATCCGCGCGGATCGAAGGCATCGCGGAATGGAAGATTTTCTGGTATGTCATCCTGCCTCTGGTGCGCCCGGCGATTGCGGCCCTCGCGGTGCTGATTTTCACCTTTGTCTGGAACGACTTTTTCTGGGCCAATGTGCTGACCCAAGGTGAGGCGGCCAAGCCGATCACGGCCGGTGTCCGCGCGCTGAACGGGCAGTTCGTGAACAACTGGCATCTGGTGTCTGCCGCATCCCTTTTGGCGGCAATCCCCCCGGTTGCGTGCTTCTTTCTGATGCAAAAGCACTTCATTTCGGGCCTGACCATGGGTGCCGTAAAGTGAGCGCATGCTGGCGGTTGGACGATGGACGCCAGACGCTGGTTCTGGGGTCCGATCGTGGTCGGTTGGCAGAGGTCGTCTATTGGGGGCCAAGCCTGCCGGAGAGCGAAGACCTTGCTACGCTGTACGAGGCCTACACGCTTGATGTGACGGGCGGCATGCTCGACGTGAACCCGGAACTGAGCATCTGCCCGGAAGCGACGCGGTCCTTTCCCGGTCAGCCGGGGCTGATCATTCGGAATGGAGACGGCACGCCGTTCCTGCCCAAGTTCTGTCTTGAGCGCGCGGATGTGGGCGAGAACGTTCTGATCCTGACTTATCTGGATCAGTCCCGTGTGCTGACCTATCGCGCCCGCTTTGCCATTGATCCGGTGACGCACATAATCGAAGCCAGCGCCGAACTGGAAGCCGATCACCCGATGCACCTGCACTGGCTGGCGGCCCCGGTGTTTCCCGCGCCCCAACTCAGCGACGAGATGATCGATTTTGCCGGGCGCTGGTGCGGCGAGTTTCAGATGAACCGTACGCCCTGGTCCCCCGGCATTCGCTATCGCGAAAACCGCACCGGGCGGACGGGTCATGAGCATTTCCCGGGGCTGATCGTGCCGGTGCGCGGGGCGAGCAATGCGACCGGGCAGGCCTATGCGTTCCACTATGGCTGGTCCGGAGGGCACCGTATGGTGGCCGAAGAGTTGCCCGATGGCCGCCGCCAAATCCAGTTTGGACATGCGGCCCGGATGGAAGGGCAGGCGCAGACCCGGTTTGCCACGGGCAAGCTTTATGCGGTGTTTTCTGATGACGGCCTGAATGGCTGCGCGGTCGCATTCCAGCGGCATTTGCGCGACCGCGTTGTGACGTTCCCTCGACCTGATGCGCCGCGACCAGTGCACTACAATTGTTGGGAGGCGGTCTATTTCAACCACAATCTCAGTGAGTTGAAGGACATCGCCGAACGCGCTGTCGCGTTGGGGGCCGAGCGATTTGTGCTGGATGACGGCTGGTTTGGCAGCCGGGATGATGACACGCAGGCCCTGAGCGACTGGGAAGTGGACCCGAGGAAGTATCCCGACGGTCTGACCCCGCTGATTGATCATGTCAAAGGGCTTGGCATGACTTTTGGCATCTGGTTCGAGCCCGAGATGATCAACCCGAACTCTGACATCTTCCGCGCGCATCCTGACTGGGCGCTGGGGGGGGAGGATCAGATTATGGGCCGCCAGCAAATGGCGCTGGATATGGCCCGCCCGGATGTGCAGTCCTTCCTGTTTTCCCGCATCAGCGACATCCTGTCCCGCCACGACATTGAATACATCAAGTGGGACCACAATCGCGTCCTGCCGATGCCGGACGCCGCGCAGACCCGGGGGTCATACGCGCTGTTGGATCGATTGCGCCGCGAGTTTCCGCATGTGGAGATCGAAAGCTGTGCGTCGGGCGGTGGACGGATCGATTTCGGCATAATGGAGCGGACGCAAAGGGTCTGGCTCAGCGACAGCAACGACGCGGTGGAGCGGTTGCGCATCCAGCACAATGCCTCAATCTTCCTGCCCATGGCCGTAACGGGCAGCCATGTGGGACCGCGCACGTGCCACACGTCGGGGCGCACCCTCGACATTCGGTTCCGTGCCTGGGTCGCCGCACAGCGCCATATGGGGTTCGAGATGGACCCGCGCGAGTTGATCGAAGAAGAGGCGGGCGTGCTGCGTGACGTCACCGCGTGGTGGAAGGCCAACCGCGACTGGATGTATGGCGCCGACATTCTGCGGCTCGACAGCGCCGATCCGGCGGTGATGGCCGAGCAGCACCTTGAAGAGGGCGGGAAGCAGTTTGTTGTCTTTGCGGGCAAGGCAGCCACTTCGGACCAAATCGCACCGCGCCCCTTGCGCCTGACACGGCTGAGCCCTGAGGCCAAATACCGCGTCGAGTTGATCAACCGCGCCGATGTGGGCCACCTGTCGCGCGGAGCGAACGCGCTGAAATCCGGCCCCTTTGTGGTGAGCGGGGCCTATTTGATGTACCATGGCCTCACGCTACCGTGGAGTTTCCCTGAACGGATGTGGGTGATCAAAGGCGATCTGGCCTGAGCCTCGCATGAGAGAGAGTATCGAGATGAAAGAGACAGTCACATTCCACGATCTTGCAGGCACTTCGGTGTTCATCACGGGCGGTGGATCCGGCATCGGGGCTTCGCTGACCGAAGGATTTCTGGGGCAGGGAGCGAAGGTCGCCTTTGTCCAACGCTCGGACGCGACCGCCTTTTGTGACGAGATGGAAGAGAAGTATGGCAACCGCCCACTCTTCATGCCCTGTGACATAACGGATGATGCGGCACTCAAGGCTTGCATAGCTCAGGCTGCCGAAGCGCATGGAACGGTGACGTGCCTTGTCAATAACGCTGCCAACGACAAACGCCACACGACGGCAGAGGTAGACAGCGACTTCTTTGACTGGATGATTGCGATCAACCTCAAGGCCTATTTCTTTGCCTGTCAGGCGGTCATGCCGGGGATGCAGGCCGCCGGGGGCGGGTCGATCATCAACTTCTCGTCCGTAAGCTACATGATGGGGAATGCAGGCTATCCGCTCTATACCGGGGCCAATTCGGCCATAAACGGAATGACCCGCAGCCTCGCGCGCGAGTTTGGTCCTGACAAGATCCGCGTGAACGCGTTGGCCCCGGGCTGGGTGCTGACGCAAAAACAGCTGGATATGTGGGCCACGCCCGAAGGGCTCGAGGCCCATATGGAACGCCAGTGCCTCAAGGAGCATCTCGCGCCACGCGATATAGTCGGGGCAGTCCTGTTCATGGCGTCGGACGCGAGCCGCATGATGACCGGACAGGCCGTCGTGGTCGATGGCGGCGTGGTGGTAACGGGCTGATGAGCGGGGCGTCGTGGATTGCGGTTGACTGGGGCACGTCGCATCTGCGCGCGTGGTTGATGCGCGGCGATGGCAGCGTTGTCGAACGGCGCCAATCGGATGCAGGTATGGGTGCGTTGGATCGGGCGGGTTTCGAACCCGCCTTACGCGCGCTGGTTGGTGATGCACTGCCTGCGCCTGTACTTGCCTGCGGCATGGTTGGATCGCGTCAGGGCTGGGCCGAGGCACCCTACGCCACCGCACCCTGTGCGCCACCCGGGGCAGGTGAGGCGGTGCAGGTTCCGGGTCTGGACGTGCGCATTCTGCCGGGGGTGAAACAGACCAAACCGGCAGACGTGATGCGCGGAGAAGAGACGCAGATCGCAGGATATCTGGCAACGCACCCCGGCTTTGACGGGGTCATCTGCCTGCCCGGCACACATACCAAATGGGTGCATATCAGCGCGGGCGAGATCGTGAGTTTTCGCACCGCAATGACCGGAGAGATGTTTGCACTGCTTTCCACCCAGTCGGTCCTGCGTCATTCGATGGGCAGAGGCTGGGACGCGGCCAGCTTTGCTTCTGGCGTCAGTCAGGCGCTGTCGCGGCCCGAAGGATTGGCCGCGTCGCTGTTTTCGCTGCGGGCCGAGGGGCTCTTGGACGGGCTGAACCCGGATGCGGCGCGTGCGCGCCTGTCGGGGCTGTTGATTGGTGCCGAACTGGCTGCGATGCGCCCCTATTGGTTGGGCCAGCAGGTCGCGTTGATCGGGGCCGAGTCGCTCAGCCGCGCCTATGCCGACGCCTTGGCCATGCAATCCGTGCCCTGCCACAGCGCGGGCGTTGAAGACATGACACTGGCGGGTCTGACCGCCGCGTGGACCCAGATTTACGGAGAGGCCGCATGAGCCGAGAGATTATTGCCATCCTGCGCGGGATTACCCCCGATGAGGCAGGGCCTGTTGCCGATGCGCTCGTCGAGGCCGGGATCACCAAAATCGAAGTGCCGCTGAATTCGCCGCAACCTTTTGAAAGTATTTCAAAAATGTTACTGGCCCATGGGGGCGATGCGATGATCGGAGCAGGCACGGTACTGGACGTGCGCGATGTCGAAAAGCTCTACAAAATGGGCGCGCATATGGTCGTGTCTCCGGACGCGAACGCCTCCATCATCGTGGCGACGAAACAGGCGGGGATGATGTCTTTCCCCGGTGTGATGACGCCGACCGAATGCTTTGCCGCATTGCAGGCCGGGGCGGACGGATTGAAGCTGTTTCCGGCCTCTTTGCTGGCTGTTGAGGGGTTGAAAGCCATCGGTGCCGTGCTGCCCAAGGGCACCAAAACCTATGCCGTTGGGGGTGTTGGACCTGCCGACTTTGCCGACTGGTTTGCTGCTGGCATCACCGGATTTGGCATAGGATCGGCCCTTTTCAAACCGGGCATGTCGGTGGCCGATGTTGCCGCACGCGCAGCGGACATGGTTGCGGCATATGACGCGGGCGTCTGATGGACGTCTTTGCCACGCATCCGTGCCTCTTGGGCGAAGGGCCACTGTGGCATCCAACGCGCAAGGCGCTGTTCTGGTTCGATATTCTGGACAGAACCTTGCACTGCAAGGGCGCCACCCGCCTCAGCTGGTCCTTTGACGAATATGTTTCCGCTGCCGGTTGGGTGGATGACAACACATTGCTGATCGCCTCCGCCAGCGGATTGTGGCGCTTTGACATTCCCAGCGGCGCGCGGGAGCGCGTTGTGCCGCTGGAAGCAGACGATCCCACGACACGCTCCAACGATGGCCGTGCGGACCCGCAGGGTGGCTTCTGGATCGGGACGATGGGGGTAAAGGCAGAGGCCCATGCCGGCGCGATCTATCGCTATTACCGAGGTGAGCTGCGCCAGTTGTTTGACCGGATCACGATTTCCAATGCGATCTGCTTTTCTCCGGATGGGAACACAACCTATTTCGCTGACACGTTTTCTCAACGTATTCAGAAGGTTGCGCTGGATGAAAACGGTTGGCCAAAGGCTGCGCCTGAGGTGTTTGTCGACCTGCGCGCGGACGGGTTGAACCCGGACGGCGCGGTCGTGGACGCAGACGGCAACCTGTGGAACGCCCAGTGGGGCGCCGGGCGTGTGGCTTGCTACGGTGCAGACGGCGTGTTCAAGCAGAGCATCCCGGTTCCCGCGTCGCAAGCCACCTGTCCAGCATTCGGCGGGGCGACGGGCACAACACTGTTCGTCACCTCTGCTGCGCATGGGGTGGATGAAGCGCAGGGCGGCATGACTTTTTCCATGGATGCGGGCGTGCAAGGCCAGCCGGAACATCAGGTGATCTTATGAAACGCACGCTTGGCGTTTGTTACTACCCAGAACACTGGCCCGAAGCGCAGTGGGCAGAGGACGCAAGCCGCATGGCCGCCCTTGGTCTGACATGGGTGCGCATCGGGGAATTTGCGTGGAAACGGATGGAGCCGGTTGAGGGCAGCTATGACTTTGATTGGCTGGACCGTGCAATCGAAACACTGGGGTCTGCGGGCCTGAAGGTTGTGCTGGGCACGCCAACGGCAACGCCGCCTGCATGGGTCGTGGCCAAGCATCCCGACATGTTGCCGGTCGACGCCGAGGGCCGTGTGCGCGGCTATGGCTCGCGCCGCCACTACTGCTTTTCCCACGGTGGGTACGTGGATGAATGCCGTAAGATCGTGACGCAACTTGCTGAACGTTATGGAAAAAACCCACATGTGGCAGCGTGGCAGACGGACAATGAATATAGCTGTCATGACACCGTGCTAAGCTATTCAGATTGTGCCAAGCGGGCGTTTCGCGACTGGTTGCGCGCGCAGTTTCCGGGCCCAGCATCCTATCGCGGCAACGATGGGGACATTGATGCGCTGAACGCGGCTTGGGGCAATGTGTTCTGGTCGATGGACTATGATGACTTTGATCAGATAGGCCTGCCGAACCTGACCGTAACCGAAGTGAACCCGGCCCATGCGCACGCGTTCCGGCGGTTCTCCAGCGATCAGGTTGTGGCCTTCAACCGCGTCCAAGTGGACATTATTCGCGCCCATTCCGACGCGCCGATTGCGCATAACTACATGGGTCGGATCACGGATTTTGATCACTTCAAGGTCGGCGCTGACCTCGATATCGCATCCTGGGACAGTTACCCGCTCGGGTTCCTCGAAGACCGGTCAGGCACGTCTGATGCGCACAAACGCACCTATGCGCGGCAGGGTGATCCAGACTTTCAGGCGTTTCACCATGACCTTTACCGCGCGGTTGGAAAAGAGGGCCGCTGGTGGGTGATGGAGCAGCAACCGGGGCCTGTGAACTGGGCCCCGTACAACCCCGCGCCCTTGCCCGGTATGGTGCGTCTGTGGACATGGGAGGCCTTTGCCCACGGGGCCGAGGCGGTATGTTACTTCCGCTGGCGGCAGGCACCCTTTGCCCAAGAACAGATGCATGCAGGCCTGCTGCGCCCGGACTCGGCTGAGGCCGAGGCGTTTGGAGAGGCCGCGCAGGTGATGGAGGAATTGGCGGATGCGCCGGATGTAACCGTCGCTCAAGCCCCTGTCGCCATCATGTTCGACTATGACGCGGATGCGATGTGGTCTGTGCAGCCGCATGGTGCGGGGCTGAGTTATTTTGGTCTTGTATTCGACTGGTATCGGGCCTGTCGCAAGCTCGGCCTGTCTGTGGACATCCTGCCGCCGACCACACGCGATTTTGACGGCTACGCGCTCGTTCTGGTGCCGGGGATGATGCATATGCCTGACGATCTGAAGGTGGCGCTGGCTGGCGCAAAGGCTGAGATCATTCTGGGGCCGCGTAGTGGCGCGCGGGATGCACATTTCTGCATCCCGACGCCCTTGCCCCCCGCATGGCCAGACAGCGAGCTGGCAGTGTCCCGCGTGCAGTCGATCCGCCCGGACATGCCCATCGAGGTTGACGGAGGCGGGCAAGTCATCGGCTATTTTGAACAGATCTCGGGTGGGGGCGAACCCATCCTGCAAACTGCAGATGGCGCCCCCGTAGCGGTGCGATGTAGCGCAGGCGTGACCTATGTGGCGGGATGGGGCGATGATGCAATGCATCAGCGCGTGATCCGTGTGACTGTGCCAGACCTCGACGTCCGCGAAATGGCCGAAGGGGTGCGGCGGCGCGCGACAGGCTCTGAGACGTTTTGGTTCAACTATTCAGCTAAAGACGTTGAAATTGATGGGGAAAAGTTGCCGTCAGCGGGTGTGTTGCGTCAGCGCGGATAGTCTGTTGGCAGGAATGCGCAACCTGTCATATATATTTCATGGAATCGTGAAATATAGCCGCCCATGCTGCTCGACCAACTTTCGACCCTTGCCCACGCGCCCCGCATGGCTGTGTTTCGCCTGCTGATGCGACGCTATCCTGATGCATTGCCTGCGGGCGAGATTTCCGTTGTCCTCGGGTTCAAAGCTTCGACCACCTCTGTCTACCTCGCCGCTTTGTCCGGCGCCGGGCTGATCCGTCAGGACCGGGCGGGCACATCGCTGCGTTACAGCGTTGATATGCATGGGACCCGGAGCATGGTTGCGCAGCTGTTCGATGATTGCTGCAACGGGAGGCCCGATCTGTGCCCGCCCGGTCTGCGCGACCCATGGAAAGGAAGCACGTCCATGTCTGACACCAAGCAAAACGTTCTGTTCATCTGCACCGGAAATTCCGCCCGTTCGATCTTTGCCGAGGCCATCATGCGCCATGAAGCGGGCGAACGGTTCAACGTCTACTCTGCGGGCACCAAGCCGCACTCCGAGCTTAACCCGTTTGCGGTTGAGATGTTGGACCAGAAGGGGCTTGATATCGCCCCTCTGCGGGCCAAGAACATTGCGGAGTTCCAAAGCGAGGACGCACCCGTGATGGACTTCGTGTTCACCGTCTGCGACCAGGCCGCGAATGAGGAATGCCCGGCTTGGCACGGCCAGCCCATCTCGGCCCATTGGGGTCTGCCTGACCCGGTGAAGGCCACCGGCACGGACGCAGAAAAGCGCCTTGCCTTCCAGCAAACCTTTGGTGCGATGCGCAATCGCATCATCGCTTTTTCGGCTTTGCCGCTCGAAACGCTCACCCGCGCCTCACTCCAACACGAAGTCGATGCGATCGGCCGCAACGAGGAAACCACATGACGACATATGCCCTGAATGGCCTTGGCCGGATCGGAAAACTGGCCTTGCGCCCGCTTCTGGAACGCGGCTGCGACGTCGCCTTTGTGAACGATGCGGTGGGTGATCCGGTGATGCATGCGCATCTGCTCGAATTCGACACGGTCCATGGGCGCTGGCCTGCACAGTTCAGCGCGGATTCGGACAGTATCACCGTTGACGACACCCGCATCCCAGCCCTTGGGGTGCGCAGCATCGAGGAGCTACCACTGGACGGTGTGGATGTGGTCATTGACTGCACGGGCGTGTTCAAGACCGAAGCCAAGCTGGCCCCATACTTTGCCGCAGGCGTCAAAAAGGTCATCGTGTCCGCCCCGGTCAAGGATGGGGAGACGGCCAATATCGTCTATGGCGTCAACAACGCGGCCTACACGGGACAGCCCATTGTGACAGCAGCGTCCTGCACAACCAACTGCTTGGCGCCCGTTGTCAAAGTCATTCATGAAGGCTTGGGCATCAAGCACGGCTCGATCACCACCATTCATGATGTCACCAACACCCAGACCATCGTGGACCGCCCTGCCAAGGATTGGCGGCGTGCGCGGTCCGCCCTGAATTCGATGATCCCCACGACCACGGGCTCGGCCACGGCCATCACGCTGATCTACCCGGACCTGGTGGGCAAGCTGAACGGCCACGCGGTGCGTATCCCGCTGCTCAATGCCTCGCTCACCGATTGCGTGTTCGAGGTGGAGCGGGCCACAACGGTGGAGGAGGTGAATGCGATGTTCGAAGCGGCGGCCAACGGTCCGCTTGCGGGCATTCTGGGCTATGAAACGCGGCCTCTTGTGTCGACGGACTACACCAATGATCCGCGCTCCAGCATTGTTGATGCGCTCTCCACCATGGTCGTGAACGGCACGCAGGTGAAGGTTTATGCGTGGTATGACAACGAGTGGGGCTATGCCCATCGCCTTGTCGATGTGGCGCAGATGGTAGGCGCGTCTTTGTGACGGACCGACCGGAGGGCTTTGCCGCCTATATTGCCGTCACGGCCGCCTATTGGGCGTTCATGCTGACCGATGGCGCCTTGCGCATGCTGGTGCTTTTGCACTTCAACAGCCTCGGTTTTTCGCCGGTGCAGCTTGCCTATCTCTTTGTTCTCTATGAGATCGCGGGCATTGTGACCAACCTGTCTGCGGGTTGGATCGCGGCGCGGTTTGGACTGACATCAACTCTCTATGCGGGGCTGACACTTCAGGTTGTGGCTTTGCTGGCGCTGACGCAGCTTGACCCGGCGTGGTCGGTGGCCGCGTCCGTTGTGTTCGTGATGCTGGTGCAGGGACTGTCCGGTGTGGCCAAGGATCTGGCCAAGATGTCGTCCAAATCTGCCGTCAAACTGCTTGCCCCGGATGGTGACGGGCTGTTCCGCTGGGTTGCGCTGCTGACCGGGTCAAAGAACGCGGTGAAAGGGTTCGGCTTTCTGCTTGGGGCGGGGGCTCTGGCGCTCTTTGGCTTTGTGCCTTCCGTTCTGGGAATGGCCGCCGTGCTGGGCGTGATCCTCGTGACTGTTCTGCTGCGGATGCCGCCGGGTCTGCCGGGGGGGCGCAAGGACGCGAAATTCAACGAAGTGTTTTCCAAAAACCCGCGGGTCAACTGGTTGAGTGCGGCGCGGGTGTTCCTGTTTGGGGCACGCGATGTGTGGTTTGTGGTGGGAATCCCGATCTATTTCTATTCGGTCCTGAGCGATGGCACCCCCGAGGGCCAGCGTGCCGCGTTCTTCTTGATTGGCATCTTCATGGCGATCTGGGTGATCCTCTATGGTGCCGTTCAGGCCCGCGCACCCGCCATTCTGCGCAGCGCGACGCGCGGCGAGGCTGACCTTGCCGCCAGTGCACGGTTCTGGGTGGGGACGCTGTTTTTTGTCCCGGCCGCTTTGGCGCTTGCTGTGTATCTGGCGGGTGCACCAACGGTTTGGCTCACGGTCTCAGTCGTTGTGGGGTTGCTGATCTTCGGGGTGCTCTTTGCCCTCAATTCTTCGCTGCATTCCTATCTCATCCTCGCCTTTACCAGTGCGGAACGGGTGACGATGGATGTCGGGTTTTACTACATGGCCAATGCTGCCGGTCGCCTGATCGGAACGGTTCTGTCCGGCCTCACCTACCAGATCGGCGGCCTTCCCCTCTGCCTTGGGACGGCGGCGCTGATGATCGCGCTCAGCTGGCTGTCGATCGGGCGGATCAACCGCGAAAGCGTGCCAGCCACCCCAACGTAGCATCCGTGTCGCCGCCCGGCTTGTATTCGGCGCCCAAGGGGGCGGGCCAGTCTGCGAGGGCCGCGAAGATGTGGGCATAGTCCAACTCACCATGGTCCGGAGCGCCCCGGTCAGGGACGGAGGCGAACTGGACATGCCCGATGATATCGCGCAAGTCGGCGATCCGGGTGGTCACGTCGCCCTCATTCCGGCCCACGTGATAGCAGTCAAACATCAGCTTGAGGTTGGACGCACCAACCTCTGAGATGATGGCGCGCGCCTGATCCGTGGTGGACAGGAAGTAGCCCGGTGCGTCGTGGCGGTTCAGGGGTTCAATCAGAATGGTTTTGTCTGTAGACGCACAGGCACAGCGCAGGTTTTCGATAAAGGTCGCGTGCGCCTCGTCGCCAGACCCAAAACCGCACATGACGTGGATCGCGCCTGCACCGACGACATCAGCATATGCGATGGCCTCATCAATGGCAGCGCGTGCCTCGTCCTCGCGACCGGGCAGGGCCGCCAACCCGTTTTCGCCGCCCGCCACATCGCCGCGTCGCGTGTTGAGGCCCAAGATAGGCAGACCGGTTGCGTCGAGCGCCGCCTTGACGTCCTCAGCCGGGGTCTCATAGGGCCAGTGCAACTCCACAGCATCAAACCCAGCCACATGTGCTGCATGAATGGCGTCGGGCAACGTCTTGTCAGCCCAGAGAAATCCAAGATTCGCTGAGAATTTCATGTCTTTTCCCTGGGCAGTGTCAGTTGGGCATTTCGGGCATAGACCTTGGCCACGGCTGCATCGTCCTCTCCGCCCAATCCCATCCCGGCGGCTGCCACGAACTGCTGCAAGGCAGCCGCCGTGATGGGGGCCGAGAAGCTGGCGGATTTGGCGATATCCAGCACGATTCCGAGGTCTTTGGGCCAGATGTTCACGGACGAATGGGGCGTGTAGTCACCTGCCACAATGTGCGGTGCGCGGTTTTCCAGCATCCAGCTGGATCCGGCGCACTTGCTGATCACTTCGACGAACTGGGCAGGTTCGACCCCTTGGGTCATGCCAAAAGTCAGTGCCTCTGCCATGGTGGCAATATGCACGCCCGCAAGCAGCTGGTTCACAGCCTTCATCGCCGATCCGGGGCCTGCCTGATCGCCCAACTCAAAAACAGTGGTCGCCGTGGCCTCAAGCACCTCAGCCGCAGCCGCAAACGCCTCTGGCGTGCCGGAAGCCATGACCGACAGCGCGCCCTCGGCCGCCTTGACCGAACCGCCTGAAATGGGCGCGTCAAGATAATGGACGCCCGCATCGTTGCAGCGGGCCTCCATCTGGCGCGCAAACTCTGGCGGAACAGTGGCGCAAGCCATCACGACGGCCCCTGTGCGCATTTGCGGCACGACACCGTCCGGGCCGAACAGCACGCTTTCGGTTTGCGCTGCATTCAGAACCACCACGATGACGGCATCCAACGCGCCTGCCACTTCGGTGAGCGCGCCGGGCGCGCCGCCTTCGGCTGCGAACCGTCCGGTCTGATCAGGGTTTACATCATAGCCATGGGTGACATGCCCGGCCGCCAGACAGGACTGCGCGATCCCGTATCCCATGGAGCCGAGCCCGATAACTGCTGTCTTGTGAGGTGAGGTCATGGGGCGCATCCTTGTTTGGGTTGTGCGCAGTCTTCGGCAAAGAAAAAGCAAAGCGCAAGGGGCGGGATGTATCGGCGCGGGTGTGTCAACGTGTCTTGCAATCCGGGAGATACGCAGGCCACCATGCCGATCGAAGGCAAGGCAGCACAAAGCATTTCTCAATATGGCCCAGCACAGCAAACAAACGGCGCAGGCAAAGGGGTGTTGCCTGCCGGCCCGTGTATCCGGCGATGGCGCATCCGCCCCAGCCAAGCCGCTGGCGATGACAACCGCGCAGACACGGCACGACACGGCGGACATTCCCGGAGGCACCGCCCTTGTGGGCACGAACACGCCGCACTTGCCGGCGGATGGCGAGGGGCCGCTCCAACGCAAGAAGGTCAAACCGTTCAAGATGGATGTCACGGCCGTGACCAACGCCCGCTTTGCCGCCTTTGTCGAGGCGACCGGGTACCAGACCGAGGCGGAACGGATCGGGGATTCATTCGTCTTCAGCAACTTCCTGCCAGATGACGCACCGCCCAGTCAGGCAGTGGCCGAAGTGCCATGGTGGCGCGTGATCAAGGGCGCCTATTGGCGCTGCCCCCATGGCCCGGGATCAGGGGCGGCCTGTGATCCCGACCATCCCGTTGTCCATATGACCTGGAACGACGCGCGGGCCTTTGCCGCTTGGGCAGGCGGACGGCTCCCGACGGAAGCCGAGTGGGAGCATGCTGCACGTGGCGGACTGGGGGATGTGCCCTATCCGTGGGGGGAAGACGATCCGGATGATGTTGCGCATTTCCCCTGCAATATCTGGCAGGGGCAGTTCCCACATACTGATCTGGGCCTTGACGGTCACGTGGGCACGGCCCCGGCACGCTCGTTTGAGCCCAATGGCTATGGGCTTTACAATATGGTCGGGAATGTTTGGGAGTGGACTTCGCAGCCCTTCAAAGTGAAGTCGCTGAAGCGTTCTGTACAGGCCGCGCATGTGGGCAAGGCCGGGTACAAGTTGAGCAAGGGCGGATCGTTCTTGTGCCACGCATCCTATTGTTTTCGCTACAGGATCGCAGCGCGCAGTGGCACGTCTGCAGACAGTTCGACGTCGCATCACGGGTTTCGGCTGGTGTATGCGGCCTGAAAAGCGCATGTCGCCTGCGGTCTTTCGTTGTTCCATAACCGGATTGAAAACGACCGACGCTGCTGGACATTTCACATCACGCGCAGCACCCTTGATCAAAACCATGCAAGAACAGGACGCTGGACATGAAGAGATCGCGGATCAACACCCTGCTGGATGAAGGCGAAGACATGATCCGGTCGTTCGGCTTTGTTCTGCCGCCCTTCGCCAACTGGACGCCAGACACGTTCGTTGCAAGAAAAGAAGACGCCGCCCACGTCATAGACGCTCGCTGTGGCTGGGACGTAACGGATTACGGTGCCGGGCGTTACGACGAAATGGGGCTGTTCCTGTTCACCCTGCGCAATGGTCGTCTGGCGGACCTGCAACGGGGCGGCGGCATGTGCTACGCGGAAAAGCTGCTGATCTCCAATCAGGATCAGCTGAGCCCGATGCACACACACGTGATCAAGGCTGAAGACATCATCAACCGCGGCGGGGCCACTCTGATCATCGAGCTGTTCGGCTCTGACGACGCGGGCAACTTTGCCGAAGACCGCGGCGGAACCGTATGGTGCGACGGCTTGCGCAAGGTCTACGGGCCCGGCGAAAAACTGGCCCTTGCGCCGGGCGAAAGCATCACGCTCATGCCCGGAGACTGGCATGCCTTCTGGGGCGAGGGCGGAGATGTGCTGATCGGTGAAGTCTCGACTGTGAACGATGACGAGACGGATAACATCTTCCGCCAACCGATCGGGCGTTTTTCGACCATCGAAGAAGACACGGACCCCAAACGCTTGTTGGTGAGTGATTACGACAGTTGGCTTGGGTAACGCTGCACTGTCGGGATCCTCTGCCTGGGCCTTGTGGGGTGAAGCGGTAGCGTTCCTCGCGACAGCAAAACACGCGCGTCGCGGTGGCAAACCAGCTCAGGGGGTTCAATACACTCTGTGCAAAAAGTGTGGAGGCGAGTACCGGAATCGAACCGGTGTACACGGATTTGCAATCCGCTGCGTCACCACTCCGCCAACTCGCCGTCTGATGGTGCGATCGATGCGATAGCCGATCTCATAATCACACGCAAGTGCGCTTGGGCAACAATGCTCAGAACGCCTGCGGTCCTGCGTTGCTCATGGGCGCGTGATGTGGCACATCTGATTTGAGGATTCTGAACGAACGAGTTTAGCAGCAATGACTGACTTTTCCGCCCGCCGCACAATGATGGTCGACACGCAGGTGCGCCCGTCTGATGTGACGAAATTCCCCATCATCGACGCCATGTTGTCGGTCCAGCGCGAAGACTATGTTCCATCTGCCAAGCGCGAAGCGGCCTATATGGGCGAAAACCTCGCGCTTGGGGGGGGACGTGTCCTGCTTGAACCGCGCACTTTGGCCAAGATGCTCGACGCTTTGGATATCGGTCAGGACGAGTTGGTTCTCGATATCGGCGCCGCCTACGGCTATTCGGCCGCAGTGGTGGCGCATATGGCTGTCGCTGTCGTCGCTCTGGAAGAAGACGCCGACATGGCACGTGACGCCGAAGAGGGGTTGATGTCGGCCGGCATAGACAATGTCATTGTGCACACCGGCCCGCTGAGCGAAGGAGCAGCCGAGCATGGGCCTTACGATGTGATCCTCATCCAAGGGGGCGTCGGAGAAGTCCCCGCCAAGATCATCGACCAGCTCAAGGAGGGCGGCCGGATCGCCTGCCTGTTCATGGATGGTCCGTTGGGTGAGGTAAGCATTGGGTACAAGCTTGACGGTCGCATGAACTGGCGGCGTTCTTTCAATGCCGCTGCCCCGGTTTTGGGCGGCTTCGAGAAACACGTGGCGTTTGAATTCTGAGTAAGGCCAAACAAAGCGCGGACAGACGGGCAGCAGGGGACGGATGATATGAGCAAGACGGGGATCACGCGGATTTGGCGGCGCAGTGTCGCGACAGGCATGGTCATTGCAGGCCTTGCAGCACCGATGGCGCAGGCGGACACGCTGGCCGACGCTCTTGTGGGCGCGTACGGTCACAGCGGTTTGCTGGATCAGAACCGGGCCCTGTTGCGGGCAGCGGACGAGGATGTGGCGATCGCGACAGCGACCTTGCGCCCGATCATCAACTGGACGGCGGATATCACCCGGCAGTTCGGCGATGCCACGTCTGTGGCATCGGGCGGGGTGCAGCGTGACGCCGGATCGACCACCGCATCCATCGGTTTGGAATTGACCTTGCAGCTTTTCGATGGCGGCGCCGATTCCGCGCGGATCGAAGCGAACAAGGAAACCGTGTTGGCCACGCGGGCGGCTTTGCTGAGCATCGAGCAGGACGTGCTGTTGCGCGCGGCTGTTGCGTTTTTCAACGTGTTCCGACAGCAGGAATTCGTTTCCTTGCGCCAGAACAACCTGCGCTTGTTGCAAGAAGAATTGCGCGCATCTCAGGACCGGTTCGAAGTGGGCGAGGTCACGCGCACGGACGTGGCACTGGCCGAAGCAGCCGTGGCAAGTGCCCGCAGCGCTTTGGCCGCCAGTCAGCGTGATCTGGTGCAGGCCCAGGCCGAATATGCCAATGCCGTCGGGCGTCCGCCGGGCCGGTTGACTGCCATTCCGCGCCTGCCACAGACCACAACAGATGTGGCCAGCGCCCAGGGTGTCGCCGTCCGCACGCACCCCGAGATGGAACAGGCCCGGCGTCAGATTGCAGCCAACGAACTGCTCATCACCGCTGCGGTTGCCGCCAAGTTGCCAACTGTCAACCTGCGCGGAACCCTCGGCTTTGACGAAGACCTGGGCACCCGGGGTGACTCACAGATCGGCACCGTCGGTGTGAACGTGTCAGGCCCCATCTACCGCGGTGGGGAGTTGAGTGCGGCGGAACGCCGGAGCATTGCCATACGCGATGCATCGCGCGGAAACCTCCATACGGTGCGCCATAATGTGCAACAGGACGTGGTGATCGCCATTTCCAATCTGGTGGCGGCGCGCTCAAGCATCGTTGCCTCCGAAGAGGAAGTCCGCGCCTCGCAAGTGGCCTTTGAGGGTGTTCGCGAGGAAGCAACTCTTGGCGCTAGGACCACACTTGACGTTCTGGATGCCGAACAGGACCTGCTGGACGCGCAGACCACCCGGATTTCTGCACAGGTTGATCAATACGTCGCGTCCTACCAGGTTCTTGAGTCGATGGGTCTGCTGACCGCGCAGCGGTTGGGTTTGCCGGTGCAGATTTACGATCCGGTTGCCTATTACAATCTGGTCAAGGATGCGCCGACCAACCGCTCGAAACAAGGGCAGCAGCTGGACAAGGTGCTGAGAGCGCTGAAACCAACTGATTAAGGTTTTCACCACAGTGTTGTGCGACTCTCATGCGCGGGCTAGACTGCGCAGTGAGGCTATGAGTGGTAAAACAATGTCTGATCCGATGACCAACACCGATGTGGAGGACGTTCTTGCGTCCATCAGACGTCTTGTGTCTGACAACGGGCGTCCCGGTTCCGCGTCTGTCCAGCAACCGCCCAGCGATCGTTTGGTGCTGACCCCGTCGCTGCGCGTTCCCGAAGGCGAAGACGCTGACGAAGCCGGGTTTGAGGACGAAATCGGAGCCGATGAGGAGATCGCGGACGCATTTGACGACCAAGACGGCGCAGATGATCTGCAGGGCAAAGACGATGACGCTTTGTCGACATTCGCCCAGACTGCATTTCGGACGTCACGACCCGCACCTGACCGCATGAACGTGCGTGAAAACGGTTTCATGCCAGCTGATGACAGCGCCGTTGTGGCAAAACTGTCCGCAGATCTTTCGGCGCGGGGCGTTTCGGACGTGGCAATTCCAGCGCAAGAGGCGCTGCCAAGCGATCCGATGACCGTGTCGGATGAGACGACTGATGCCGGCGAGGCCACCGCGACTTCGTATCCAGAGGACGAGGCACCGTCGGCGGAAGCGTCCGAGTCGTCTATCGTTCCAGAAGACTGGGAAAGTGAAGTTGACCACCTCGACGCGCCGCATGGTGACCATGAGCGTAAGGAGATGGGCGAACCGGGCGAGCCGCTGGTCGCGGAACCCCACGACGCTGACGGTCTGGCGGATGATGAACACTCCATGTCGGCAATCGATGTCGAAGTTGAAGACCTGCCAGAAGACCCCCTCACGCCTGTCGAAAAGAGCTTGAGCGAAAAGATTGCAGCGCTGGAAACTCTTGTGGGTGCGCGCCGCGATCAGTTCGAACCGGACGATCCGGGGACAGACGCCTATGCCGGCACCGAGCCGCCTGCGATGGAATGGGAAGATACCGAGCCTGATGCAGAGGCCGCACCAGCCGAGATGTCTGGGGAACTGGCCGAT
>JBCBDZ010000050.1:0-17977 GCA_038529225.1 Pseudomonadota bacterium | reverse complement strand
GCGGGCGCCTGGAACCGTGACGACGGCATCCGCATCGATCATTTCCTGATGTCGCCGGCGTGCGCAGACATGCTGACCGACTGTCAGATCGACAAACAGGTGCGGGGCGAGGAAAAACCGTCCGATCACGTGCCTGTCTGGGTTGACCTCGCCGCATAAGCGCGGCGCACTCACAGCCGGATCACAAGCCTGTCGGTTGTCTGGCGAAACACGCGATGCGGCACATATAGCAGCACACAACGTTCTATGGAGGATCTGCCATGCCAACCCGTCGCCTATTTCTGGCCACCACGGCAAGCCTGCCCGTCGCCCTCACTTTTGGCACCGCCGCGTACGCAAACACCCGCCCGATCTATTCAAACGACGGGATCGCCGTGGATGGCAGCGATGTTGTCGCCTATTTCACCGAACGGAAACCGGTGAAAGGATCAGCCGAATTCGCCCACGACTGGAATGGCGTCACATGGCATTTTGCGTCCGCTGAGAACCGGGACGCTTTTGCTGCCGATCCAGAGGGCTATGCCCCGCAATACGGCGGTTATTGCGCCTGGGCGGTGAGCCAGGGGTACACAGCGTCGACTGTTCCTGAGGCATGGCGCGTCGTTGATGGAAAACTGTACCTCAACTATTCCCGGCGCATTCAGCGCAGATGGGAACGCGACATCCCGGCGCGCATCGCTGAAGGTGACGCAAACTGGCCCGGCGTCTTGAACTGAAAGGCCTGACCGCGCTCAGGCCTGCAGTTCTGCGTCCCAATAAAGGAAGTCCATCCAGCTTTCATGCAAATGGTTTGGCGGGAATTTTCGCCCCATGTTGCGCAACTCTTCGGCACCGGGCTGGCGCGGGGGTTTGCGCAGGGACATGCCTGTGCGGTGCAACGGTTTGGAGCCTTTTTTCAGGTTGCAAGGGCTACAGGCCGCGACCACGTTCTGCCAACTGGTCACTCCGCCGCTGGCGCGCGGCACCACGTGGTCAAAGGTCAAATCACCCTTCGCCCCGCAGTACTGACAGCGAAATTCGTCCCTCAGAAATAAATTAAAGCGCGTGAAGGCCACGCGCTTTTGAGGTTTGACATAGTCTTTGAGGACAACCACCGAAGGTATCCTGATTTGGGTACTCGGACTGCGGACCACTTCTTCGTACTCGGCCACGATGTCGACCCGGTCGAGCCACGCCGCCTTGACCGCTTCCTGCCAGGGCCAGAGCGACAAGGGATAATAACTGAGCGGCCGGTAGTCCGCATTCAGCACCAATGCCGGGTGATGTTTCAGCGCAGAGGGGCTGCGCACGAATTCCGTTCTGAAGTCACCGTCCATGATTACTGCACCCGTCCTCGCTTTGGCCGCTTGAGCGCACCGGGACGGTGAAACCGCCCCAGCTTTCATTTTGACTATATCTTGTGGAAAACGATCTGCAAGACCTCAGGTGACCACAGGATGTCGCAGTCGATATAAGATGAATTTATGACCGTCTTGTGACGGTTATCCACAGGTTGCCCCTGCGGCAGCTTGGCTCATGTGATTGAGCAAAGGTAAGGAATACATCACTCGACGTTGACCCGTCGATGCCGCAAGGATTGGTCACATTCGAAAAACTGAAGAAGCCGTTTTGGCCTGCCAAATTCAAACCGTTCGTTTCCAGCCCCGGAGCCAGCCAATGTCCGCCGAACACGACCTTGCCCCCGCCCCTGCCACACACAGCCACGGTTCTCTGTTCCAGCAGCTGATGGGCGAACGCAAGACCCTGTCGGCCGGGGAAAAAGAGGTCATCGCGGATGCCAGCGCCTTTACCTATGTGGATCGCACCTGGGTGACGCTCTGGTATGATCCTGGCCACGCCATCCGCTCGAAATGTGGCGGTATGACCGCCTATCGCGCGATCACCACGACCGGTGATCTGCTGTGGTACGTGGCCCCGCAGGGCGATGCGCCGGTGTATCACGCGCAGTGCTCCGATCCGTTCGAGGCGATCGAGCATGCAACCGTGGCGCTGGGGGCGCAGGCCGACCTCAACCGCCGCTGGGCTCATATCGAACGCATTGCACAGGATTTGCGTCGTGGCACCATCGCCTTTGATGTATGTGCAGAGGATGCGCGCAACGTGCCTTTGCGGGCCTCGGTCTTTCGCGCCGTGATGGCGCTTGCGCGGGTGTTTGGAGGTGGCAAGATCTCGGGACGCATGGCAGCCGCCTTGATGCGTGTCCAGCCGAGCATCGGTTTCATCATTCACGCGGCATGGCTGCGCGCGCAAGTGGATGGGCCTGTCCAGCAGGGCATTGTTGTGGCACCGCGCCGCCCTCGGGGGTTCGAGGCGATCTGTTAGAGCCGCCTGCGTTTCAGCCGCGCACGCTTGCCCGCATTTCCGAAACGGTACGCCACCCCTTGGCGTGGCAGTGTCGCCACCGGGAGCCCGCGCCTTTCTTGGCGGCCGTAAAGGCGGACCCGTTGCCGGAAAAGCGGGCAACTTCGTAAACTGACACGGCAAAGCAAAAGTCGCTGACCTGTGCCAACCCGCTGCGCGTGGCAAGAATGACCAACAGATCGCGTGCGGCCCCGTCGTCCGGCGTGATGACCGCCTTGAACCACGCAAGGCTTGCATCCGCGCCCTGCCGATCTGCGTGCTGTCGGATCAGGTTTGCAAGATCATGTGCCGTGATTCGGCGAAAGCTGTCCCAGCTGTCGCGCACCATCACGTATACATCGAGGTCCGCAAGCGTGCGCGCGTCGGGCTTTGATGCAATCGCTCCGACCTGCGCATCAAGGTCTGACAAGGCATTGGCAAAATCGGCCGAAACCTCCCCGTCAACGTAAAGGACAAAGGGTCGGTTCAGTGCCTGCTCCAGCGCCACAAGACGGTCGGGTGTGTCCGGTGCCGGCCTCTGGGGCCACAGCGCCCACGCCAAAGACACGATCATGACGGCCACCAGACACCCGCCAATTCCCACCAGCATCCGCATGGGTTCAGAGGCCCAGTTTGTCCCGCATGAAGGCCAGCGCGACGCTGAGTCCGTCCTGAGCGATGCCGTGAGCGGTGCCTTCCATGACATGCGCGTACACGTCCTTCCACCCGGCCTCCTGCAAGGCTTCGGCGGCTTGTGGCAGCGACTGGGGTGGCACGACGTCATCCTGATCACCATGCACCAGCAGAATGGGCGGCCGACTGACCACCTCGTCCGAGAGGCTTTCCGGGTTCAGCAGACGGCCCGAAAAGGCGACGATCCCGGCCACCTCGTCCTCGCGGCGCGGGGCCACATGCAGGGCCATCATCGTGCCTTGCGAAAATCCGAACAAAACGACCTGTTCGGGCATCACGTCTTCGTCCACCATCAGCGCATCCAGAAAAGCGTTGAGGTCCGCGCTGGCCGCGATCAGCCCGCGCTCGGCCTCTTCCTCGCTTGACCCGTCGATCCACGGGATCGGGAACCACTGATAGCCGCCCGGGTAACCGGGGATCTCTTCGGGCGCATTGGGGGCGACGAACAGCGTGTCAGGCAGATGCTCGGCCAGCGGGTCGGCCAGCCCCATAAGGTCCGCCGCGTTCGCGCCATAACCGTGCAGGAACACCACGATCGAACGCAACTCGCCTGAGTGCGGTGCCCGCCGTTCGGATTTCAAAACGCGTGTCATGTATTCCCTTTCATAGGTGATCGGCTTAGCCGGGCTGACAGGTCAAGACGGTGCGCCCCGTCGCG
Source organism: Pseudomonadota bacterium (assembly GCA_038529225.1). Taxonomy (GTDB): domain Bacteria; phylum Pseudomonadota; class Alphaproteobacteria; order Rhodobacterales; family Rhodobacteraceae; genus Tateyamaria. Next base: position 14,286 of record JBCBDZ010000050.1, on the reverse strand, counting down.
CCGTCTTTCCAGATTTCTTCATAGGAAAACGTGGTGTCCGTCATGGGGCGCAGGTGAAACGTATAATGGTCGTCCACCCGCTCGCCATAGATAGCAAGATCGTGGCGGCACGTGGCGCTGAGATAGCGCGTACATGTGCCTTCGTCCTGCGTGGTTTCATTCCTGAGCAAGCTTGTCGTTACGATACGGTAGCCGTTGGGGGTCAAGGTCAATTCCATCGCATAGGTTTCGGAACTGCCATCCGGGTTCGGGAACACCATGTTTCCGGTGCACCGCGTCTCCGAAGCAAAGCCCGCAGCGGCGTCGGAACTGCTGATCAAGACCGCTGCACATACGGCCAAAGCACATCGCCTCATGTCACCCCCTCACGCCCCTTTGCCACGCGGTAATAGGTAAAGAACAGGCGCGCGGCAACTGCCCGCCACGGACTCCATGCCTGCGCCATGATGCGCAACTCCTTTTCCTTCGGTCTTTCGGGCAGATCAAAGATCGCGCGCGCCGCCTCTTGCAGTGCCAGATCGCCGGGCGCGAAGACATCCGCACGCCCCAGCGCAAACATCGCATAGATTTCGGCTGTCCACACGCCAATGCCCTTGATGGCTGTCAACGTCGCGATCACCTCGGCGTCTGGTGCCTTGCGCAGCGCGTCGTAGTCGATCCCGGCCTCGGACAATGCCAGCGCATAGGCGATCTTCTGACGGCTCAGACCGGCCGCGCGCAGGCCCTGTTCTCCGGCGGCAATGACGGCTGTGGGGTGCGTCAGGCTGGCCTGCTCCAGCCGTACCCAGATCGCATTGGCCGAGGCCGTACTGACCTGCTGGCCGATGATGGCATTGAACAGGGCCGCAAACCCATCCGGGCGGCGGCGCAAAGGCAGGGGGCCTGCAACTTCGAGCGCGCGGGCAAGGGCGGGGTGTTGTGTGGCCAGCCAAGCCGCACCTTCAGCCACGTCCGAATCCGTTTCGATAATCCTCACAGGCTCTTCGTCCATCTGCGGACGTCGGCTGGCGATTTAAGGACGGGGCCATCTGGCAATGGTGGCGGACGCAGCAAAACGACAGGCAATCCAAGTGCGCGCGCGGCGGCCAGTTTGGGAAAGCTGTCCGGCCCGCCCACATTGCGCGCCAGCACCACGTCGATGGCCAGGTCCCGAAACAGGTTGATCTCTGCGGCAGCATCAAAGGGCCCTGCGCCAAAAATGTAAGTGCAGTTCGGCGGGGCCGGAAAATCATGCACACTCAGTTGACGCAAGAACACCGGCCCGTCATGCGCAGCAAGGGTCAAGCCGCTGCCCTGCCCGGTCGCGGCAAACACCCGTGCACCTTGGGGCAAGGCGGCAACGGCTTGCTCAATCGTGTCGACACTGGTCCACTGGTCACCCGCTTCAGGCTGCCACAGCGCACGCTGGACGCGCGCGTATGGAACCCTTGGTCGCATCCAGCGCCTCCGGGTCTGCGTGTCAAAGGCATGGGTCACGTCTAGGACGGCCCGCAGAGCATGTGGCGCGGCGCGCACCACATCTGCCTCCACCGGCACCGGCACGCTTTCATCTGCCCACAGCACACAGCACGGCTGCCCGGACAGCGCCCGCACCGTCTCTGGCGTTTCGCGTGCGCCGGCGAGAACAAGGATGGGCGGGGCAGAGGTCATGCCCGCACCCTACCGCCAAAACCGCACTGCGCAACCACTGTGCATCCATGCGGCAACGCAGTCCTTGTGGCCGTCTGATGCGCGGGCTAACCAAGGCAAATGACCGACGTTGACGACTCCCGCGCCAAACGCAATGTGGCCGTTCTGGTGGCCGCCCAGGCCTTTTTGGGCAGCCAGATCACCATGATGTTTGTGGTCGCAGGTTTGGCCGGTCAACAGCTTACGCCCTTTGCCTGTCTGGCGACCCTGCCCATTTCGCTGATCGTTTTCGGATCAATGACAACCGCGCCGTGGCTGTCGAACGTGATGCAACGATTCGGTCGCAAGTCCGGCTTTATCCTCGGGGCATTCGGCGGGCTGATCGGCGCGGCGATCGGGGCCTATGCGCTGTCGATCTCCAGCTTTTGGCTGTTTCTGGCAGGCAGCTACATGACCGGTATCTACATGTCTGCCCAAGGGTTTTACCGCTTTGCCGCTGCCGATACAGCATCCGAGGCGTTTCGACCCAAGGCCATCTCTTACGTCATGGCGGGTGGTCTTTTGTCGGCAATCATCGGTCCGCAGGTCGTAGCTTATGTCACTGCCAATACCGCAGATGCGACAGTGGCCCGCTATATCCCCATCTACTGGTGGGCGATGGCCTTCAACGTGGTGGGCATGCTCTTGTTCCTGTTGCTCGACATCCCCAAACCTCCTGCCCCCTCGACCACAGATGGACCGGGGCGCAGCAGGCGTGAATTGCTGGCAAGCCCGCGTATCCTCGTGGCCGTCATCTGCGCTGCCGTGTCCTACGCGTTGATGAACCTTGTGATGACCTCAACGCCACTGGCTGTTGTGGGCTGTGGGTTTGGCGAACCGGATGCGGCCAACGTGGTCACCGTACACGTGCTGGCGATGTTCGCGCCCTCGTTCTTTGCCGGCCACCTGATCAGTCGATTTGGCGTGGAGCGGATCATGGGGCTTGGCCTCGCTATCCTTGGTGTTGCGGGTCTGATTGCCCTGCAAGGTGTTGACCTGGTCAACTTTTACGGAGCCCTGTTCCTGCTGGGGGTCGGTTGGAACTTTGGGTTCATCGGTGCGACGACAATGCTGGCCGGCGCGCACACGCCACAGGAACGCGGGCGGATGCAGGGCATGAACGACCTGATCGTCTTTGGCGGCGTGACGGTGGCTTCGCTGGCCTCGGGTGGATTGATGAACTGCATCGGCGGTGACCCGGTCGAAGGGTGGGCTGCCGTCAACATCGCAATGGTGCCATTTCTGGTGCTTGCGGGCGGCTCTCTCATCTGGCTGGTGATGCGCAACCGGACCGCGACAGCCTAAAGCACAAGACGCCCCAGCAAGGCAGTCCGGGCCAGCCGGAATGGGGTGACGCCGGGATCAAGCCGGGCCTCGGCCACCGCTGGGGTATCCCGGATCACCTGATCCAGCGTGCACAACGCGCCGATCGCAGGCCACAGACCGGGCCGGACATGTTTGGCAAGTTTCGGGCGGCGCCCTCTGTCAAAGGCGCGCAGTGCCAACTCCTGAAGACCTTTGTCCGTGCCATCCAGCAAGGGGATGCGGTTCGCCTGTGCCAATTCGGGCACAGCGCGCAAAAAGGCGGCTGTTCCGGCAACAAAGGCAAGATCGCGCACATCTGCCTCGGCCTCTGGCGGCGCGCCCAGAAGTTCGCAGGCCGTCCACATCAGATGCCCCGCAGTCTGGTCGATATAGGCGTCCATATGCGCCTGATCGTCGAACGGCTCCTTGTAGATGTCCCACCGCCGCGCCGCTGCGCTCTCATCCAACCGTTTGGCCTGCACAGGCGAGAGAACACCGGCCAATGGCGTCGTCACCTCATGCTTGCGCACCGGACGCCCTTGGGCAATCTCCTCCAGCGCGTCACGCCACCATTGCAGGCGCATTTCGGCAATCATCGCTTCCTGCGTGAGCCATGGCGCCCGCGAAACCTCGACATTGAGCGCATAGAGCGGAAACAGGACGGCGCGCGCCGCCACGGGTGCAGCCATCACCGTCCGAAAGCGCAACGGATCCCCCTTTTCCACGATTTTGGCGCAGGGAATGATCGCCTCGGGCAGGCTCATGCCGGTTTGACGATCAGCAGCGCATAGGCGATCTGATCTTCAGCCGCGTGCCACAGATCAATCTCGCGCTGGTTTTCATCCAGGGCCGCGATCAATGCTGCATCCGGGTTTTGGCCGCGCAACATCTGGATGCGGTCCTGCAGGGGTGTGTAGTAATCCGCCCAGGGCTTGCCCACGATCATGCGATGCGCCTGCACGGGGTAACCCGCCGCAGTGACCCGCGCGATGATACCGTCCAGGTCGGTTATCTGAGGATAATCTTCCCAAAAGGCCTGTACGCCCGCACTCGGCGGTGTGCTGAACAGCACAGGTTCCGAGAACGCGACGGCCCCACCGGGCTTCAGCACCTTGCGCCAGCTTTGCAGGCCTTCGGTCACCCCGAGAAAGTACAATGCCCCCGCGCACCAGATCAGATCATACATCCCCTCGGGCGCGCTCATGTCACCTTCGATCGCCCGGACGCGCGGCGCAAACGCTGCAACACGCGCGCTGGCCTCGGTGACAAAATGCGGAGTCACTTCCATGCCTGTGATACGCGCCTGTGGCAGGGCCTCGGCCAGCGTCAACATGTCCGCGCCCGGCCCACAGGCAGCATCGAGCACGTCCAGAGGCTCGGACAGGCCCAGAGCGTCCAACGCCCACAGCACGTCAGCAGGTTCACCCGGCCCTTCGCGATGCAAATCGCGGTGAACCCTGAAAAAGGCATCCTTCTGGTCGGGGGTCATGTCACACCATCCTGAACCAGCTTCCAACGGATCGCATCCAGCAACGCCTCAAAGCTGGCATCCACAAGGTTCGCCGACACCCCCACCGTAGACCAGCGCCGCCCCTGCCCGTCCTCGCTGTCGATGATAACGCGGGTCACAGCCTCGGTTCCGCCTTGGGTGATGCGGACCTTGAAGTCGACCAGCCGAATGTCTTCGACATTGGACTGGTAGCGGCCAAGGTCTTTGGCAAGCGCCTTGGAGAGCGCATTGACAGGGCCGCGATCCGTGCCGTGTTCATCCATGGATTCCGATACCGACAGCATCTTCATGCCGTCAACCTTGACCACGACCACCGCTTCGGACAGGGACACCATCTGATTGCGCTTGTTCTTGCGCCGCTCGATGGTCACGCGATAGCGCTTGACCTCAAAGAACTCTGGCAAAATGCCGAGTTCCGCACGCGCCAGCAATTCGAACGAGGCCTGCGCCACGTCATAGGTATACCCCTGCCCCTCGCGCACCTTGATGTGGTCCAGAATACGGGCGAGTGCGGGGTCTTTTGGTGCGACTTCGATCCCCATCTCGGTCAGGCGTTTGCGCAAGTTCGATTGCCCCGCCTGATTGGACATCGGGATGATGCGTTCATTGCCCACAGCTGCTGGGTCGATGTGTTCGTAGGTGGTGGGATCTTTCAGGATGGCCGAGGCGTGCAGCCCTGCCTTGTGGGCAAAGGCCGACGCACCGACAAAGGCCGCCTGTTTCTGCGACACCCGGTTCAGGATGTCATCCAGCATGCGAGAGGTGCGGGTAAGACCGGCGAGTGCCGCGAGGCTCACACCCGTCTCGAACTGCGACGCATAGGGTTCCTTGAGCAGCAGGATCGGGATCAGGGCCGTCAGGTTGGCATTCCCGCACCGCTCGCCCAGCCCGTTCAGCGTGCCCTGAATCTGGCGCGCGCCTGCATCGACCGCCGCCAGCGAACCGGCCACCGCCTGTTCGGTGTCGTTGTGGGTATGGATGCCAAGGTGATCTCCGGGAATGCCGCTGTCGATCACCGCCTTTGTGATCCGCGCGATGTCTGCGGGCAGCGTGCCGCCGTTCGTGTCGCACAAGGCGATCCACCGTGCGCCCGCGTCATAGGCCGCATGGATGGCCTGTAGCGCGTAGTCCGGATTGGAATTGAACCCGTCAAAGAAGTGCTCCGCATCAAAAACCGCCTCGCGACCCTGCGCTTTGAGATGGGCAAAGCTGGCGGCGATGTTGGCGGTGTTTTCGTCCAGAGAGATGTTGAGGGCCGTCTTGACGTGAAAATCGTGGGTCTTTCCGACGAGGCAGATGGCGGGGGTGCCTGCGTTGAGGACGGCGGCCAGCACGTCATCGTTTTCCGCGCTCATGCCTGCCCGCTTGGTCATGCCAAAGGCGGTGAAGGTGGCGCGGGTTTTGGGGGCGTCTTCGAAAAAGGCGCTGTCGGTCGGGTTCGCCCCGGGCCAGCCGCCCTCGATGTAGTCAACGCCAAGGGTGTCCAGGGCTGTCGCGATCTGGTGCTTGTCCGAAGGGGAGAATTGCACCCCTTGGGTCTGCTGCCCGTCGCGCAGGGTGGTGTCGAAAAAGAAGAGACGTTCACGGGTCATGACGTTGACTCCATCCTTCGCGCATCCGCGTCAAATGCGTCTTGTCGCCGTACGCAAGCCAAGTTGCACGGCCGTGACGCCTGCGTCACGGCCAGCCCCCGACCTCCCCCCGGGAGGAGGCTACACCCCCACCCGAGGTCGGGGTCCGGCCTTTGGATGGAGCAGGTCATTTGAGCGCCTCCAGTTTGGAGGGGTCGAAATCGGCGGTTCTTTTCGCAATTGCCCCTTGGCCAACAGCTTGCTTAGTGACTTGTAACTCCACACCAGCACTTGCTGCCAAGTCTCGCAGCCTGTCCGCATCTTCAAATCTTCTTTCGCTTCTTAGATGGGCATACCTGCGCGCGAGGGCAGTTAACTTTTCATTGACCTCATCTCCTACAGAACCCCAACCGATTGTCCCAGCTGTAGGAGCAAAGCTGAGAAGACCCATTAGCTTAGCACTCGCCAGCAACTCTGCTCCCTGACCGGCCTTTTTGAGTTCATGAAGTCGCATGATGGCTTGTGGGGTGTTTAAGTCATCCGAAAGAGACTGAACCACTTCTTGATCCGGCTCGGCAGCATCAACTCCAGATGTCACCTCCAGAAAACCAAACAGCGTTTCTTTGGCTTCCTGCGCCTTCTTCTCCGTCCAATCCATCGGCTTGCGGTAATGCGTGCTCAGCATCACGAACCGGATCACCTCGCGCGGTACGCCCTGATCCAGCAGATCGCGCACGGTAAAGAAGTTGCCCAAGGACTTGGACATCTTCTTGCCCTCGACCTGCAGCATCTCGTTGTGCATCCACACCTGCGCAAAGCCGTGGCCAGCGCATTTGGACTGCGCGATCTCGTTTTCATGGTGGGGAAACTGCAAATCGTTGCCGCCGCCGTGAATGTCAAACTCTTCGCCCAACAAATCATGGGCCATGGCAGAGCATTCGATGTGCCAGCCGGGCCGCCCGCGGCCCCATGGGCTGTCCCAGCCCGGCAACTCGTCGCTCGATGGTTTCCAAAGCACAAAGTCCATCGGGTTGCGCTTGTACGGGGCCACCTCGACCCGTGCGCCCGCGATCATGTCATCGACGGACCGGCCTGACAACTTGCCATAGTGCTCTTTCCACGAATCCACGGCAAAGAGGACGTGCCCCTCAGCCTCGTAAGCATGGCCCCTTTCGATCAGGGTCGAAATCATCGCCACCATCTGATCAATGTATTCCGTCGCACGCGGCTCGTGATTGGGGCGCAGTGCGCCAAGCGCGTCCATATCCGCGTGATACCAACTGATGGTCTCGTTCGACCGCTCGCGCACCAACTCTTCGATCGTGCCCGGCGCGCCTGCCTCTTTGCGCGCCATGGCGGTGGCGTTGATCTTGTCATCCACATCCGTGAAATTGCGCACATAGGTCACGTGGTCCGCACCGTAGGTGTGGCGCAACAACCGATACAAGACATCAAACACCAGCACGGGGCGCGCATTGCCCAGATGCGCCCGGTCATAGACCGTGGGGCCACACAGATACATGCGCACGTTGGTCTCATCCAAAGGCACAAACGGCTCTTTGCGGCGTGTGGCGGTGTTGTAAAGGGTGATGGTCATGAACGTACTCGCAGCGACAGGTGGCGCGGACCTAGCAATTCTGAGATGTCATGGAAACAAAGAACCGGCCCGCTGAGGAAATCAGCAGATAATGCAGCAAAGGGTGCAAATGGTCCGGGTCATGCAGTACCGCTAGCCCATGGCAGGGCGGCCGGTCAACCCTTGTTTGGATCGCTTCTCGCAGGCAAAGTGCGCGTATGAGCCGCGAAACTGTCGACAGCATCTGCGCCGCCCTGCCCGGGGCGCATTGGGCCAGCCACCATGAAGGCGGGCTGGATGCGTGGAAGGTCGCAGACAAGATGTTTGCCTGCATCGGCATGGCCAATGACGGCGTGTCGGTCAAATGCGCGGACGTGGACAGTGCCCAATTCCTGATCGAGATCGGGGCGGCCCGGAAGGCAAAATATTTCCACCGCTCTTGGGTAAGGGTTCCGTTTGATGGTCAGGATGCGGATGAGTTTCGCGACCGCATCCACGCCTCTTACGCCATTGTCCGTGCGGGCTTGCCGAAAAAAGTGCAGGCCGCTCTGGCGCCCGGGCCATCCCCAGAATAGCGGCTGCGTCTGGCCAAAAATTCTGCGGGGGAGTGTGGAGGATCGGGGCCTCGGCCCCCTCTCTGGTTGACATCCCCGCGCCATGCGTGCCCCTTGCGCAAAACCAGTCAGGGAGCGGCGCATGGCCCTTTCACAACGTATCGCGACGCTCACCGGGGGCGGGTCTGATGGGTGGGATCTGTTTCTCAAAGCACGCCGCATGATTGCCGAAGGTGTCGACGTGACCGAGTTGACCATCGGCGAACATGACATCCGCACGGCGGCGCCGATTCTGCAGGACATGCACCGCAGTGCGATGGGCGGGCACACAGGCTATGCCATGGTCCCGGGCACGGATGCGTTGCGCGATATCGTGGCAAGGCGCGCGACAGAGCGCACTGGCGTGCCCACGGGGCGCGACAATGTGCTGATCACCCCGGGCGGTCAGGCCGCCTTGTTTGCCGCCCATGCCGCGGCCTGCGATCCGGGCGATGTGGCGCTGTTCATCGATCCCTACTATGCCACCTATCCCGGTACGATCCGCGGGGTTTCGGCGATACCGCGCAGCGTCCAGACCCGTGCACAGGATGCATTTCAACCGCGCGCGCAGGATATCGAAGCCAGTGCGGAGGGTGCCAGATCGCTCTTGATCAACACACCCAACAACCCCACCGGCACCGTCTATTCCCGCGCCACGCTGGAGGGAATTGCGGACGTGTGTCAGCGCCACGATCTGTGGCTGATTTCAGACGAGGTCTATGACGGGCAGGTCTGGGACGGCACGCATCTGAGCCCCCGCGCCCTGCCCGGCATGGCCGAGCGCACGCTGGTCGTGGGCTCCATGTCCAAGAGCCATGCGATGACCGGGTCGCGCTGTGGTTGGCTGATCGGGCCTGAGGACGCGATTGCGGGATTGATCAACTTTTCCACCCATACGACCTATGGCGTGCCGGGATATATTCAGGATGCCAGCGTCTTTGCGCTGTCTCAGGGTGATGCATTTGAGGCCGAAGTGGGCGCCCCGTTCCAGCGCCGCCGTGCCATCGCGCAAAAGGTGCTGGCGGGCCAGAACACCGTGGGTCTGATCCCGGCCCAGGGGGCGATGTATCTGATGCTGGATATCCGTGCGACGGGCATGTCGGGGGATGACTTTGCCGATGCCCTGCTGGAGGCCGAGCATATCGCCGTGATGCCGGGCGAGAGTTTTGGCACCGCCGCAGCGGGGCATTTGCGCGTTGCGATGACGGTGGAGGACGGCGCGTTTGAGGCGGCCCTCACCACGCTCTGCCGTTTTGCCGAGGCGCGCGCGGCCTGACAGCGCGCCGCGGTTGCGCTAGGGTTGTCGTACCCTTTTGAAAGCTGATCCGATGTTGCGTCGCGCCCTATTTCTTTTGTGCCTTTGGATATGGCCCGTGCTGGCAGCGGCCGAGACCTATCCCGACTATATCAGCACCGACATCAATGATTTTGCCAACCTGCTGGTGGACGCCGAACTACGCGAGCGCGTGCGCGACCAGTTGATCACCTTGCGCCAGGACACCGGGATCGAGATGACCGTGGTCACGCTGCCAACGCAAGATGACTACGCCCCCCTGCTGACCCTTGAGGATTTTGCGACCCGCCTGTTCAACAGATGGGGCATCGGGGATGCGACGCGCAATGACGGGATCATGGTGCTGGTGATCCCGCAGGACCGGGCGATGCGGATCGAGTTGGGTGCGGGCTATGGCCGGGACTGGGATTATGCAGCACAGATCGTCGTTGACCGCGACTTTCTGCCCCGTTTTCGCAATGAGGATTATCAAGGCGGGATCGAGGCAGGGGTTGCGGCTGTCATCGAACGCATCGCACTGCCATTTAACGCGGGCGCCCCGGCGCTGGAGGTGTCCGAAGACACCAGTTTGCCGTGGTATTCGGTCCCGATCTTTGGTGGGCTCGTTCTGCTTGTCGCACTGCGCAATGCGATCGGCGGCATCTTTACCCGTTTTCGCACCTGTCCGGGGTGCGGGCGCAAGGGGACTCTGCGGTCTCGACGTGTCACCGTGATGATGGCGACGACCAACATGCCGGGACAGGGCGAGCGCACGGTCTGGTGCGTGGCCTGCGATTACAAGACCGTCACGACCTACAGGATATCGCGCATTCGACGCTCTTCGAGCTCATCGGGCGGCTTTGGCGGCGGACGCTCGGGCGGTGGCGGGGCTTCAGGGCGATGGTAGTAAGGCGGAGGTGTCCTCCGCCCTACCCGTTTGCGCCCTAGAACCGGATCGAACCGCGCACCGTGAACGTGGTCGCATCCGCATCCACGCCCGTGCCGGAGATGTCGTCGAAATTGTGCTCAAGCAGTTCCGCACCGACACTGTAGCGTTCGTTGATCTGGTAGGCGACGCCAATGCCGTAGAACTCGCCCGACTCCGATCCCAGCGATGTGTCAACCTCGGCCACACCTGCCGTCACATAGCCAAGGGTGCGCCCAAAGTCGTATCCCGCGCGCAATTTGAGCCGGGCAACACTGTCGACCGTTGCCGCGCCGTTCAGGTCGATATCGGCACCGTCATAGTCGATTTCTCCGCCCAGAACGAAGGTGCCAAAGTCATAGTCGTAGCCAAGGTGCACACCGTAAAGAACGTCATCGCCATCCGCATCTCCGGTGCCATCCACATCGCCATAGCCAAGTTGCACACCGGCATAGCCACCTGTCCAGTCCCCGCCCTGCGGCACGACGGCCACGGGCGCAGGTACGGGTGGGACCGGGTCAGCGGCGGGCGCGTCCAGAGCGCCCGCAAACGCCGGAAGCGTGGTAAGTCCAGCAAGGCTGGCGGCCAATGACGCGGCAAGTATCTGAGGTTTCATTGTCTGCTCCATTTGTGAGTGATCGCGGCACGCAAATGCGCCGCCGCCCCCTCACGTGGGCAAGCCCGCGGGCTGTTTCCAGACACGAAACCGTGCGCAGCACACTCTGAGCAAAGGCTTGCCCCCAAACACAAAACCCATGCGCAATCCCCCGCCCAGGCGAGGTCGCAAACAGGACAGACAGGCAGAAAACGGCGCAGCACTCTGATGTCATCGGAAATTTTTCGCAACCCGCACCAGGTCAGGGAGGCTGAGAGTGCAGGCAAGCCGGAGCAAGATCGCGCTGATCACCCGCACCATCGGGGCGGAGCGCGGTCGCGCGGCGCGGGGCCGACCGAACGGTTGAACGCAGTACCTCACTCTGTTTCAGCAATCACACCCGGACTCCGACCCCATGAATGACCTTTCTCCAAAATCCAGATCAGGTGGACGCGCTGCGCGGCGCGCCGCACGCGCGGCCCCGCTGGCGGATCATCTGCGCCCTATTCGCCCCGGCCTTGAAGGGGGTACGTACAACCCCCTGACGCCCGAACAGGTCGAACGCATCCACCAAGGCGCGCTCGATGCGCTAGAGCAGATCGGATTGGCCGACGCGCCACCCAGTGGCGTGAAATACCTGACCGACGCAGGCGCGGTTCAAGGCGAGGATGGGCGCATCCGTTTTCCGCGTGCCCTTGTCGAGGAGACGATTGCACGCGCAAACCGCACCATGACGCTGCATGCGCGGGACCCGCAACACGACCTCGACCTGTCCGGATCGCGCGTGCATTACGGCACTGCGGGCGCAGCCGTGAACCTGGTCGAGGTGGATGGGCGCAACTACCGCGAAAGCACGGTGCAGGACCTGCATGATGCGGCGCGCATTGCCGATAAACTCGACAACATCCACTTTTTGCAACGCCCGATGATCTGTCGCGACATCCCCGACACGATCGAGATGGAGTATAACTCGGTCTTTGCCTGCGTGTCGGGCACCACCAAACATGTCGGCACCAGTTTCACGGACACCACCTGCGTCGGCCCCGCCATCGAAATGCTGCACATGATTGCAGGCGGAGAAGACGCATGGCGCGCGCGCCCCTTCGTGTCGAATTCCAACTGTTTTGTCGTGCCCCCGATGAAATTCGCGCCCGAAAGCTGTGAAGTGATGGAAACCTGTATCGAGGCGGGCATGCCGGTGCTGCTGCTTTCTGCGGGCATGTCCGGCGCGACCGCCCCGTCGACCATTGCCGGTGCGATCATGCAGGCCACGGCAGAATGCCTTGCCGGCCTTGTCTACGTGAACGCGGTCAAGCCCGGCGCGCCTGCGATCTTTGGCACATGGCCCTTCGGCCTTGATCTGCGCACGGGGGCAATGTCCATCGGGTCAGGCGAACAGGCGCTGCTCAGCGCCGGTTGTGGCCAGATGCACCGGTTTTACGACATTCCTGGCGGATCGGCGGGCGGCGCGTCCGACAGCAAGCTGCCGGACATGCAGGCCGGATGGGAACAGATGTGTTCGAACTTGTCTGCGGGTCTGTCCGGCGTGAACATGATTTACGAGGCGGCAGGCATGCATGCGTCCCTGCTCGGGTTCTGCCTTGAATCGCTGATTTTGGGTGATGACATTATTGGCCAGACCCTGCGCTGTGTGCGCGGGATCGAAGTCAATGACGAAACGCTCGCGCTGGATCAGATTGCGAATGTGTGCATGAACGGGCCGGGCCACTATCTGGGCACGGATCAAACCCTGTCGGGCATGCAGACCAATTGTGTCTATCCCACTTTTGGCAGTCGCACCTCGCCCAAGGAATGGCTGGAACTGGGCAAGCCGGACCTGATTGCCCAAGCCACGGCGCGCAAGGAAGAGATTCTGGCGATGAAAACCGCCGCGGCGCTGCCTACGGAGGTTGAAGCCGCCGTGCGCGAACGGTTCAACATCCATTTCCCGGCCTGGACCGACTGAACGCCCGTCTCAAAACGCAGTGAGGCCCGGCCCCTGGGGGGAGACCGGGCCTCACGCCCCCACTGCTCTGATTGCCTGCGCGTTATTGCCACCGGAGACGCACAGAGCTGTAGGTGTCCTAGCCGTCGGTTGCTGGCATCAACCCGGCTTCTTGTGCGGCTGTGATCTCTTCGGCATCCAGCGCGCCATCGGCATTGAGATCCATTGTCGTGAACATGTCCGATGTGACTTCGGGCATGCTGGCCTGGACTTCGTCGATGGTCAGAACACCGTCGCCGTTGACGTCCAGGTCCGCCGCGCTCTGACCCATGGCCAGTGCCGGAAACGCCAGAGCCGCAAGGGCGGTAAGGGCTGCATATTTCATGTTGAGTAACTCCCGTTCGGTTTGCTTCATGAGGGGTCCGTGAGTGGCGCCCTCATGAGGTAAGAGCCGTCAGCGGGCCTGCGCATCCCCGTTGACCCGGCCAAAGCACGCACCGCGCGAGGGCCTGCCGATTGCGAACGCAGGGATGGGCGAGGCCTTGCCCAAAAAGGGGGCAAAGCGCGGATCGGCCAGAATCCCCGGGCTTTTCAAGCCTGCCCTGCCTGCCCACCTTTGCGCCATGATGGAACCAAAACACCCAAACCCCCGCCGTCTGGTGCCCCTGATCCCGATCCTGAACCGGCGTGCCCGCCGACTCGCGCGCAGCCCGTCCGAGGCCGAAGATCTGGTGCAGGACACATTGCTCAGCCTCTGCCAGCGCCTGCGCGAAGGGCACCGGATCGACGATTTGCCCAGCTATGCCATGCGCACCCTGTCCAACCGGGCACGGCGCGGGTGGCGCGTGCAGGCCACGGATGAGTTGGAAGACGATCACGTGATCACTGAGCCTGACGCCCTCATTCGCCTCGATTGCGCCGATACGCTGAGTGCAATCTCGGGGTTGCCCAAACCACAGCGGCAGTTGATGGAACTGGTGGTAGCAGGCGAAACATCCCCGCGCGCGCTTGCGCGGCAGACAGGACTGCCCCTGGGCACCGTGATGTCCCGGTTGGCACGGGCGCGGGCGCGGCTTCGCCTGACGCTTGATGCGTGAGTGGTGGCAAAAAAGGGCGGTGTCCGCCGCCCTTTTCTTTCGTTCATTGAGACCCTTAGAAGGGATGGATGCGCGGCCAGTTTTCATCCGCCTGAATGATGTGGGTCGGAACGTGTGCGGACCACAGCTCTTGCGCGCGCGGGTGCACCTGCACATACAGCTGGCCGTCGACCACCTGCCAGACCATCGGATCGCCGGGGGCCTTGTAACCCTGGCTTGCCGCCCATG
>JBCBDZ010000049.1:0-18073 GCA_038529225.1 Pseudomonadota bacterium | reverse complement strand
AAGCGTGGATTTCCCGTGGTCGATATGGGCGACGATGGAGAAATTGCGGATATGTGAAAGCGGTGTCATGGGATGGGATATGTCGCCCATATCGACCACGGGAAATCCACGCTTGCCGACCGCCTCATCCAGTCGACCAACACGGTCTCTGAACGGGATATGAAGGCGCAGCTGCTCGACAGCATGGATATCGAGCGCGAGCGCGGCATCACCATCAAGGCCAATACCGTGCGCATCGACTACACTGCGCAGAACGGCGAGGCCTATGTGCTCAACCTGATCGACACACCGGGTCACGTGGACTTTGCCTATGAGGTCAGCCGCTCGATGCGTGCGGTCGAGGGGTCGTTGCTGGTCGTGGACAGCACCCAGGGGGTCGAGGCACAGACGCTGGCCAATGTCTATCAGGCCATTGACGCGGATCATGAAATTGTCCCGATCCTGAACAAGATAGACTTGCCCGCCGCCGACTGTGACCGCGTCGCCGAACAGATCGAAGACGTGATCGGCATCGACGCTTCAGGCGCCATTCAGGTGTCGGCCAAGACCGGGCAGGGCATCACCGAAACCCTTGAGGCCATTGTCGAACACCTGCCCGCCCCAAAGGGTGACGAGGACGCCCCGCTCAAGGCGATGCTGGTGGATTCTTGGTATGACAGCTACCTTGGCGTGATTGTCTTGGTGCGCATCATCGATGGGCGGCTCAAGAAGGGCGAAAAGGTCAAATTCCTCTCCAACAACTCCGTGCACCACGTGGACCGCATCGGCGTCTTCCGCCCCGAAATGCAGGTGGTCGACAGCCTCGGACCCGGTGAAATTGGCTTTCTCACGGCGTCGATCAAGCAGGTGCGCGACACCCGCGTGGGCGACACGATCACGCATGAGCGCAAGGAGGTCGACGCACTCCCCGGCTTTAAGCCTGCACAACCTGTTGTTTTCTGTGGGCTTTTCCCAGTGGACAGCAACCAGTTCGAAGACCTGCGCGACGCCATCGACAAGCTGGCGCTGAACGACGCGTCCTTCAGTTTCGAGATGGAGACGTCTGCCGCCCTCGGCTTCGGCTTTCGCTGCGGGTTCCTCGGCCTCTTGCACCTCGAGGTGATCCGCGACCGGATCGAGCGGGAATATGACATCGAACTGATCACCACCGCGCCGTCGGTGATCTACCACGTCTACATGAAAGACGGCTCCATGATGGAGTTGCACAACCCCGCCGACATGCCGGACCTGTCGACCGTGGATCATCTGGAAGAACCTCGGATCAAGGCTACGATCCTCGTGCCCGATGACTACCTTGGTGACGTGTTGAAGCTGTGCCAGGAGCGGCGCGGCATTCAGATGGACCTGACCTATGCGGGGTCACGGGCGATGACGGTCTATGACCTGCCGCTCAACGAGGTGGTGTTCGATTTTTATGATAGATTGAAGTCGGTTACAAAGGGCTATGCCTCCTTTGACTACCAACTGACGGGCTACCGCGAGGACAATCTGGTCAAGATGTCGATCCTTGTGAATGACGAGCCTGTGGACGCCCTGTCGATCATGGTCCACCGCGACCGGGCGGAGATGCGGGGGCGGGCGATGGTGGAAAAGCTCAAGGACCTGATCCCGCGCCACATGTTCAAAATCCCGATCCAGGCCGCGATCGGGGGCAAGGTGATTGCCCGCGAGACCCTGTCGGCGATGAGGAAGGATGTGACGGCCAAGTGTTACGGAGGGGATGCCACCCGGAAGCGGAAATTGCTGGACAAACAGAAGGCCGGGAAGAAGAAGATGCGGCAGTTCGGGAAAGTGGATATCCCGCAAGAGGCGTTTATAAGTGCACTCAAAATGGATGGATAAAGCCAACCCTTTTGGGCGTTGAGGAATGCCAGTGCGCGAAAGTCGTATCGCGCAGCGATGCGCGTAGCGGCACCCGGTCAGGGTGGGGGGACCAAGCCTTAGCGTTTGCCAAGTTTTTACTCCCCAAACCTCTACCGCGTCTTTCTAATCTTGTGGTTTGGGGTACCAGATTCTATAAAGATTGGCTAATGTCGGAATCCAAAGACAATTTTTTGATCGCTTCAGATATCCTATTGGCATCAGAAGCATTTTCTTGTTCTGTGGTGCCAGTGTTTAGGAACCGTTTAATTTCAACAAGTAAGGCTTCTTCGATTTCATCGATTAGATAGTAGGTTCCTTCTGATCCATACTTTTCGAGGAATTCTTTCTGGTGAGGCAATACTAGTTTGACTGCCTCAACTAACTCCTGTTTTCTTAGCATCTTTGTAGTCATTCCGTTTTTCCATGAAACCATGGTCATTACGGCATGCCAAATAATTGATGAGTGGGCAGAGTGTAACGCCCATGCAAGTGGGGAAACAAAAGGCTGGGACAATCTAGCATTTCGTTCGGCTTGGACGGAATCCTGTTTCCCTTGAGCGGCATCGTCCAGGAGTTTCTGAACTCCACTTATTCGAGTCGTTGCATCGACAAATTCTTCTACACGCCCGCTTGTGATATGCTTGTCCATCTCTTCAACTTTGATGCTACGCAAAAATTGTGCTGCAAGCGCATGTCTTTTATTATGCAGAGTCGCTTTCCACAAATCTTCGGCCGCGGCTATTTGCTTTTCAATCAGCCTTTCATTTCTAAAACTTGCCTTAGAAATCACAATTTGACGTAGATCAGATATTTTTTGCCGTTCTCGTGACAACCGATCTTCCATTTGTGTGATTTGCGACCTGTTCTTAAACGCGACTTTTTCAGCAATGTAGCCGAAGAGTACGTCGCGAAGTAGGTAGCCAATTATGGCCAACACGGCGGCTGTTGTCGCTCCAGTTCCAAATAAGTTAAGTAAGTTTTGCAACCAGTCCGACATTGTTTGGCCTATGACGTCATTGGATTGTCCGATGACCCTTTGACTTCCGTGCTTAGTTTGGTGGATGTCGAATGCCAATG
The DNA here is from genome assembly GCA_038529225.1 of Pseudomonadota bacterium. Lineage (GTDB taxonomy): Bacteria > Pseudomonadota > Alphaproteobacteria > Rhodobacterales > Rhodobacteraceae > Tateyamaria. The sequence continues at coordinate 15,133 of JBCBDZ010000049.1, read as the reverse complement.
AGATTTTGAAGGTTAAGGGGGTCACTCGGAGCGAGTATGCAAGACTGCTTTCCCCCACCCGAGAATGTTTTCACAATTGATACACTCCTGCGGAACGTTTGCCGTGCGTCGGGATTGTCACCGCTCAACCCCCTCCAAAACCTCAACCCTCTCCCGCACCTTCTCCGCCCGCGCCTTCACCGCCTCTAGCGCCCGCCCCTTCGCCTCTTTCACCCCGTCCGCAATCTCGCGCAGGTCGTCGATCTCTTGCCCTTCGACCCCCATCTTGTCCGCCACCAGCAGCAGTGCCTCGGTCAATTTGCCCAACTGCTTGCCGTAGCTGGCCACAGAGGTGATCACCTCGTGCTCGACTTCCGGGACCCCTTCGATCTCGCCGAAGTTGGGGGCGATGGACTGGGTGATGTTGCCCGACAGCGGGTATTCGAAATGCGGGGCGAAGGTGAATGGGAACATGGGCGAATCTCCTGTTGTGCTGAAATCAATGCCCGCAATCGTCGCCGCAATGCAGCAATCGATCAAGTCCGGGAAACCGGTATACGACACCGTTCCTGACCCATGCCAAGCAGGCCAATCGACACGACATTTTCGACTTACCCCCAGCTTATCCCCAAGAAATACACATGTGAAATCAACAGCTTATCCCCAAGAAATTTCGCAAAACCGTCAAATTTCTGTTGCGTTGTTGGGGGTTAAACCGCAGTCTGTAATCACCGTCGCAGAGTTCTTCGAACAACGCGGTGGACGCAAAGGCCTCTCAGGGTGGTAAGCGGAACGCAATAGGTCCTCCAGGATCAGGTGCGTCGAGTGGAAGCTAAGAGGACATGAGCCAGATCGTGGATCGGAAACGGTACGTGAGACGGCGGTGTTGCAGGGTTGGAGCGGGGGAGCGCAGGCCGCAAGGCAGGCAATCTCGGTGACGGGTGGCAACGCCCCGAGCAAGCTGGGCCCAAGTCGCCCTCTGGGGGGATGATAGGTTCAAGAAGGCGTCAGCCTGGGGAGGATTTCGGTCCGAGCCGCTGGCGCCTTTCGCTTTTTGCCGCCCCCTCGCAGCCGTCAGATGTATTCCGCGCAGAGCGCCGTGGTCTTGTTGTTTTCTGACGTGCTGTCGATCTTTTTGGATGCAGTGTTGGATGCGGTCATGAACTTGCCACGCGCCTCTTTCACTGCCGTTTCGATTTTATTGTAGGCCAAGGCGCTGCGCGCCTTGGCCTTGCTCAGCTTGACTGTTTCGGGCTTGTCCATCGTTGGGGTGGCGGCCTGTTCGATCCATTTGATCATCACAGCCCGGTACTTTTTCACGCTGTTCTTGCGGCTGGTCAGGTGCATGTACTCGTGTTTGACGATGTGGGCGTAACACGGGCTTTTGCGGTCGATTTCCTTGGCGTACTGGATGCTGCATTTGACGATGATCTCGACCCGCACCTCTTTGAGCGCCAGTTTGACCGTCTTGGCGATCGGGTCGGTTTCTTCGGTCCAACTGAGCTGGATGGGCTTATTGGTGCATTCGCAGTCCGTAACAGAGACGCCGACCTTCCCCGGGTCGGCGCCTTTCTGGATGGTTTTGAGTGGTGAGAGCTTGACGGGAACAGAACTGTCGAAGGTGACTGTGATTGCGAATTTGGTCTTGCTGGCCATACGAACGTCCTTTTTCAAAATTGCGTTTTGTACGGTCTCGTGGCGTGCGCCTCAGACCTTTTGCAAAAGTGGTTTGACGGTCCAAAAAATGCGTGGACCCTGTATGCGACCATAGGTTGTGCTTTTTCGTCTCGCAATGGTTTGGTGGTTGACCCGCCTTTATCGGCGAAAATGCGTCAGTTCGGGGGCTGCCCACACGAAAAACGGCCCCGCGCGGGTGTGCCGGGGCCGTTCTGGTCTGATCGCTTATGGTGTGGGCTTAGTATCCGAAGGCCGAATCCGGCATCCAGTCTGGCGTGCCTTTGCCGGCTCGCATCAGCAGGCAGGACGTGCCCACCCGCTGGAAGTAGAGGATGTCGACGGGGTACCAGCCTGCTTCTGGCACTTCGACTTCGACCGCGCGCGTTTCCTGGCACGATTGCCGTCCGTCGAAATAGCCGACTTCTTGACCGCCGATTTTTGCGTCCAGCCCGTCATTGGTCAGAAAGTCGATCGTATAGGTCCCGGGGCTGTCGAATTTCACGTATCCTGTGATCCCGGCCACCACGTGTTCGACCTGTTTTGAGGTCAATGCGTTTTCCCCGGGCGCGGTGTCGCGGTAGTCGAGACCTTTGAGCGGTGTGCCCGGTTTGGCCTCTTTGAGGTAGCGTTTGGCCTGGGACAGGTTTTTGACGTCCAGCGGGTAGGTGTACTCCACCGCGAGCCCGGACTTGAGCCCGCTGGGCTGTGGGTTGGCGGGTTTGAGCTTGAGTGGTGCGGCCAAGGCAGCGCCCGCCACCAGAATTGCCGCCGCGGCCAGCGCGGCTGTGTTCAACATATTCATTCCGTTTACTCCCGTTGGTCGCCCGCTTTGGTGGGGCTTTGAATGGTGCGCAGTCTAGAGCGTAGCGCGTCCGTATGACAAGTTGTCGGGCGCCATTGTGAACGCTACGTGACCGGCGCGCGGTAAAAGAGGTAGCGTTCGGGGTCGACCGTGTCCGGCCCTGTGATCTGGTCAAAGCCGACCAGCGGTTGTTGCGACAGCACAAGACCGCCCGGCGCCATCACGGCGGCGATCAGGGGGCTGAGCGCTCCGCCCTCGGCCACGTCCAGTTCCTTGACCCCATGTCCGAAATCGTAGTGTGCCAACGCCATCTTGTGCCCTGCTGCCGCAAGATTGCGCAGCATCGCGTCCGCTTCGCCTTGCAGAAAGTCCGCTGCGGGCGGGACGCAGCTGGGGTGTGGGTTCAGCACACGGTCAATCACCCAGATCCGCCGGTCCGGAACCTCTTGGCGCAAATGGTCGTAGGTTCGCCCGTTCCCCAACCCCATCTCCAGCACGTCGCCGGGTGTGTCGCCGATCAGCGCTGCCGCCCAGTTGATCCCGTCGATCTGTGCGCTCAGGCGGCGGCGCATGGATTCCAGTCTGCTCATGGTATGCTCTCCATCGTCCATGGGGTCGCGCCGCCATTCAGCAATTCGCTGAGAAAAGCGGCGGAAAAGGTCCAGATGGCCTCTGTATGCACCAGGTGGTGGGTCAAAAGGCCGAAAGGTTCGTTTGCGTCCGCATCCCCGGAACGCCGCGCCTCCAGATGCTGGCAGGCCTGCGCAATCAGTTGGGCGGGGTCCACGAGGTTCCGTGTGCCTTTCCACCAGATCGGATCGACATGGGTGTTGATCCGGGCAAGGCCGGGGACGGCCTCGGGCGAGGTGCGCGGGCCAAACGTCGACAGTGCCGTGTAGCCTTGACCTGGCAAAGCCTGCACGACCTCCGAGGCGATCCTGTTCCAAGGTGGTACAAACATGGGCCGCAGGGCCAAGCCAAAGTGGTTGCGCATCAGTGCCAACGCCTGTGCCGTCTCATGGCGCGTGTCGGGGCGCGGGGTCAGGAATTCGTTTTTCTTTCCTGCGCCTGCAGAGTGGTCCGTGTGCGCCCACCCGTGCACGACCGGAAACAGCGGTGCGGTTGTAATGACATCGACCATCGTGTCGTCAAGGTGGGCCGGGATGACGGCCAGATGGACGGGCAGGCCGATCTGGCTCGAAAGATTGCTGAGCCGCGCAAGCGCGGGAGTGGCTGCCACCGCATCATCATCGCGCCACCACACCTGCAGGGCGATCCTGTCGTGCCGCAATGCACTCAACGCCGCGCGCAAGGGGGCCCAGTCAAAGTTCATTGCAACACCTGACGGGCGCGTAAATCATGGGCAATCTCGACACTGCGCGCAGCACCGTTCATGTTCGTCTGGCGTGGTGGCCTGGCGCGCGCGTGGCCGACGTCTTCGACTGCCATCGCGACGGCCGGGCCGCTCAACTCCGCTTGGCGCAGCACCGCAATCCCGTCAAGGCCGCTCAACGCGTCAGCGCGCAAGCCCTGTTCAACCTCCCCCCCGTCGTCAAAAGGGACAAGCAGGGCCGGCACTCCGGTTTGCAGGACGTCCATGGCCGTGTTGTAGCCGCACATTGAAACAGAGGCCGCAGCCCCCGCCAACAGCGTTCGGAAGTCCGGGCGGGGTGCTTGGATATCCACGTGGGGCGGGGCGATGCGTGCAAAGCGTTCCCGCCGGGCATCGGTGCCTCCCATCAAAAACAACCAGTGCACCTGCGGCATGAGATAGGCCGCATCAAGAGCGGCTTCGAAAATTCGCTCGCCCACCGCGCCCCCGCCCGCACTCACAAGGATGCTGCCGTGGCGGCTTGTCTGCGTGTCCGGCGGCGGCGGGGCAACAAAACCAGTGTAATGCAGAGACGGCGCCAGGCTGTCCGACACTGGCCAGCTGTGTGCAAGCGTTACAAGGTCGGGATCAGAGTGCACAAGGACGCCGTTGTAGAACCTCGATACCTTTTCGTCCGCAAAGACTGCCTTGGCCGGCTTGCTGGGCGGCGCAAGGATATCACGGATCGAAGAAAGTACGAGCGGTGGCGCGCGCATGTCTCGGGCTGCCGAAAGCAACGCAGCAAACTCGTCGCGCAGGATGCGCCGACCAAATGGAAACAACTCGGTGATCAGTATGTCAGGTGTCGCCTCTGCCAGCGCGTCCAGCAGCATATCACGCCGGGTTGCCATATAGGCGGGATCAGCCGGTGCGCCGCCTTCGCCGAGCAACGTGGTAAAGTCGGTCCCGTTGGACTGGACTGCCGGCAGCTGGATCAGGCGCATGCCTTTGGCGCTGAAATGCGGCACAGACCGTCCACCGCTGATTACGGTGACCTGATCCCCTCTATCCCGAAAGGCCCGCCCAAGGGTCAGGACGCGCGCCAGATGCCCGGTGCCAAGCAAGTGTGTGACGACGATCATGACCTTCATGGCGCCCCCCGGATGAGCCGTTGGGGCGCTGCCTCGGCCTTCCAGTTGGTACCGTCGATCCGGATCACGAACAGCCGATCCCGCTTGATCGCAAAGGGTGCGGGCCCGTCAAAGTTCCAGCCCGTGGCGATGGCCATCAACACCCGCATCACGCCGATATGACAGATGGCGACAGTGTCCTGTTTGAGGCCCATCGCCCACGGTTTGAGCCGCGCGCGCAGATCACTGGGCGCTTCTCCGCCCGGCGGGCAATACTCCCATCCCCAGTCTTCGATATCGCGAAACCCGGATGCCGGGTCGGCCTTGAGAACGGACCCCTGGGCCCCTTCCCAGTCCCCCCAGTTCATCTCCATCAGGGCCGGTTCGGCGCGTGGCGTGTGCCCGGTCACCAGTGCGCCTGTGTCCATGGCGCGGGACAGGGGGCTGGCAACGACATCTGCATCCGTCCATTCGGGCGGCAGGCTGAACGCGCGCGAGTGGTCACGTGCGTCTTCATCCAGCGGGATGTCCGTGCGCCCTTGAATGCGCCCGGCGCGGTTCCAGGGCGTGTGCCCGTGGCGCAAGAGAGCAAGGCGGATCATGTCAGGGCCTCCAGCGTTTCATTCAGCGTTCTGGTTGCGCTGCTTACAAGGTGACGCCTCGCGACAGTCGCACGCGCTTTTGTTCCTGTGTCGCGCCGCCCCTTTGGGTTCCGGGTCAGGTTTAAAACCTCTGCCGCCAGCCCGGCAGGGCCGTTGTCGACGTCAGCAAGTGGGGCATAAACCACATCTCGTACACCGGGCCGGTCCTGCGCCACGGCGGGCACGCCTGCGGCTTGCGCTTCAAGGTAGGTCAGCCCGAACGCCTCATTCACGCCGGGCCACAACAGGAGGCTGGCCTGACCATAGAGTTTCGCAAGCGCTGCGGGCTCCAGTGCACCATGCAGGCGCACGCGGTTGCCGAAAGGGTCCATCACAGCCTCGACCATGGCGCGGGCGGGGCCGTCGCCTGCGATGTCCAACCCCCACTGAAGTGAGGAAGGCAGGGCCGCCAGCGTGCGCGCAATCAGGGTGTAGGAGTGCAGCTTGTCCCCTTCACGCATCATGCCCACGCTCAACATCCGCCCGTTGAGTGCGCTGGCCTCGGGCAGGTCAGACCGATCAAGGAAGGGCGGCAGATGGCGCAGGGTTTGCCCGTCAGGCGCGTCCCGGCGCAGCGTTTCCGCGTCCCGTTGGGTAAAGTAAAAGATGGTGTGGGCCGCGTCGCTTGCGGTCTCTGCTGCGGCGGCAAAGCGTGCCCATGGTCCGACCAGCCGTTTGCGCGCCCGCGTGCTTTCCACTTGCAAATAGGGGATGTCGAGCGCGCGCGCGACAGCGGGGCCGATCAGGTCGGGGGCCTTGTAGTAGTTGTGATAGGTCAGCCATGCGTCCCATGTTCTGGCCTCCGGATGTCCCAGCAGGCGCGCGACCTCATCGCGGGCATCGGCAAACAGCGTATCCTGTGCCGCGATGTCACCCAAGGGTTCGTAAAGGCGCATATCGCTGGCAAGGGTGACGCCGTGTCCGCCTGCCTCAAGGGCGCTGATCAGCGCGCGGGCCAGAGCCCGGTCGCCAGACGGCGTCGGGTGATCCGGTGGTTTGAGGGGGGCAAAGAAGGCGACGTTCATGGCTGCATCATCGCGCGCAGCCGCCCGGCAAGGTGATCAATGCCCGGTTGCATGGTGAATTCTGTGTGGAGCCGCGTGTGGGCGGCATCGGCCAGTTTGGGCCCAAGGCCCGGCGTTTCAGCCAGCCGGGTCATTTCATTGGCGAGTGTTGCGGGGTCGTCCGCGCACAATATCCCGTGCACGCCGGTGTCGATGAATTCGGGGATTGCGGAGACGGGGGTGGACAGGATGGGCAGCTTCTGGCTGGCGGCCTCCATCAACACGTTGGGCAGGCCATCACGGTCGCCATCGCTGGCGATGCGGCTCGGCAGCACAAAAAGGTCAGCGGCACGCATGGCAGCGATCACTTCGGGCTGATCACAGGCCCCGCGCCATGTGATGCGCGCGCTGATCCCGTGCGCCTCGGCCCGGGCGCGCATGTCGGCATCCAGCGTGCCGCCACCGATATGGGTCCAGTGCCAGTCGATAGTGCTGGGCAGCAAAGCAAGCGCGTCGATCAACCGGTCAAACCCCTTTTTCTCGACCAACCGTCCAACGGAAAGCATCCCAAACGGCGCGCCAGGCGTCCGCTGTGCGCGGGTCGGTGGTGCGGGGAAGCGTTCCAGATCAAGCCCATGGTACACCAGATCGACCGGAGTCGTGGCGGCCAACGCGTTCAGGTGCTCAGCGCCAAAGGCGGTACAGGTGGCCCCGAAACCTGCGCCGTTCGTCTCTTCGGCCAGCTTTTCGCGAAGCTCCCACTCGGGGGATGTCCAGATATCCTTGGCATGTGCGGAAAAGGCCCAGGGCAATCCGCGCAGACCTGCGGTGTAACGCGCGACCGAGGAAGGGGTGTGCAGAAAGTGGGCATAGATCGCTTGGGTATCGCCGGGCAACTCGCGCGCCATCACGCAGGCCTGTCCAAAGCGGCGCACGCGGTTGCGGGTCACATCGCGGCGCAGATCGCTCAGGAATTGTGCGCAGGTGCGCCAAAAGCCGGGGCGCAGCAACGCCGCCCCCAGTCCGCGCAAGACCCGCAATGGCTCTTGATGCAGGTATTCGGGCAGGTAATGGACGGGTGCGTGCAACTGGTCATGCAACGGGTGCGTCTTGGTGTCCGTGGGATGGCGCAGGGACCAGATGGCAAAGTCGATGCCAGCACGCTCCAGTGCCACCAGTTCTTGTGCGATGAACGTTTCCGAGAGGCGCGGCCAGCCCTTGACGGCGACGGCCAGACGCGGCTTTGCGTTGCTCATTCTGCTGCGTCGACCAACGTCGAGCGCATCAGCGCACTGGCGCGTTCAATCACCAGATCCAGACCATCCAGCAAACCGTCAGCCCCGGCCTGAGAAGGGCGCTGCTGGTCCGGCAACCCACGGATGGCCGAGATCATGGAGGCGGCGGTGAGCCCATCGCGGAATTCGTCGAGGTTGCGCACAAGGCCCAACTCTTCGGCGCGGTGGGCGCGAATCCACTGTTCCAGCCTTGGTTTTGTGCGCGGCACAATGACGGCGCGCTGGTCAAAGGACAGAACCTCGCAGAAGGTGTTGTAGCCCCCCATGCAAATCACGCCTTCGGCATTGGCAAAGAGTGACTCAATTCGGCTGTCAAAGCCCGTGGCAGTCACGCGCCCGTCCAGTGCGGCCACACGGGATTCGAATGCCTCGCGCGTGTCACCGGTCAGGAACGGTCCGTAGACCAGCACGGCATGGGGCGACAGGTCGGGGTCCTGTTCGTAGGCTTGAAGAACGAGATCCACCATCGCTTCGCCATCGCCGCCCCCGCCGGGGGTAACGAGGATGTAGGGTGTGTCGGGAACCTCGGCAGGGTCGATGATGGCCCGGCGCAAATAGCCAGTCCAATGGGTGCGCGCGCGCACCGACTCCGACAGGGGCAGACCGATGGTCGGGTCATAGACAGATTTCGGCCCGTAGACCCAGAATTCGTCGTAATAGGCTTCGGCAGCGTCCAGAGCGCCCTTGCGCTCCCATTCAGAGGCGAGGACTTCGGGTTCGTCCAGCACATCGCGCAGGCCCAGCACGATGCGGGTCCGCCCGGAGTCGGTCAGGGTTTCGAGCGTGGGCAACAATTCACCGCGAAAGCCGGTGGGTTCCTTGTCCACGATCAGAAGGTCCGGGTCGTATTGGGCGATGGTGGAACTGATCAGCCCTTCGCGCAAGGACGTTGTCGCCTCGAGGTCCATGCCTGAATTCTGACTGACATAGCTGCCATCAGCCAGCTTCTTGACCCCGGGAAGCCGCACGTGATCGACAGCGCGCGGAAAGGTGAACCGCCCTGCAACCGGGCTACCAGTCAGGATAATGGCAGAGCCGGCCGTGCCGGACTGGGTCAGGGCCGAGGCCAGCGCCCGGCTGCGGCGCAGATGCCCGAGCCCAAATGTGTCATGACTGTAAAGAACAACACGTCGCGGGCGTGAACCGGGCTGGATCAGCGTGTCAGGTTTCAAAGTGACCATCGTGCTCTTCTTTTTGCCGTGCCGTTCCGGCAGCGCAAGTCCGCGCGCCCCAGACCCCAAGTTCCATGTGGGAGGCAAGCCGTCCAGCCGATTCAAGCCGCCGTTTCGTCTCGCCCACCGTGCGTACCATGCACCTGCCACCGGGCAGGGATGTCACGATACCGCGCTATGGCATGGAAACATTCGTTTTGCAAAACAAGCCCGGTCACAAATCGCCAATGGGGGAATTGTTTTTGCCTGTATGCAACACTAGCGTGCTGGCTGCTGCGAAAAGGATCGGCTTGCGATGAAAACCAATGTGATCTCCAGGGTAGTGGTGCTGGCCTTTGTTTGGGTTGCCAGCCTGTTACCGGCGCCTGTGGCTGCACAGGGACTGAGCAGTCTGTTGTCCGCTTCCGAGGCCGAAACCCCGTCTGATATTGATGCGGTGATGGCCGCAGCGGCGGAAAACGGTGTCAGCGTCATTGTGATCGACACCAACGGGCGCGTTTTGACGGATATCGAGGCGGAGGCCGCGGCTCAGGACGGTCAGGACATGGGCGGCGCGCTGATGTCCATGCAGGACAACGCCGCCGCCTTTCGCTCGGCGCTTTCGGAAGGTTTGCTGAACCTGCCTGCGTCGTTCAACGAGGTGCTGTTTATTCTGCGCGCGACAAGCCCCGACGGCACCATCTTCGCTTATGTCGAAGTGCTGTTCTGGAGCCTTGTTTTTCTGGGCATAGGCATCCTGTTTCAGAACGAAGTTTACGGCAAGCGCATCGCCAAGAGCTATGTTGTGGGCCGCATTCTGGAACAGCCTGTGGGCTATGGGCAAAAGATGCCCTTCCTCGTGTTTCGCTTTTTTATGGGCCTGATTGGCATCGTGATTTCGATGCTTGTGGCGTGGATCATCGGAACGTTGATTTTTGGCCCCTTGGAAAATTCTGCCCTGCAGTTCACGGCCACACTGATCAACGTCGCCTACTTTGTGATCCGGGTCGTGACCAGCATATGGCGCATGATCCTGTCCCCGTTTCTGTCTCAGTACCGTATCCCGCGCTTGTCGGACCGGGACGCGAAAAAGCTGTACTACTGGCTTTGTGTCGGCACGATCATGGGCATTTCGACCATTCTGTTCGGCGCGTGGATTCGTGAGCTGGGTCTGAACATGGACGTCTTTGTGTTCCTCTATTCCCTGCTGTCTTTCCTTGTGATGGTCCAAAGCGTGATGATGGTGGTGTTCAACTGGGGTGCAGTGACGGACGCCATTCTGAACGGAACACCCCCCGCAGCTGCCAGTTGGATTCTGCGCATGCTGTCCCGGGCATGGGCTCCGATCAGTATACTGTTCTTTATGTTCGCCTGGGGCGAGCAAACCTTCCGCCTTGTGCTGGGCGATCCTGACAGTTTCCCGTTGCTTGTCGGCGGCTGGTTGATCCTGACCACCATCATCGTCGTTTACGGTGTTCTGAATTTCTATATTGAACGCGGGTTTGCGCGCCGTCGCTACATGCGCGAGCGCGCGCAGGATGATCCCGATCCCGACCCGCAGGACGCCATTCTTGCCGGCCCGCCGCGCGGGGCACTGACCTCGTTCGAAGACCTTGCCCGCCGGATCGCCGGCATCATCGCCTTTGTGGCCGGAAGCTATGCGTTCCTGGGAATGTGGAGCCCGGGGACAGGATTTGTCAGTGGCAGCGTGTCTGCCCGCATGCTCGACGTCATCGTCATCATCTTTCTGGGCTACATCGGTTATTTTGCCTTCCGCATCTGGATCGACCGCAAGATCGCGGATGAACAGGGCGATATGGGTGAGGGCGAGTTGGGCGATGAAGGAGGTGGCACAAGTGCCTCGCGCCTTGCGACCCTGTTGCCCCTGTTTCGCAACTTCATCCTGATCCTGATTGTCCTGACTATCGGTCTGATCATCCTGATGGAGGTCGGGGTGAACGTCGGCCCGCTCTTTGCGGGTGCCGGCATCCTCGGTGTCGCCATCGGCTTTGGCAGCCAAAGCCTTGTGCGGGACATCTTTTCGGGTGCTTTCTTTCTGTTCGACGATGCGTTCCGGCGGGGCGAATACATCGACGTCGGAGGGGTCAAGGGAACGGTCGAGAAGATTTCGGTCCGGTCCTTCCAGTTGCGTCACCATCTGGGCGCTCTGCACACCATGCCCTTCGGCGAAATTCAGGTGCTGACCAACTATTCGCGCGATTGGGTGATCATGAAGCTGCCCCTGCGCGTGACCTACGACACCGATGTCGAAAAGGTCCGCAAGTTGATCAAGAACCTTGGTGTGGCGCTTCTGGATGATCCTGTGATCGGGGAAAATTTCATCCAGCCATTGAAGTCGCAAGGCGTCATCGAAATGCAGGATTCAGCGATGATCATCCGGGTCAAATTCATGACCAAGCCCGGCGATCAGTGGCTGGTGCGCAAGAAGGTCTACGAGGAAATTCGCGAATTGTTCGCCCGCGAAGGCATCCAGTTTGCCCATCGCGAGGTCACTGTGCGCCTTGCGGATGGCGAAAAGAAAGTGGACGATTTATCGGATGCAGATCGCAAGGCGATCACGGCGGCGGCCCAGGCTTCTATCGAGGAAGACATGCTTGAAGGCGGTGTCGCGGACGGAGACGACCGATAATCCCTCTCGACACGGGGCCTGAAAGGGCCTAGGCGCTCAACGCTTGGTGGCCGGGATCGACTGGCCCCTTTGCTTTGATAGGACCCAACCCCGTGATTACGCCCCTTCAGACCGCATTGACCGCGCGCGGATATACTGACCTGACCCCTGTGCAAGAGGCGGTCACTGACCCCGATCTGGTCGGCGCAGACCTGCTCGTGTCGGCCCAGACCGGGTCGGGCAAGACGGTCGGCTTTGGTCTGGCGCTTGGGCCCACCCTCCTGGGTGATGAGCCTCTGTTCGAAATGGCGGCGGCACCGCTGGCACTGGTCATTGCACCCACACGCGAACTGGCGATGCAGGTCAAACGCGAACTGGGCTGGCTTTATGGCGAGACCGGTGTGGTCATGGCATCCACCGTGGGTGGCATGGACATGCGCGACGAACGGCGGGCACTGGGGCGCGGCGCGCATATCGTTGTCGCCACGCCGGGCCGGTTGCGTGACCACATCATGCGCGGCTCGATCGATCTGACGGCGATCCGCGGCGTTGTTCTGGACGAAGCGGACGAAATGTTGGACCTCGGTTTTCGCGAGGACCTCGAGTTCATTCTCGGCGAATGTCCTGACAGCCGCCGCACCCTGATGTTCTCGGCCACGGTGCCTGCGCAAATCGCAAAGCTCGCCAAAACCTATCAAAAGGATGCGATCCGCATCGCCACCACCAGCGGTGAAAAGCAGCACGCCGACATCACCTATCAGGCGATGACGGTGGCCAATCACGACGCGGAAAATGCGATCATCAACATCCTGCGCTTTCACGAAGCGCCCAATGCCATCGTGTTCTGCAACACCCGCGCGATGGTCAATCGTGTCACGACACGCCTTTCGAACCGGGGTTTTCCCGTCGTGGCGCTGTCCGGCGAGTTGACGCAAGGCGAACGGACCAATGCCTTGCAAGCGATGCGTGACGGGCGGGCGCGCGTCTGCGTGGCGACGGACGTGGCCGCACGTGGGATCGATCTGCCCAACCTTGATCTGGTGGTGCATGCCGAACTGCCGTCCAACCACGAGACCCTCCTGCACCGCTCAGGCCGGACGGGGCGCGCAGGCCGCAAAGGCACCTCCACGCTGATCGTCACCGCCAAGGTGCGCGCCAAGGCCAACCGCATTCTGCGCGGTGCCAAGGTGGAGGCTGAATGGATCGACGCGCCGTCTGCGGACGATGTGCGTGCCGCCGACGAGGCCCGCCTGCTCGACGATCCGATGTGGACAGATGCGATCACCGAAGGCGAAGCCGATATGGTGGCCAAGTTCGTGGACGCCTTCAGCCCCGAACAACTGGCCGCCGCCGTGTTGCGCATCCACGGGCTGCGCCATTCCGCGCCCGAGCATCTGTCCGAGGTCAAGGGAGACAAGGCCGCGCCGAAAGCGCGCGCGCCCTTTGGCCCCAGCACGTGGTTCTCGGTCACCGGTGGGCGCGATCAGGGCGTCGAAGTGCGCCGCCTGTTGCCTATTGTTTGTAACGCGGGTGACATTACCAAGGACGACATCGGCGCGATCCGTATTGTCGATGATATGTCTTATGTGGAACTCAAGACCGAAGCGGTTGCAAGCTTTGTCCAGAACCTCGGGCCTGCGATGCAGGTCGAAGGTGGGGCAAAAGTCACGCAACTGGACGGCGTGCCCGACGCGGCAAACCGGCCCAAGCCACGTTTCGAGGGCAAACCCAAACGTGGCTTTCCCGATGCGCCAAAATCAGGCGGCAAACGCTCAGCCAAAAAGGTCTGGGACCCCGACAGTGCACCGGCCCCCAAGCCGCGGAATGACGCCGCTCCAATCGACTGGAACGACGCGCCGACGCCCAAACAGCGCAAACCCAAACCGGGGTCCAAACCTAAGGGCAAACCGGGCGGAAAGAAACCCTTTGCGAAGGCTCCAAGCACGTTGGAAAAGGCAGTGCAGGATGGCAGCGTGAGCGCGCCGAAAAAGCCGCGCCCCAAGCCCTCGCAAGAGGGGGCAAAGCCGCAAGGCGCGCCCAAAAAATCCAAGTGGAACAGCAAGAAAAACAAGGCCCGTCGCGCCGCAGCCGCCGCTGCGCAGGGGGGTGGGCAGCCACCACGGCGCAAACCATCGTAAGGCGGATTTCAATCCGCCTGACCGGCCTTTAGCTGCTGTAGGGGTCCAGACTGTCGCGCAGGCCGTCGCCAAGGAAGTTGAACGCCAGCACCACGATGATGATCGGCAGCATCGGAATGGCCGTCCACGGATAGATTTCGATACTGGCAAGGTTCTGCGCGTCGTTCAGCATCACGCCCCAAGACACCGCAGGCGCGCGCAGGCCGAGGCCGAGGAAGCTGAGCGCCGTTTCCCCAAGGATCATCGCCGGGATCGAAAGGGTCGCGGATGCGATCAGGTGGGACATGAAGTTGGGCAGCAAATGGCGCCGGATCACCCGCCCCGGCTTGGCCCCCATCATCTCTGCTGCGCGTACATATTCCTCCTCTCTCAACGAGAGGAACTTACTTCGCACCGCCCGCGCAAGGCCCGGCCAGTCCAGAAGCCCGAGTATGATGCTGATGATGAAGAAGACCGATACAGGCCCCCAATTTGACGGCACCGCAGCCGACAGGGCCAGCCAGAGCGGCAGTTCCGGCAAACTTCGCAGTATTTCGATGGCCCGGTTCACGGTCCAGTCCGTCACCCCGCCGAAGTAACCTGCAATCGCGCCAAACCCGATGCCAAGGATGAAAGACACCGTGATCCCGATCAGCCCGACGGTCAACGACAGTTGCGCCCCGTACGAGATGCGCGAAAACACGTCGCGGCCCAACCGGTCCGAGCCAAAGATGAACACTGTCGCCCCTTCAGGCGCGCAGAACAGGTGGGTCGTGCTGGGGATGAACCCAAACAGGTTGTACTCCGACTTTTCACAAAAAAACTTGAGCGGCATGGGCCGCGTCGTGTCTGTGATGTAGGTCCATCGGTAGTTTTCGAGGTCCGCCACCGCTTCGGTCGGATAGACAAAGGGGCCGATGAACTCATCCTCGTGCCAAAGGCGAATGGCCTGCGGTGGATGATAAAGGTATTCGGCGCTGCGCTCGTTCGGGGTGTAGGGCGAAAAGAAGCCCGCAAAGGGGATCGCCATATAGGCCAGAAACAGGAAGATGCCCGACAGCAGCCCCAGCTTGTGTTTGCGAAACTTTCGCCAGACCAGCAACCAGTTGGGCGCGTCCATGTCTGTCCGATCCAGCGCGGACAGGTCCACATTGGGATCATAGGGGGCATCATCGATAAAGCGGCCGTCGGGAAGAGTGCTCATTCTGGTGTTATCCTTCTCGGGCGCCGTAACGGATGCGCGGGTCAAGCAGCACCAGCAAGAGGTCGGAAATCATGGTGCCGATCAGGGTCAGCAGGGCGACGAACATCAGCACGAAAGCGGCCAGAAACTGGTCCTGGCTTTTGAGCGCGGTCAGCAGCGCAGGTCCGATCGTTTGTAGGCCCAGCACGACCG
>JBCBDZ010000048.1:0-18438 GCA_038529225.1 Pseudomonadota bacterium | reverse complement strand
GGGCCGTCCTCGAACCGCGCATCGGCGGCCAGCGCATCCTCGATTGTAAAGATGGGTGTCGTTTCGGCGATGTCGATCCTGCCCTGACGGGCAGCAAAACGGGCCTGCAAATGCGTTTCGGCGATCACCAGAAACACGGGCTGGCCCATGTAGTGCACGGCATCCGTTGCCAGCAGCGGTTCGTCATGGGCCGACGGAGAGACGTCATTGTCAAAGGGCAGGTCACTTGCCGTCATAACTGCGACAACACCGGGGGCCGCACGGACGGCATCAAGATCCATCGACTTCAGCGTGCCGCAGGCCGCGGTGCTCATCCCAAAGGCCAGGTGCAGGGCGCCGGCGGGGATTGGCATGTCATCGACATAGCGGGCCGCGCCTGTCACATGCAGATGCGCGGCGTCATGGGGCAGGGGCCTCGCGACGCTCATGGGCCGACCTCAAGCACATTGGCGACCTGCCCCTGATCTTCGAGCCAGGCGCGCAGCAGCATGTTTTGCGCGGCTTCCATCCGGTAACTGGCCGAGGCACGCATGTCCGAGAGCGGTGTGAAATCCTGGGCGAGGGCGGCCATGGCCTTGGCCACGCCTGTTTCGCTCCACTGCCGTCCGATCAATGCGGCTTCTGCATGCGGGCTGCGTTTTGGCGTGCCTGCCATGCCGCCAAAGACCAGACGGGCCGAAAGGACTACATCGTCTACGACCTTGATCCAGAAACATCCGCAGACGGCCGATATATCCTGATCAAAGCGTTTGGAGAGCTTGTAGCACCGCAGATGATCACCTTGCCTCGGAACCGTTATGGCCTCCACGAATTCGTTTCCTGCGCGATCCTGTTTGCCGTACTCAAGAAAGAAATCCTCCAGCAGCAGGCTGCGCGGCCCGTTGACGCTGCGCAGGTGAAGAGTGGCCCCAAGGGCAATCAGTGCAGGAGAGCCATCGCCGATGGGAGAGCCGTTTGCGATATTGCCGCCAATGGTCGCTGCATTGCGCACCTGAACCGAACCATAGCGGCGGATCAGTTCGCCAAAGCCCGGGTAGAGGGGCGCAATGACGCTGTGCAACGCGCTGAGGCTGGTCGCGGCACCAATGCGTATTTCGTCCTCCGTGACGGTGATCCCCGACAGCGCCGGAATGCGGTTCAGAAAGGCCACGGGCCCCAGGTCGCGGAAATCCTTTGTCACCCAGAGGCCAACATCCGTCGCGCCCGCAATCAGTGTGCCATCGGGGTTTTGTTCCATCCATGCCGCGAGCGCTTCGGGCGTGGTTGGGGGCTCTGCCCCCGGCTGCGCCTCCCCCGCAGTATTTTGGGCCAGAAGAAGGGGCGTGTCGTGCATGTGATCTGGGACGGGCGCATCCTGAGCGGCTTGGGCGGCGCGGATGATCGGGGCGTAGCCGGTGCAACGGCACAGGTTGCCCGCAAGCTGGGTGTCGTGATCTTTTGCCCCGTTGAGGTGGGCGCAGGCCATCGTGGTGATGAAACCGGGCGTGCAGAACCCGCACTGGCTTCCGTGATGGTCGATCAGGGCCTGCTGCACCGGGTGGAGCGTGCCGTCTGGTGCGGCGATCCCCTCGACGGTGCGGATCGCCTTGCCCCCGATCTGGGGCAGGAACAGGATGCAGGCGTTCAGTGCCTTTGCCCCGTCTTCATCCGTGACGATCACCGAACAGGCCCCGCAATCGCCTTCGTTACAGCCCTCTTTCGTGCCCGTCATGCGTTGCTCTTCGCGCAGCCAATCCAGCAGGGTTGTGGTGGGAGAGGTATCTGCAGTGACGCGCCTTCCGTTGAGAAGAAATGTCGTATGCATGCTGTCGACCTACCGCGGTACTTGGGAGCCCTTGTGGTTGCGCAGCCTCGATGCGGCGTAGAGGCAGGCGCGGGCGGATCGGGGTTGAGGATGGCGGCGCGCTGGCCGCTTGGCAAGTCCGATCGCGCTTTGGAAAGAGCGGGCTGATTTGGTGTGCATAACTTTGCAGCACCACTGGATATAGCGGCGGGCTGGCCGTAGTCTGCCCGACATGACTAATGCCCCCCGATTCATCCACCTGCGCACGCATTCCGAATACTCGCTGCTCGAAGGGGCCATGCGCCTGAAAAAGCTGCCCGACCTCGTGCGCGCAGCGGGGATGCCCGCCATCGCGCTGACGGACACGAACAACATGTTTGCGGCGCTGGAGTTTTCGGTGGGTATGGCCGGGGCAGGTGTTCAACCGATCATCGGGTGTCAGGTCGATCTGCAATACATCACGCCCCGCCCCGGTGAGCGTCCCCGCCCGCCTGCGCCGGTTGTCCTGCTGGCGCAATCCGAAGCAGGCTATGAAAACCTGATGAAGCTGAATTCCTGCCTTTACCTGCGCGAAGGCTCCGAGCTGCCTCATGTCACGTGCGCGGAACTTGCGGCACACGCCAGCGATGTCATCTGCCTGACCGGCGGGCCAGAGGGACCCGTGGGGATGCTGTTGCAGGCCGGCCAGCGACCGGCGGCCGAGGCTTTGATGGAGGATCTGAGCACGGCTTTTGCAGATCGCCTTTACGTGGAGCTGCAGCGCCACCCCGGTGAGGGCGGCGCACCGGAAACCGAAGTTCTGACCGAGCGCGGTTTGGTCGAGATGGCCTATGCCTGCGACATCCCGCTGGTGGCGACCAATGACGTCTATTTTCCCAAGGCGGACATGTACGAGAGCCATGACGCTCTTATCTGCATCGCGGACGGGGCCTATGTCGATCAGCAGGAACCGCGCCGCCGACTGACCGCCCAGCATTATTTCAAGTCGCAAGCCGAAATGGTCACCTTGTTCGCCGACCTGCCCGAGGCGATTGAAAACACGGTCGAAATCGCGCGCCGCTGCGCGTTCATGGCCTATAGACGCGACCCGATCCTGCCCAAATTTGCCGATAACGAGGTCGACGAGTTGCGCAAACAGGCCAATGCGGGCCTTGTGGAGCGGCTTAGGGTCATCCCGCACGCGGTCAGCGTCGAAGAGTACCAGAAGCGCCTCGATTTCGAGTTGGACATCATCGAGGGCATGGGTTTCCCGGGCTACTTCCTGATTGTTGCGGACTTCATCAAGTGGGCAAAGGATC
The DNA here is from genome assembly GCA_038529225.1 of Pseudomonadota bacterium. Lineage (GTDB taxonomy): Bacteria > Pseudomonadota > Alphaproteobacteria > Rhodobacterales > Rhodobacteraceae > Tateyamaria. The sequence goes on along the minus strand of JBCBDZ010000048.1, from coordinate 15,357 downwards.
ACAACATTCCCGTGGGTCCCGGGCGGGGGTCTGGTGCGGGGTCGTTGGTGGCTTACGCACTCACGGTGACCGACCTTGACCCGCTGCGCTACGCCCTGCTGTTCGAGCGGTTTTTGAACCCCGAACGGGTCAGCATGCCCGACTTTGACATCGATTTCTGCATGGACCGGCGCGAGGAAGTGATCCGCTACGTGCAGGACAGATACGGGCGCGACAAGGTGGGGCAGATCATCACCTTTGGGGCGCTGTTGTCCAAGGCTGCGGTGCGCGACATTGGCCGGGTTTTGCAAATGCCATACGGGCAGGTGGACCGGCTGTCCAAGCTGATCCCTGTTGAAGGCGTGAAACCCGTCAGTATCGAAAAGGCGCTGGCGGATGAACCGCGCTTGCGTGAGGAAGCGCGCAACGAAGAGGTGGTGGCCCGTTTGCTCGAATACGGTCAGCAGGTCGAAGGGCTTTTGCGCAATGCCTCGACCCATGCCGCAGGGGTGGTGATCGGGGATCGTCCGCTCGACGCGCTTGTCCCTCTGTATCAAGACCCGCGATCGGACATGCCTGCGACCCAGTTCAACATGAAATGGGTGGAACAGGCTGGCCTCGTGAAATTCGACTTTCTGGGGCTGAAGACCCTGACCGTCATTCAGAACGCAGTGGACCAGATCCTTGCCTCCGGACGCCCTTTGCATATCGCGGCCGATGGCACCGAACTCTATACGCCGGCGCAGGGCATGGAGAACGATATCGGCGGCATCCCGCTGGATGACGAGGCGAGTTACAAACTATACGCCTCGGCCAAAACGGTTGCCGTGTTCCAGGTGGAAAGCTCGGGGATGATGGATGCGCTCAAACGCATGAAACCCGACTGTATCGAGGATATCATCGCCCTTGTGGCCCTCTACCGCCCCGGCCCGATGGAGAACATTCCGAAGTTCTGCGAGGTCAAAAACGGCAAGTCCGAACGCGAATTGCTGCACCCCACCATCGACCACATCCTCGACGAGACCCAAGGCATCATCGTCTATCAGGAACAGGTGATGCAGATCGCGCAGGAGATGGCCGGGTACTCTCTGGGCGGAGCCGACCTGCTGCGCCGGGCGATGGGCAAAAAGATTCAGGAGGCGATGGACGCCGAACGGCCCAAATTCCTGAAAGGGGCTGCGGAAAACGGTGTGGATGAGGCCAAGGCGATCGAGGTCTGGAACCTGCTGGACAAGTTTGCCAACTACGGTTTCAACAAATCCCACGCGGCGGCCTATGCCGTGGTCAGCTATCAGACTGCATGGCTGAAGGCGAACCACCCGGTCGAGTTCATGGCCGGAGTGATGAACTGCGACATCCACCTGACCGACAAGCTGGCCGTGTACTTCGAAGAAGTGCGCAAAGTGCTGGACCTGCCGTGGGCGCCGCCGTGCGTGAACCGGTCCGATGCGACGTTCAAGGTCGTTGATCAGACGCTGGTCTACGGGCTGGGCGCGCTCAAGAACGTGGGCGTTGACGCGATGCGGCTGGTGGTTGAGGGGCGTGGAGACAAACCTTTTGCCACTCTCTTTGACATGGCGCGCCGCGTGGATCTGAAACGGGTGGGCAAACGCCCGCTGGAAATGCTGGCGCGCGCCGGAGCCTTTGATCAGCTTGATCCAAATCGGCGGCGTGTGTTTGACGCGCTGGATGCCTTGTCGGCCTACTCGGCCGCGGTGCACGATCAGAAGAACTCGAACCAGGTATCTCTGTTTGGTGAAGCGGGTGACGACCTGCCCGAACCGCGCCTGATGCCGGTTGATGATTGGTTGCCTGCCGAACGGTTGGGCGAAGAGTTCAAGGCGGTGGGCTTTTACCTGTCTGGCCATCCGCTCGACGACTACATGGGTGCACTGAAACGTAAGGACGTGGTGACGCTGGACGAAGTGACGGCCAAAGCCGAGCGCGCGCCGCTGAATGCCAAGCTGGCCGGGGTCGTGGCCGGTTTGCAGGTGCGCAAATCCGCGCGCGGCAACCGGTTTGCCTTTTGCCAGATGTCGGACACGACGGGGGCATACGAAGTGACCCTGTTCTCTGACAGTCTCGAGAAAGCGCAGGATTACCTGGTTGCGGGTGAAAAGGTGATCGTGACGGTCGAGGCAACAATGGAGGCGGATCAGCTGAAGCTGCTGGGGCGGTCCGTGGCGCCGATCGACACGGTTGTGGCGGATGTGGGCAGCCTCGGTTTGCGCATTTTTGTCGATGCACCCGCCGCTCTTTCGTCGGTTGCAGATGTGCTGGACGGGGCCGCGCAGGTGGCCAAAGGGGCCGGGCGCGGGCCGATCACGGTCTGTCTGATGGATGACAGCCTGCCGGGCGAGGTCGAGATGGATCTTGGCGCCGAATTCCCCGTCACCCCTCAGATCAAAGGTGCGATCAAGTCGCTTTCCGGTGTGATCGAGGTGCAGGACGTTTAGGCACGTTTCCCCCGCCCCACTGGACGACGATGTGATCACAGGCTAGGTGTGTGCCCGGGGGAGACATCGTTTCATGCGTGCCGCGTGGCTAATTGTTCCATCTTTGCTGATGCTTGGCGCCTGTGGTGATCCGCTGCGCAATATCGAACGGGTGACGGATGACACTCTCGATCCGGATGGCGTCGTGGCGTCGGCACTGCCGACACAGGCGGAGTTGGAGCTTGAGGGCAGTATTCTATCGGGGTTGTTTCGCAAAAAGGCAGAACCCGTAACGCCGCGCGCCGACAGCGGCCCAACTGACCCGGTCGCGGTTGAAGAAACGGTTGCGGCCATCCCGTCCGTCGAACCCACCTCCGCCCGCAAAGGCATCCTGGGATGGCTGCGCCGCGCGCCCGCATCCGAACAGGTGACGTTGGTGGCACTGCCTGATGGCGTTGCGGCCGATGAAGACATGGCAGAGGGTACAGAGGTTTCAGCAGTCCTGGAGGCGGAAGACCAAAGCGCAAATGCGGACGCAAACGCGGCAAACCCGGGAAACGGCAAACGGGTTACTAGACGGGTTGACGCGGCCGGCATGGCACTGCGAGATGTCGCCTTGGGCGAGGAACTGCCGTTTGGCGAAGTCGCGCGTGTCTGTGACGTGGCCAAACGCGACCTTGGCAAACAGGTCGAACGCTCCGAGCCGCGCAAATCAGGCTATGCCCTTTATGACAGTGCGCCCGACAGCGACGCACCCCGATCCTTCTACGTCACGGGGTTCAGCGATTCCTGCGTGCGGCAGTTCACGGCATCTTTGGCCGTGTTCGGAACACCTGCTTTTCACGAACAACTGCGCTACGGACTTCCAGCGGACGAATACCCCTATTCCACGACAGACCGTGCCTACGAAAAGGTCAAGGCGAGGCTGTGCAACGTCGGGCGCAACAAACCCTGTGGTGCACGCATCTCGCGGCTGGAAGGATCAACCGCCTTTGTTAGCGTTTACGAACATTTCGGCGAAAACGCGCGCTGGGCGGACATGCTGTTGCATGATGGGGCGCTGTTGGCCACTGCCGTAAAGACACCTTGATCCGTCGACCCTTTGGCCAGCCGGCCCTTCGGGGAGGATTTTTTGAAAACAGAGAACGGACGGGTTCAGCCCTTGGCCCAAAGGGACCAAGGGCCTTCTCCGTTTACGCCGGTTCGCATCCCTGCTCCCGGCGCCGGTCGATCAAAGGACGTTAACCTTAACATCGGGTGAAGAGGTCCAAATTCTCTGTTTGAAAAAATCCCCCCCGGAGGGCCGATCTCATCATGCACAGTCGTCGCAGCTTAGTAATGCGGCGGCCGCTCGTCGCCGACCACGACTCCCCCACCGCCCTGCGCTTCACGCTCCGCCTCGCGCGCCATCAGCATCTGCGCGCGCCGCGTCACCAGTGCCAGGTCGCGTTCCTGGCGGGCGACAATGTCGCTGAGGTCCTCAACCGTGCGGATGAGGTGGGCGATTTGTTCTTCGAGGGCGTCAATGCGGCTGTCCATACCCCGCATGTGGGGCAAAAGAGGTCTGCGCGCAACCCGCGGCGACCTTGCCCCGCTTGAACCCATGGTCTAGTGACGCGCCGGAAACCCAAGCCGGAGTGGCACCATGGCCAAGCCCAAGAAGACCCCACGCCCCAAGGCCCAGACGCCCAAGGGCTTTACAGACTATTTTGGCGGCGACGTGACTGAACGCAGCGCAATGCTGGCCAAGATCGCAGAGGTCTATCATCGCTACGGGTTTGACGCCTTTGAAAGCAGCGCGGTCGAGACGGTCGAGGCGTTGGGAAAATTCCTGCCGGACGTGGACCGACCCAATGAGGGCGTATTTGCGTGGCAGGAAGAGGACGGTGACTGGCTGGCCTTGCGCTATGACATGACGGCCCCGCTGGCGCGTGTCTACGCCCAGCACCGCAATGATCTGCCCAGCCCGTACCGCCGCTACACGATGGGCCCTGTCTGGCGCAACGAAAAGCCTGGACCCGGGCGGTTTCGCCAGTTTTATCAGTGTGATGCGGATACGGTGGGCACAGCGTCCATGGCCGCGGATGCCGAGATTTGCGCGATGCTGGCCGACACGCTTGAAGCCGTTGGCATCGCGCGTGGCGATTACGTGATCCGGGTGAACAACCGCAAGGTTTTGAACGGCGTGATGGAGGTTGCTGGCCTGTCCGGCGACGAAAAGGAAAACGAACGCGGGATCGTGTTGCGTGCCATAGACAAGCTCGACCGATTGGGGCCCGAGGGCGTTCGTGCCCTGCTCGGTGAGGGGCGCAAGGACGAGAGCGGAGACTTTACCCAAGGTGCAGGCCTTGGCGCGGCAGAAGCCGAGATCGTCATGGGCTTTATGGATGCAAAACGCGATACAGGTGCGTCCACTGTCGCGCGTCTGCGTGAACTGGTGCAAGGGTCCAACACGGGTGGCGACGGCGTTTCGGAACTTGAAGAAATTGCCGCCTACCTGGATGGGGGCGGCTATGGCCCCGATCGCATCGTCATCGATCCCTCAATCGTGCGCGGGCTGGGTTACTACACCGGCCCGGTTTACGAGGCGGAACTCACCTTCGATGTCCAAAACGAAAAGGGCCAGACGGTACAGTTTGGCTCGGTGGCAGGTGGGGGACGTTACGATGACCTGGTCAAACGGTTCACCGGGCAGGAAGTGCCCGCAACTGGCATTTCTATTGGTGTCGACCGACTGCTGACGGCCCTGCGCGCAACCGGGCGCATCGGAACCGAGGCGCATGGCCCTGTGGTCATCACTGTTATGGATCGCGATCGCATGGCCGATTATCAGGCGATGGTTGCCGAACTGCGCAGCGCAGGCATCCGGGCCGAGGTTTACCTCGGCAATCCCAGAAACTTCGGCAACCAACTGAAATATGCGGACAAGCGCAATTCGCCGATCGCCATCATCGAAGGCGGTGATGAAAAAGAGCGGGGTGTGGTGCAGATCAAGGACCTGATCCTTGGCGCCAAGATTGCCGAAACCGCGACCCACGAGGAATGGAAAGACCGCCCCAGCCAGTTCGAAGTGCCCCGCGACCAGATGCTGGCCAAGGTGCGCGAGATCCTCGGACAATGAGCGATCTGCGGGCGCGTGCCCATGCCTTGCGTGATCAGTTCGTGGCAGCCGGCGCACAGGTCGTTGACCCGCCTGTGCTGCAACCTGCTGATCTGTTGCTTGACCTTTATGGCGAGGATATCCGCGCCCGGGCCTACGTAACCAGCGATGCCATGCGCGGAGAGCAGATGTTGCGCCCGGATTTCACGGTGCCGGTGGTGCAGATGCACATGGCACATGGCGCTGATCCTGCACGCTACACCTATGCAGGCGAGGTGTTTCGCCGCCAGGAGGCCGACCCGGACCGCGCCAGCGAATACCTGCAGGTCGGTTATGAGGTGTTTGAACGCAGCGATCCGGCGGCCGCGGATGCCGAAGTGTTTTCGCTGATTTCCCAGATGGTTGAACCACTGGGCCTGCGTGCTGCCACGGGGGATATCGGTATTCTGATGGCTGCTGTTGACGGGTTGAACACGACGCAACGGCGCAAGGCGGCCCTGCGCCGCCACATCTGGCGTCCCCGCCGGTTCCGCGCCTTGCTAGACCGCTTTGGGGGCCGCACCAAGATGCCTGACAGCCGCCGCGCCGTGTTGGCCGGTGCTCTCGGCACGGATGCACCCCTCACCGGGTTGCGCACGCAGGACGAGATTGAAACGCGCATCGCTGCGCTGAAGGCGGATGCCGAAGAACCGCCCATCAGCAATGCCGAGATGGAGGGGCTGGATGCCCTGCTGGCCGTGCGCGAAACGCTTCCGTATGCGCTGTCACAACTTCACGATTTGCGGGTCGATTTGCCTGCGATCCGCGACGCGGTCACCCGCGTGGATACACGGGCTGATGCACTGGCAAAACGCGGCGTGGACGTCGAGCGGCTGGAATTCGAGGCCAGTTATGGGCGCACGTCGATGGAGTATTACGATGGATTTGTCTTTGGCTTTTACGCAGAATCCCGCCCCGACCTGCCGCCTGTTGCCACCGGAGGGCGCTATGACGCGCTGACCCAGCGTCTTGGTGGCGGAGCGGCGATCCCAGCGGTGGGCGCGGTGCTGCGTCCGGACCTGATGGCGCTGCTGGAGGGGGCCTTATGATCAAGCTGGGTGTGCCCTCCAAGGGGCGGTTGATGGAGAAGACTTTTGACTGGTTCGCCCGCCGCGATGTGCGTTTGGCGCGCACCGGGTCTGATCGCGAATATGCGGGCGAGGTGGCGGGTATCGACGGCGTCGCCCTTGTTCTGCTGTCTGCCGGGGAAATCCCGCGCGAACTGGCCGCTGGGCGCATTCACGTGGGTGTGACGGGGACCGACCTGATCCATGAGAAGCTGCCGCTTTGGGAACAGCAGGTGGAACCGGTGGCCGAAATGGGGTTTGGACAAGCCGATCTTGTGCTTGCCGTGCCGCAGGGCTGGACGGATGTGAGCCTGACAGAGGATCTGGATGCCGTTGCGGCGATGTTTCGCGAACGCCACGGGTTCCGGCTTCGGATCGCCACGAAATATCACAGGCTTGTGCGGGAATTCCTGCGCGACGTGGGTGTGGCTGACTACCAGTTGGTAGACAGCCAGGGCGCGACCGAAGGCACGGTGGCCAATGAAACCGCAGAGGCCATCGCTGACATCACGTCCAGCGGCGAGACCCTGCGCGCCAACCACCTCAAGGTGCTGCAAGACGGTTTGATCCTCGCCTCTCAGGCAACGCTGTGGCGGTCCCGGGTGGCGCAGGTGGACGAGGTCGAGCGTACAATACTGCGCGCCTTTTTGGGGCGGTTGGGCTGACGAGCGGCACCGCATTGAGTGTGATCGCGCGTCACCACGTCGCCTTTTCTGCCTCAACCTCTTTTCGGCATTTCGTGATGGCCGCAACAGCGGCGTCCATCGCCTTGTCCGCGCGTTGCAGCGCAGCAGTTGTCTTTAACCTATTGGGTTTGATCTTCTTATTGGCGATGTCTATCAGCTTTGCGTCGAGGTCGGCGCATTCCTTGGCCAGTTTTTCGGCTGCCGCAGGGTCTTTTGTGCGCAGCTTTTCAAATTGCTTTTGCTTCACGATCACCTGATCGCCGATTTTGCGCACCTCTGTCCAATAGGTGACATTGCCGTTGTAGAAGCCCAAAGCGGCTTCAACATCTTTGGTCGCTTTTGCCGCGGCTTCGTCCAGCGCCTTTTGAGCATTGCGCACAAAGGTCACGATCTGCGAATTGTCCACCCAGTTGCCCTTAATTTTCGCCATGTACTTGATGTAGTCTTGGGTTTGCATGGTCGGCAACGGCTTGCCGTATTTCAACGCGGCCGTGGTGATGGGACCAATCTGGCCGTCCACTTTCAACTTCACCTTTTTCTGAAAGGCCTTGGTCGCCGCTTCGGTCTTGGCGCCGAAATCACCGTCGACTTTCAGTTTCGCGCCATTTTTGTTCAGCAGTTTCTGTGCCTCTTTGACGTCACCGCCTTTGACACCTTTCTTTAAAATCGCCATTTCGTAATCTCCAATATCAATCATCAGAGTATATCAGATTGCCTGCATCGCGCTTGCCCGATTCCGGGACATCGGCGGTCGATTGCCCACATGTACAAGGTTTCAATCAGGGCGTGTCTTCCTTTCGCAGAGCGTGTGAAACGTGGACCGGCGTCGCCCGGTTTGACGTCCATGACCCTGAGAGCACCGATCTTGGCCAGCCCGCGGTTGCGGTTAACAGGCAACCGCGCGTCGGGTGTGCGTTTCAGGCGCTGCTCTGGACGTGCCGCATGGCACAGGGGAATGGGTTGGATCAGCACGTGTTGCGTTGCCTTCCGGCGTGGGTTGGTCCTGCGCTGCCAAAACCTGACCAGCTGCCCCTGCCATTTAAACAAAGTGTGATTGGGCGACGCGCGGATGCCTGCTAGGTTTCGTTCATGGCCGAACTCGTTGTCTTATTGTCCGTCTACTATAAATGCGCGGCGCTTGCTGAAACGGGTTCGCTGACACAGGCCGAGCGTTTTGCCTGCAACAACACCTATCAAGAGGCCAAACGGCACTTTGTGGATGATGAACCGGGTGCGGTGTTGACACCCGAGCAAAACAGGCAGGCCTATCTGCGGTTCAAATCATGGGAAGCAGAGAACGCTGATCTTATTGCGGCCCTGAAACAGCAGTGATCACAACACCCCGATCTCGGCCAGTGCGCGGTTCAGTTCCACGGGCAACGGTTCCTCGCTGGCACGGCCCTTTGGCAGGTCCGGCGGCGCGTCCTGTGGTTTGAGGTAGCGCCAGCCCTGAAACGGGCGTTTGAGGGCGGACTGTACCCGAACCAATTCGGGGTCGGAGACAATCGCGCAGCGTCTGATCCCGTCCTGACCGATGTACTCATCAAGCCGCAGGATGCGCTGCCGACAGGTCAGCACGCCTTTGATCACCCAGAAGATCGAGCCACCATTCAGGATGTCGCCTTCGCGCTTGGGCCACATGCGGGTGACGTGACGGGGCAGACCATCTGGCGTTTGGGCCCGCTTGGTTGCTTGCCATGCGGCCAGGTCGTCGATGGTTTCAGAACCCACGCTCAGTTTGATCAGGTTGATATAGTTATCCACAGACTCACCCCTCGCCCACACCAAATATTGTAGCACGTGGATCATGCACTGCAAGGTGTTGTGGTTGTCGCGCCACTAGATTTGGTATTCAAGACGTCAAGCGCAACTATTTGTTGTGGTTTGTGCGGGCTGTGGTACTGTACTCGTCTTCACCGCTGCCGACAGAATCGGCGGCCCGTAGGGGGATGCCTCAATGACACGCTTTGCCGCGCCAATTGCCGAACAGATCTGGGACATGAAGTACCGCTTCAAGGAGGCCGATGGCACCCCCATTGACGAAACGGTCGAGGACAGCTGGCACCGGATCGCGCGCGACCTTGCAAGCGTTGAAACCAACCCGGCAGAGTGGGAAGGCACGTTTTACGCGGCTCTGGAGGATTTCAAATTTCTGCCTGCCGGTCGCATCACGGCGGGGGCAGGCACCGCACGCTCGGTCACTCTGTTTAATTGCTTTGTCATGGGCACGATCCCGGACAGCATGGGCGGTATCTTCGACATGCTGAAAGAGGCCGCGCTGACCATGCAGCAGGGCGGTGGGATCGGCTATGACTTTTCGACCATCCGGCCCAAAGGGGCCGGGGTAAAGGGCGTGGCAGCGGATGCATCAGGCCCCTTGTCGTTCATGGATGTGTGGGACGCGATGTGCCGGACGATCATGTCTGCCGGATCGCGCCGCGGGGCGATGATGGCGACGATGCGCTGCGATCACCCGGATATCGAAGACTTCATCACGGCAAAATCCGATGCTGCCCGCCTTCGCATGTTCAACGTGTCGGTACTGGTGACAGATGCGTTCATGGAAGCGGTGAAGGCGGACGGACCATGGGATTTGCAGTTTGATGGTCACGTCTACAAGACCGTGCAGGCGCGTGATCTGTGGAACGGGATCATGCAGGCGACATATGATTACGCCGAGCCTGGCGTGATCTTTATCGATCGGATCAATGCGGCCAACAACCTGAATTACTGCGAGACGATTGCGGCAACGAACCCCTGCGGTGAACAACCGCTGCCGCCCTATGGGGCGTGTCTGCTCGGTTCGATCAACCTCGCCCGGTTGGTGTCTGACCCGTTCTCCGAGGCCGCCGCTATGGACGAAGATCAACTGATCGAGCTGGTTGGTACTGCTGTGCGGATGATGGACAACGTTGTTGATGCCTCAAAATTCCCACTTGAGGCCCAGGCCCGCGAGGCAGCGGCCAAGCGCCGTATTGGCCTTGGTGTGACTGGGTTGGCAGATGCGCTGTTGATGGTGGGATTGCGCTATGGATCCGACGAGGCGGCGCGTCAGACGGAGCGCTGGTTGAAAGCGATTGCCCGCGCCGCGTACCTGGGGTCCGTGCAATTGGCAAAGGAGAAAGGCGCGTTCCCGCTGTTTGACGCGGATGGCTACCTTGCCTCTGGCACGATGCAAGCCATGGACGAGGACGTGCGTGCCGCGGTGGCCAAACATGGTATTCGCAATGCGCTTCTGACCTCGATCGCACCGACGGGCACGATTTCGCTTTATGCCGGGAACGTCAGTTCCGGGATCGAACCCGTGTTTGCCTATGCCTACACCCGCAAGGTGTTGCAGAAGGATGGGTCCCGCACCGAAGAAGAGGTCGTCGATTACGCAGTGCAGATGTGGCGAGAGTTGAAGGGCGATGCAGAGTTGCCGGACTACTTTGTCAACGCACAGACGCTGGCTCCGGCGGATCATGTGAAAATGCAGGCCGCCGCGCAAAAGTGGGTGGATTCGAGCATTTCGAAAACAATCAACTGCCCCGAAGACATCAGCTTTGATGCGTTCAAGGATGTCTACATGCAGGCTTGGGATACCGGGTGCAAAGGGTGCACGACCTACCGGCCAAATGCGGTGACGGGGTCTGTGCTGACGGTGGCAGAAGAAAAGCCTGCGGATCCGGAAGTCATCACCACCTCTGACGAAGAACCCATGCAACCCCATGGCGACGTCATCTACATGTCCGAACCCCTCGACCGGCCTGCCGAACTCGAAGGCAACACCTACAAGGTCAAGTGGCCCGACAGCGAGCACGCGCTTTACATCACCATCAACGACATCGTCATCGGTGGGCATCGCCGCCCCTTCGAAGTGTTCATCAACTCCAAGAACATGGAGCATTTTGCCTGGACCGTTGCGCTGACGCGCATGATCTCAGCCGTGTTCCGGCGTGGGGGGGATGTCAGCTTTGTGGTCGAGGAACTTAAGGCCGTGTTCGACCCGCGCGGCGGAGCATGGATGGGAGGCAAGTATATCCCGTCCATCCTTGCAGCCATCGGCGGCGTGATTGAACAGCACATGGTCACCATCGGATTCATCGAAGGTGAAGGGATGGGGCTCAAAGCTGATCCGAAGGCTGATGTCGCACAGCTTGGCATGCCACGCGGAAAAGCCTGTGCGTCCTGTGGATCATACGAGTTGCGCATGGTCGAAGGATGCATGACCTGCGCCTCCTGCGGATTCTCGAAATGCGGGTAAGCCCACGCTGACGTGGAATTTCAAGACCGACTGTCCTGACCTGCGCCCGGAAGGACACGCCTGGCGGGCAAACCGCCCGACTGTGACCTTTGCGCACTAGGCAAGGGATGCAAGCACGGCTATTCAGGCCTTGCTTTGGGGGCGCATTGGTTCAGGACGGCTTTATGTTTCGATGGATTATGGCGGCGCTGATGGCGTCCGCTTTTGCGGCCCCGGCGGCCGACGCGCAGGAGCGCAAGCGACTGGGCTACGGCTTTTTGCTCAATAACGATGTGATCGATGGCGGTCGAGACCGCTGGCGTACGGGCGGTCTGCAATCCTCGCGGGTCTGGGGACCGACCTGGGACGGAACGGCACCTGTCGGCTTTGGCCAGTTGATCGAATTGCGGCTGGCGGCAGAGATCATCACACCGGAAAACCTGCGCATTCCGTCCAATACGGACCGGCGCTATGCCGGCGCGCTGTCAGTGGGGCTGCACACCCATTTTCAGCGTGGGGCCACTGAATATGCAGTGGGCGGCGATCTGGTGATCGTGGGACCTCAGACCGGGCTGGACAGCTTTCAGGATGCGCTCCACGACCTGATAAATGTGCCCCGTCCCTCTGATGCCATTCGGGATGCACAGATTGACGACGCGGTGAACCCAACGGCAGTGGTTGAAATCGGGCAGAACGTCTCCCTTGGCACGACCACGACGCTGCGCCCCTTTCTGGAGGCGCGCGCCGGCAATGAAACACTGGCGCGGGCCGGTTTTGACCTGACCTTTGGTGACTTTGGCCGTGGTGCGCTCTTGGTGCGCGACAGTGTGACGGGACAACGCTACCGCGCCATCGAGTCAGAATGGACCGGTTTCAGCTTTGTCCTCGGGGCCGACATCGCGCATGTTCTTGACAGTGAGTTTCTGCCGGACAACGACCCTGTCAGCCTTGATGAGAGCCGCGAGCGGGTGCGGGCCGGGGTGCATTGGCGCAGCGAAACAGGGGTCAGCGCTTTTGTCGGGGTGACCTATCTGGGCAAGGAATTCGAAGGGCAGGACGAGGGGCAATACATCGGATCCCTGCGCCTGCGGCTGCTGTTTTAGGGCACAACCTATAACACTTTTGCCACACCTTTTGGAAACATCCCTGATTTTCGCCGCCCAAGCCGCTGGAATCCGTCACGAATTTTGACTTTTTCCCTAAAACCGTTTTTTCTTGTCCCAAGAAAACAAAAACGACAAGGCAGGCAATACAGGTATGAACACGGGCTTTCGTGGCACGTTCGTCATCTCCTGGTCGCAAACAGAAGTAGATGGTCTGGAGGCCGCACCACTGCCGTCCCTTTCGGTGGGTGCAGCCTGGGCATGGCGCGGAGACGTCGTGCGCGTGGATGGGCCCAACGACGTGTTGCGTCTGGACAGGGCGGATGGAAGTGAGGCACTGCGCAGGCGGGCCGCGCGGATGGTGCGCCGTCTTGTAGGGGCCGCGCTCGAAGACGTGCCTTTGGGGGCAGAGCCTACCGAAGACCCACTGATCACCGACAACAGCTTTGTCGTCACGGATGGGGGCAAAAGCTATACCGTGACGCTGATCGATGTCGGCCCGCACAAACCGCCATTGCTCATGTTCGTGGATGAGGTTCCCCCGCGCGAGACGGATCTTTGGGTGGTGCATCACACGCTGAACACCTCCCCCGGGGATGGGATGGGAGCGGGGGCAGGTGGCGTGATCTGCTTTACGCCGGGGACGTGGATCGACACCCCCGATGGCCCCTGCCTGATCGAGGATCTGCGCGAAGGTGACCGTGTGTCGACCAAGGACAACGGCGCACAGGAGATACAGTGGATCGGCAGCCGCCGCATGACCGGCGCGCGCCTGTTTGCCATGCCGCGCCTGCGCCCTGTGCGCATTGCGACGGGCGCACTGGGCGTGGAACGCCCGGATCAGGAACTGCTCGTTTCGCCCGAGCATCGGATGTTGATCGAAGGGCCTGTGGCGCGCGATCTGTTCAACACGGACGAGGTTTTGGTGGCGGCCAAGGACCTGATCAACGGCAGCACGATCAGCGTTGATTTAATGGTGCGGGAGGTGACGTACGTCCACCTTCTGTTGCCGCGCCATGAAGTATTGCGCGCCAACGGGATCGAGACAGAGAGCTTTCATCCGGCCAACACGGCGCTGTCGACGCTGGATCAGGAGGATCGTTTGCGCTTGCTCGAGCGGTTGCCGGATCTTGAGTTCGACCCGCATGTCTACGGCACCTACGCCCGCCGCAATCTGAGCACCAGCGAGGCGGCCATCCTGCGCCACGCGGCCTGACAGCAATTTCGTCGCATGGCGATCGTGCCGCGCCCCGGATGCGTTTCAGCGTTGCGCCGTATGGATCACCCGGCATTTCAGGCGGTCGAGTTTCAAGGCCTTTCTCGTTGTCGGTGATGCACCCGCCTTGGACCGCGCGATCGACGCCTCACAGTTCAGGATGGCCTGCTCTTGGGCTGCGGCGGCGCTAGGACGGTTGTTTGCCCAACCCCAGTCAAATGCATCGCTGATGGCAAAAGCTGCAAAGGTGCCCTTTTTCTGTGACTTCGTGTACTTTCCCCGAAACGCGTCCTGTGCTTCCTTGCCAAGCGTCTGGCCGGATGCGTTGGGGTCATAGCCGCGCGGAAGTACATACGCATATTCAAAGCAAGCGTTGGGTTGCTTTGCGTCCGCGCGGCAAAGGGCCATGGCGCCTTTGCGCGCAGTTTCGAGCGAGTGAAAACCGTAAATCGAACCCCACTGGCCATCTTCGGCACTGTTGAAGACCAAAGCGCCAAAAAACGAACGCCCGTTTCGCCATTCCTTCATGAATTGCGTGCTCTTCGGGCCAAGTTTCGCATTGCTGACGACTTGCACGTTGCGTCCGTTCTTGTTCAGCTGGACGGTCTGCGCGGATGTTGTGGTGACCATGGCAGCGCAGAATGCCGCGACCCACAGGCTCATTTGAAACCGCATAATCATCTCCTTTGAAAATACAAAGAAGCCTAGGTCAAACCGTCAAATCTGTAAATCTGGGTCTAGCTGCCCGCGCCGATCAGTTCGGCGATGATCGCCTTGGCGCTGTCGCTTGACCAGTCTGCGTCCCCGCGCAACCGGGCGATTTCGCGCCCCTGAGGGTCGATCAAAACCGTGATCGGCAGGCCAAAAACGCCCATTTGCGCGGCCAGTTTCTGCTTGGGGTCCTGATAGCGGGGCAAGTTTGTGGCCCCGATCTCGTTCAGGAACTTCACGATGGCTGCCGGGTTGTTGCGCCCCGTAGCGATTGTGACCACCTCAAACGCATCACCGCCAAACTCGGTCTGCAACTCGGACAGCATCGGCATCTCGTGGCGGCACGGCGCACACCATGTCGCCCAGAAGTTCACCAGTATGTGCTTGCCCTGAAACTCTTCCAGCGTGATTTGTCCTGCATCATCGGCCAGATCAAAGGCTGCATTGGACACAGCCTCGGGCGTGTCGTGAAAGATCAACTTGCGCATGTCGCCCTCGCGCAGGGCCGCAGCGGCGGATGTGTCGGCATGTCCGGGAATTGCACCCAAGGCCAGCGCCATGTAGAGGGCAGCAGCAACCAGTCTTTTCATCTTCTTACCTCTCAAGGGCCTGTCCATGACCGACAAATCTGCAAACACCATGTGGGGCGGACGCTTTGCCGCCGGGCCGGACGCGATCATGGAGGCAATTAATGCCTCGATCGGGTTTGACCAGCGCATGGCGTCCCAGGATATTGCAGGCTCGCGCGCCCATGCCGCCATGTTGGGCGCCACAGGCATATTGAGCAATAAGGATG
>JBCBDZ010000047.1:0-18820 GCA_038529225.1 Pseudomonadota bacterium | reverse complement strand
CTCTTGCTTTGCGGGGTGGTCGGGTCATCTTTGTGCGCAGTCATGAGGAGAGAAACGATGAGCACCCCAACCCTGCTGGGCATTTCCGGATCACTGCGTGCGGACGCAACCAATCGAAAGCTTCTCCGCGAGGCTGCGCGTTTGTTTGGCGCGTGCACCTACGTCGAGGCGGATTTGCAAATGCCCCTCTACGATGGTGATCTTGAAGAGGCGGAGGGTGTGCCCGAGGCTGCCGTCACCTTGTCCGAACAGATCGGATCGGCACATGCGGTCATCATATCGACCCCGGAATACAACAAGGGCCCATCGGGCGCCCTGAAGAACGCGCTGGACTGGGTAAGTCGGACCAAGGGGAGCCCATGGGCAAACAAGCCAGTGGCGGTCATGTCAGCGGCGGCAGGCCGTGCCGGCGGTGAGCGGGCGCAACTGATCCTGCGCACCTATATGGTGCCCTTTCGCCCGCGTCTGTTGCCGGGGCCCGAAGTACACCTCGCGGCGTCTGGCCAGCAATTTGATGAAGCCGGGCAGTTGACGGGCGAGATGTACATCAAGGACCTCACCGCCCTGATGGAGAACCTCAAGGCAGAGATCGCGCGCTGATCCCGCAGTGGGGTTTAGGTCCGATTTTGACTGTTCCTCGCCGGCTCCATTGCGCATGATTGCGGGATGCAGACGGAAATATCTCTGACGCAAAGCGACGTAATGGACCCGGCGCGCGCGCAGGCGTTGCAGGTGGTCCTGGGCCAGGTGCCTGACTTGGTGGCGGGAGACGCGCTGCCGCCTTTTTTTCACCAGATCTACTTCTGGACGCCGCTGGCGGGTGCCGAACTGGGGCGCGACGGCCATCCACGCGTGGGCGGCCTGATCCCGGATATGGGCCTGCCGCGCCGGATGTGGGCGGGGGGGCGTTTGAAATTCGAGGCCTCATTGCGCCTCGGGACCAAAGCGCGCCGCGTTTCAGTATGCGAAGCCGCCACGCGCAAGGAGGGGCGTACTGGCCCGCTGGCTTTTGTCATCTTGCGCCATGAAGTGTGGCAAGCAGATACGCTGTGCCTGATTGAATGGCAGGATCTGGTCTATCGTGAAGACCCGGACCCGAATGCGCCGCACCCGGTTGTCCCGGATGCCCCTGTCGATGAAAGCGTGACAGAAGCAGTGCATTTCGACGCCACCCTGCTCTTTCGCTACTCGGCGCTCACGTTCAATGGACACCGGATTCATTACGATCAGCCCTACGCGCGCGAAGTTGAGGGATATGACGGGCTGGTCGTGCATGGCCCTCTACTCGCGCAACATCTGATGCTGATGGCCGCACGCGATCTTGGTCCACTGAGCACGTTTTCCTTCAGAGCCACGGCGCCCTTGATGCATCACGAGACTGCAACGCTGTGTCGAAAAGGGCGCGCGCTTTGGGTACGGGGGCCGGACGGGCGGCTGTGTATGACCGCCAGCGCCTAAAGCGAGGCGGCGACTTCGAACCCCGGCGGGATCGCGTTCCTCCCTTCAAGGATCAGGTCCGCCATGACATGTGCAATTTTCGGCGCCATGCCGAACCCGATTTTGAAGCCGCCATTTGCGATGAAGTGCCCGGGGCGGTCGGGCCAGGCCCCAAGCATTGGCGCGCGGCTACGGCTGCGCGGGCGCAGCCCGGCCCAGCGGGCCAAAACCGGGGCGTCCGCCAGGGCTGGCACTGCGGCCCGCGCGCGGGCGACGACATCGTCAAGCTGTGCATCCGTCCCGGTCGGGTCGTCATAGACCCGCTCTGTCGTGGACCCAATGGCCGTGGTGCCGTCCGCATGTGGGATGATATGCAGCGTATCGGCAAAGAGTTGGGGGGCGTCTGGGTGCGAAAAATCTAGCAGAGCGGCCTGCCCCTTCACTCCTGCGCCGACCAGCCGGGGATATTCGGAATTGAGCGCCTCAAGCCCTGCGACTCCTGTCGCGTGCACGGTGAGAGGCGTTTCTTGGCCATCTGTCATAACCTCGACACCCCGTACATTCAGGGCAGCGGCAAGAGCCGTGCAGGCCTGCTTTGGGTGTATGCGCCCACTCAGTGTGTCGTGGATTTCCAGTCCCGTTGCACTCGGCGCGCACCAGTTCCGGTTCTTGATGGGCCGCACCTGCCATCGCGCAGAGCCTCCCCAAAGGGACTTGGCCGTGTCCTCACGCGCCTTGGCCAAAGCAAGAGCGGCGGCGTCTGCGATGGGCTGTATACGCCCCGCGCGGGCATATCCGGGGGATAGGCCGCCGACCGCCTCGACCTCCTCCCAAAAGGCCGCCGCCATCAGCAGGCTTTCCAGTTGAAACTGCTTTTTCGGGTTCCAGTTTTCGGGCACGTGCGGGGCAAGGGCTCCGACGATGCCGCCGCTGGCGCCTGCGCCTACACCGCCGGGGTCAATCACCTGAACCTTCGCCCCGCGTTGCGTCAGAACCCACGCGATGGAAAGCCCGAAAATTCCTGCACCTCGCACTGTGATCTTGTCCGTTGCCAAGGTCTGATCCTTCCGCCAAGGTCACGCTGGTTTGAATGCCTTCCTTACAAGGACTTAAGATGCAGGACCAGCCGGCAGAACTGGAATGGCGCGATGGGGGCGTGCCGGTTTCCGTGCGCTTTGATGATCCGTATTTCAGTCTGGACAACGGGCTGGCCGAGACGCGCCACGTATTTCTGGGCGGGAACGACTTGCCTTTGCGTTTCCGCGACGGGTTTGCCATCGCAGAGCTTGGGTTTGGTACGGGTTTGAATTTCCTCACGAGCTGGGCCGCATGGCGGGCAGCGGGAGTGTCCGGAAGGTTTCACTTCACGAGTTTCGAGGCCTACCCGATGGCCCCTGCGGACATGGCGTTGGCCCATGCGGCCTTTCCCGAGCTTGCCCCGCTGGCACAGGCTTTGGTCGATACACTTGGCGCTGATGGCCGCTCGACGTTTGAGGATGCGACTCTGGAGGTGATTGCAGGCGACGCACGCGAGACTTTGCCCAACTGGCTGGGTCAGGCGGATGCGTGGTTTCTGGATGGCTTTTCTCCGGCCAAGAACCCCGAAATGTGGGGACCGGATTTGATGGCCGAAGTGGCGCGGCATACCCGCCCACACGGGACGGCGGCGACCTATACGGCCGCTGGGTTTGTTCGCCGGGGTTTGGAGGCGGCGGGTTTTGATGTGACCCGCGCTTCCGGTTTTGGACGCAAGCGGCACATGACCCGCGCGGTGCTGAGATGAGCGCGGGCAACAATACCCGGCTTGGCATTGCCTTCATGATTGCAACCTCCATCGTCTTTGCCGGGCAGGACGGAATCTCGCGCCATCTGGCGGGGGAATACAACGTCTACATGGTTGTGATGATCCGCTATTGGTTCTTTGCGGCCTTTGTCATCACCATAGCCAGCCGAAAGGCCGGGGGAATCGTCGCAGCGGCGCGCACGAGGCGGCCTGTGATCCAGATGACTCGCGGTGCGCTGCTGGCAGCAGAGATTTGCGTGATGGTGACAGGGTTCACCATTCTGGGGCTGGTCGAAAGCCACGCGGTGTTCGCAGCCTACCCGTTGTTGGTCGCAGCCTTGTCCGGGCCCATTCTGGGTGAGCGTGTGGGCTGGCGGCGTTGGGTGGCCATTGGCGTTGGGTTCATCGGTGTTCTGTTCATCCTCAAACCCGGCCTTGGCGTGTTCAACCCGGCCGCCGTTATCCCGCTGATCGCGGCAATCATGTTTGCCACCTATGGCCTGCTGACCCGCTATGTCGCCCGGGATGACACCACCGCCACCAGCTTTTTCTGGACAGGCACGGTGGGGGCTGTGGGCATGACCGCAGTGGGCCTGTGGTTTTGGGAGCCGATGACGGGTGCAGACTGGGCGTGGATGGCGGCGCTCTGCATGACGGGGTCGCTTGGCCACTGGCTGCTGATCCGCTGCTACGAGGTTGCTGAGGCAAGCGCCGTACAGCCCTTTGCTTACTTCCAGATGGTTTTTGCGGCCAGTGTCGGCATCGCCGTCTTTGGTGAAGCGCTCGAGATCAATGTTCTGATCGGCGCACTGATCGTTGTCGGTGCGGGTCTATTCACCCTGTGGCGCGAACGGCAGCAGAGTTGAGCCGGTGAGTTCCTCGCTGAACGGAATTGGCAGTGCATCCTTGCCCAGACGCGCGCGATAGATGGGCAGGCTTTCGGCCACCCGCATCACGTAGTTGCGCGTTTCGCGAAAGGGGATGTGTTCGATCCAGTCGATCATGTCGAATTCGGCGGTGCCTTTGCGCGGGTTGCCAAAACGCGCGATCCAGTTGACCGGACGGCCGGGGCCTGCGTTGTAGGCGGCAGACATCAGGATCACGTTGCCATCGAAACGGGCGGCCAGTTGCGACAGGAAAGCGGCCCCGAGTTCGGCGTTGTAAACAGGATCGGAGATCAGCCTTTCGGTGCTGTGTTCATCACTGCGCCCCAATGAGGCGGCGACCTCGCGCCCGGTGGCGGGCATGATCTGCATCAGGCCCCGCGCGCCGACCCCGGATTGCACGACCGGGTCAAATTCGCTTTCACGCCGCGCTATGGCAAGGGTCATTTCCGGGGCCATGGGCAAATCAGCCTCGGCCAGCGGGTGCAGGGGATAGTACGGCGCGTGAAGGGTGCGCCCGTTGAGCGCCACGCGTTTGCCGATCATCACGGCGATGTGGGGCTGGCCCACATCAAGGGCTGCCTGACCCAACTGCCCGGCCTGTTCGCGATCAAGCTCTTCGGCAAGATGGGTCCAGAACCTTTCCGCCAGTGTGATCTCGCCGGAGGCTTGCAACAACAGCCCTGCCTCAAACAGATCGCGCGCCGCCAGTTCCGAGCCGCGCCAGTCGGGAAAGGCTTCGGACCCGTCGAGATAGGGATCTCGTGGCAGCTTGCCCCGTTCCGCAGCGAGCAATCCATAAAACGACGTTTGGTAAAGAGCGCCGTCCGCATACGACGACAGCGCGGCATCCGCGTTCCCCAAGGCCTCATGGGCGCGTCCGATCCAATATCCGGCTCGGCCCTGCGAGATCGGCGATTTCGTTGCATCGCTGTGCGCCTGAAAATGGCCCAGCGCCAGTTCAGGGTCGTTCAGTTTGCGCAGGGCGATATAGCCTGACAGCCATTCCAGAGCAGCAAAATGCGATCCTTCGGTCAGAAAGTGCTGTGAGGCGAGTTGATAGGCAAGGGCCGCGTCCCCGTCCCGCATTTCGTCGCGGGCCAGTGCGCGGCGGCGGTTGGACCATTTTTCGGGGCGGCCGAGAGACTCGGCAGAGACCGAGCGTTCCAGAAGCAGCGCCTTGGCATCCGCCCACCGCCCCTTGCGAACACGCCATTCGAACCGGTCATGGGCAAGACCGGGATCAGTCTTGAGAGCCTCGGGTACGGCCTCGATCAATGCATCGACTGCGCCGGAGCGGGCTTGCAATGCGAAACGTGCGCGGGCCAGTGCAACTTCGCCTTCGGGGATCAGGTTGTACATGCGCTCTGCCGGGCTGCGCAGGCCATCCCATACCATGGCTGCGGCGCGGGCGCTGTGGTGAGGCGCCAACAGATCGCCATGGCGTGCAAGGTAGCGCGCATGAACACTGTCCGACATCGGCAAGGTGCGCCAGGCCAGAACAACGCTGGCTTCTGCCTCGCCGGAATTGCCAATTTCAGCTTGTGCGGCGGCGTAATCAAGAACACCTTGGGCGCTTTGGGGGTCAGACACGCTGTAAAACGCGCGCACGGCGTCAGCCCCGGCGGCAGCCACTGCGGGTTCGGCACGGCGGCGCAGCAAAGCGATACCCGGCCAGTCGGGACGGCGGGCAAGAAAGGCCTCGACTTCGGCGTAGGTGCCGCGCCCGACGCGCAAGCGGTGCCATTCGATCACGTCCGCAGCCACCGGCCCGTCACGCGCGGCCAGCGTCGCTGCGACGTCCCAATTGCCGCTGCGCACCGCATCTATGGCCCAGCCCAAGGGACGCGGCCGTTCTGCGGATGCCACCGCCGCCCCGAGGAAAAGCGCGATCAAGATGCCTGCAAACCGGCTCATCTCTTGCAATTTCCTTTGCTGCATGGCTAGAGGCTTTGAGCTTATCCCTGGTTGGTGATGTTTCAACTGAACTTTCCGGGATTGGCGAAATTTAATCCCAGGCCATTTGCCGGCCAAACGACAAAAAAGGAGCGTCGACATGCTGAAAGGTTCCATACCTGCCCTCGTCACGCCGTTTCGTAACGGCGCTTTGGATCTGGACACGCTCAAGAAGCTGGTCGAATGGCATATCGAACAGGGCAGCCATGGTCTGGCCCCCGTCGGCACGACCGGTGAAAGCCCGACGCTAAGCCATGAAGAGCATGAGACCGTGATCGAGACGGTTGTGAAGACCGTTGCAGGCCGGATTCCGGTTGTTGCAGGGGCGGGGTCGAACAATACCGCCGAAGCGATCCGTTTTGTCCAGTTTGCCAAGAAAGTCGGGGCGGACGCGGCCCTGGTCGTGACCCCCTATTACAACAAGCCCACGCAACGCGGTCTGATTGCGCACTACACGGCGCTGCATGAGTGTGCTGACCTGCCGATCGTCATCTACAACATTCCGCCGCGCTCGGTGATCGACATGAGCCCGGCCACGATGGGTGAGTTGTCCAGACTGCCCCGTATTGTTGGTGTCAAGGACGCAACAGGCGATCTTGCGCGGGTCTGTGATCAGCGCATGTCGTGCGGCCCCGATTTCATCCAGTTGTCTGGCGAGGATGCCACCGCCCATGGGTTTAACGCCCAAGGAGGTGTGGGTTGCATCACGGTGACGGGCAATGTGGCGCCGAACCTGCTCAGCCGGATGCAGGAGGCTTGCCTTGCCGGTGACTATGCCACTGCGCTGGAGATACAGGACAAGGTCATGCCCCTGCACAAAGCGGTGTTCACTGAACCGGGCCTCTGCGGCGTCAAATACGCGATGTCACGATTGGATCTGTGTTCAGACGAAGTGCGTTTGCCCCTGACCACCCTGACGGATGAAACAAAGGCGCTGGTGGATGCCGGCTTGGCCCACGCCGGGTTGCTCTGACGGCAGGGCGGACGACACGTCCGCCTTACCTCAGCGTTTTCCGTAGTAGAGCCCGACCACGTGTTCGGCTTCTGCAAAGAACAGCCATCTTGAGGCAAGCGCGCCTGCCACGTGGCTTGCCACGGCCAGCGCGGCGAGGACATGCGAAAACGGCGGCAGCAGGAACAGGATTGGCACCCCGGCCATCAGAATGATCGAGATAATCCGTACCTTTTGGCTGTGCTTGCGCCCGACGGTGAAGGCGAATTCCTTGACCAGGTAATTGGTGCCTGTATGGGGCGGCTCGAAAGCGCGCACATCGCCGCGCGGTCCAAGTCCGGTTGCCGTGGCCAGTGTGGTGCCTGAGCGCGCAAAGGCGCCGTCGCCCTGCGCCCAGAGGGCAATTTGCGTCGCAGCTGCGACAAGCAGCAGGATGATCGCCCACGGTTCCTGCCCGGACAAAAGCGCCCCACCTGCCAGCGCGTAGCTGAGGAACATCACTGGGGTCAGGGCGGAGTTCCAGCGCGGGATGGTCTTGAGCTGGGTGTAGATCATCGATGTGGTGAAAACAGTCAGCACCGAAAAGGCCGACCCGATGAGGCCCACAAGCCACCAGCGTTGGTCAAGGAACACCAGACCCGCGGCGTAAAGCGCCATGGTCAGCAAGGCGATCACAGCACACCAGCCTTCACGGCTGAGCCATGAGGAGCGCCACTGCGTGAACGCCTTGAGCGCGCGTTCGGGGTGCCCGAGGTGGAAGGTCGACGAGATCAGACCACCGACGGCTGCGAGATAGGCAATGAAGAAAAAGGCAAAGGCGGTGAAGCCCGTGACACGCGGGTAACCGAGCCCAAGGAACGTCAGGAGCCCAAAACCGATCCCGGAAAAAACGGTAAAGAATATGACGGAAGGCGCTGGATGCATCAGATCTTCTCCAGCGTTTTGTCAAGCCAGCCGAGGAAACCTTTGGCCTCCTGTGCCACGGGTTCGAGGTAGGGGGCGAGGATGTCGATGTCACCTGATGGTGCTGACAGCGTATCCTTTGGCCGCGGGGGCAGGTATTTGTTCACCGGTTTGGTCCCCTGTTCCGGCATCAGATTCATGCCGCCCCGTTCTGCGGTCAGTTTGGAGACGTTGCTTTCGGGGTCGGCGAAGTCACCGAAGTGCCGGGCACCTGCGGGGCAGGTGCGCACGCAGGCCGGTTCGCGGTCAATCTCGGGCAGGTTTTCGTTGTAGATACGGTCCACGCAAAGCGTGCATTTCTTCATCACTTTTTCGACGGCGTCCATCTCGCGCGCGCCGTACGGGCAGGCCCAAGCGCACAGGCCGCAGCCGATGCAGTCGCTTTCGTTGACCAGCACAATCCCATCCTCGACCCGCTTGTAACTGGCCCCGGTGGGGCAAACGGTGACGCAGGGCGCGTCTTCGCAATGCAGGCAGGATTTGGGGAAGTGGATCAACTGTGCCTCGCCTTGCGCTGGCTGCACTTCGTAGCTGTGCACGCGATTGAGGAAGGTGCCCGATGGGTCGGCTCCGTAGGCATCCGTATCGGACAGAGCCGCGCCGTAGTTTTCCGTGTTCCAGCCTTTGCATGAGATCACGCAGGCGTGGCATCCGACGCAGGTGTCCAGGTCGATGACGAGGCCGAGTTTTTTCTGTGTGGAGGTGGGAAGTGTCGTCATGTTTATGTCCCGCTGCTTGAGAATGCGGGACTGGGGCGCTGCCCCAGACCCCGGGATTTTTTTGAATCAGAGAAGAGGGACGCCTGTTGCGTGCCATGTTCATTGAGGGCGCCGATGGGTTCTGCTTTGCTGCTGTCCCAGTTGGCGATGAAATAGATGAAGGAGCCGACGGCGAGTGTGACGAAGGCCACGATGGCAAGCAGGGTGCGTTGGACGGGGGTCATTTGCCAACCTTCCAGACAAGATCGCCTGGATCCTTGCCGACGGGCGAAGCAATCGGTGGCAGGCTGGGTTGGGATTCCGTCAGCGCTTCGGCTTTTTCGATGCGCACCTTGAGATCGAACCATGCCGCCTGCCCGGTGATCGGGTCAGAGTTGGCCCATCGCAATCCGTCCCCTTTGGGCGGCAACAATTCGTGTATCAGGTGATTGAGCAGGAACCCTTTGGTCGCTTCGGGCGCATTGTCGTCCAATGCCCATGCGCCTTTCCGTTTGCCAATCGCGTTCCAAGTCCACACGGTGTTTTCGTTCAGTGCGGCCATTTCCAGAACAGGCACGGTGATTTCGCCGTGTGGAGACGTGACCCGCGCCCAATCCCCGTCGCTCAGATCGTTTTCGCGCATCAGCTTGGTGGGCAGATAGAGCGGGTTGTGCCCATGCAACTGGCGCAACCACGCGTTCTGACTGCCCCAGGAGTGGTACATCGCCATAGGGCGCTGAGTCAGCGCGGTGATGGGGTAATCTTCGCCCTTGTTGTCTGGCGCCGGGTCGTACCACATCGGCAGCGGGTCCATCGCATGCTTGATCCGGTCGCGCAGGTGGTCGGGGGGTTGCCGGTCTCCGTGCCCTTCGGCAGCCAGCTGGAAGCGGCGCATTGGTTCGACATAAAGCGAGAAAAGATAAGGCTGCGGGCTGTCGAACAAGCCCATGCTGACGGCCCAGTCCTGATAGGCGGCGTTCCACGGTTTGTAGTAGGTCGCGCCCTCTGGAATGTGTTCCACGAAAAAGCCGCCATTGTTGATGTAACTGTCAAGCTGGCCTTCGTTCACACCGCCGCGCCCGTTGGTCAGCCCCTTTTCACCCATGCGCCAGCCTGCGAGTGGCCCGATGCCGGGTTTGCGTTCGTGGTTGACGATGTAGTCTGCGTAATCGGCGTATTTCTGACTGCCATCGGCATTGGTGAAGGCGGGCAGGTTCAGTTTTGCCCCCAATTCACACAGCACCGACTGGAAGCCGCGCACATCACGGTCCGGTTCGACCACGGGCCAGCGGATGGCGTCGGCTGCGGCGTCCGCTTCGCAAATCGGGCGATCGAGCAGGGAAATACAATCATGCCGTTCAAGGTATGTGGTGTCGGGCAAAACCAGATCGGCATAGGCGACCATTTCTGAACTGTACGCATCCGAATAGATGATCCTCGGGATCACGTATTCGCCGCTTTCGTCCTTGTCTGTCAGCATCTTCATGACGCCGCCTGTGTTCATGGAAGAGTTCCACGACATGTTGGCCATGTACATGAACAGCGTGTCGATCTTGTATGGATCACCGGCATAGGCGTTCGAGATGACCATATGCATCAAGCCGTGGCTCGACATCGGGTTTTCCCAGCTGAAGGCCTTGTCGATGCGCGCGGGTGTCCCGTCTTCTTTTAGGGCAAGGTCGTCAGGGCCGTGTGTAAAGCCGAGGTGAGGGCCATCAAGCGGGCTGTCGGGTGTGACCTTGCAATGCGGCTTTGGGTGCGCGGTCGCAGGTTTAGGGTAGGGCGGTTTAAAGCGGAACCCCCCCGGCACTTCGACACTGCCCAGAAGAATTTGCAGCACGTGCAGCGCGCGACAGGTCTGAAACCCGTTGGCATGGGCCGAAATCCCGCGCATCGCGTGGAAAGACACCGGGCGTCCCTGCATCGTCTTGTGTGTCTCGCCCCGGAAATCAGTCCATTCCTGTTCAAGCTCAAACGCCTCGTCAAAGGCGACGCGGGCAATCTCGCCCGCCAGCGTGCGGATGCGTTTTGCCGATATGCCAACCTTCTCGGCCACGGTTTCGGGCGCGTACTCGTCTGTCAGATACCGTTCGGCCATATGTTGCATGACGGTGCGATGGCTGATGCCAGCGTGGCGGTGGGTGGCTGTCAGATCCGGTTTGACCCCCTTTTGGTCAAAAGGCGTCAGCTTGCCCGTTGCCCGATCAATCACCAGTTCCTTGCCATCGTCATCGCGCAAGAGCAGGCCAAACTCGGGCGATTTTTCGTCGCCATTCACAAGGCAGGGCGCGTTGGTGAATTGCGCCAGATAAGTGACGTCGATCTTGCCGGCCTTCATCAGGCAATGCACGAGAGACAGAATGAACAACCCGTCTGTGCCCGGTGTAATACCGACCCAGTCATCGGCGACGGCGTTATAGCCGCTGCGGATCGGGTTCACCCCAACGACGCGCGCGCCGCGGGCCTTGATTTTGCCGATGCCCATCTTGATCGGGTTGCTATCGTGATCTTCTGCCACGCCGAACAGCATGAACAGTTTGGTGTGGTCCCAGTCGGGCTGGCCGAATTCCCAAAACGCCCCGCCCATCGTGTAGATGCCTGCAGCCGCCATGTTGACGGAGCAGAAACCACCATGCGCGGCATAATTGGGGGTGCCAAAGCTTTGAGCCCAAAGGCTGGTGAACGACTGCGACTGGTCGCGGCCTGTGAAAAACGCCAGCTTTTCGGGGTTGTCCTTGCGAATGGGTTCCAGCCAGTCGGTGGCGATTTGCAGGGCCTCTTCCCAGCTGATCTCTTCGAACGAGCCGGAACCGCGTGGCCCGACCCGTTTGAGCGGTGCCCTGAGCCGCGACGGCGCGTTCACCTGCATGATGCCCGCAGACCCCTTGGCGCAGAGCACCCCCTTGTTCACCGGGTGGTCGCGGTTGCCTTCGATATAGGCGACCTTGCCTGATTTGAGATGGACGTTGATGCCACACCGGCAGGCGCACATGTAGCAGGTGGTTTTGCGCACTTCGTCAGATACTTTGGGCGACAGATCAAGTTTGGGCTGGTTCATGTGCGCTCCTGATTGGCTGCGGCTTGCAGTGCGGTTACGGCGATCATGTGGACAACATCATCCGCCGTGCACCCACGTGACAGGTCATTGGCAGGCTTTGCAAGCCCTTGGAGGATCGGGCCGATTGCCGCACATCCGCCGACACGCTGCGCAATTTTGTATCCGATGTTGCCTGCGTCGAGGTTTGGAAAGATCATGACGTTCGCCTGACCTGCCACGTTTGACCCTTTGGCCTTGCTGGCGCCGACCCCGGGATCAAAGGCGGCGTCGAACTGAAGTTCGCCATCTGACGCGATGTGCGGGTGGTTTTCGCGCAGAAGTTTGGCGGCGTCCGTCACCTTGGCGACCGCGGGGTGGCGCGCGCTGCCTTTTGTGGAAAAGGATAACATGGCAACCCGTGGTTCAGCACCAAGCAGGGCGGCAAAAGACCCGGCGGATTGTGCGGCGATCGCAGCCAGCTCTTGCCTGCTCGGGTCGATGACCAACCCGCTGTCCGAGAAAATCATCGCGTCACGCCCAGATGCGTGACCCTCGGGCAAAACCATAAGGAAAAAGCTGGAAACGAGGGCGGCGTTCTCGGCTTTGCCAATCACCTGCAATGCGGCGCGTACGGTGTCCGATGTTGTGGCGACGGCCCCGCCGACGGTTCCATCGGCATGGCCCATACGCACCAGCATGGCGGCAAACACCATGGGGTCATGCGCTTGTTGCCGTGCCATTTCTGCTGTGACGCCTTTGTGTTTGCGCAATTCGAAAAACGTATCCGCCACGTCGGAAGTCAGAGCGGACGCCGCTGGATCAGCGATGTGCAGCATGTCGGATGGCGCCGCACCGATGGCGTCGAGTTGTTCGGTGACGGTTGCGGTATCCCCGACAAGGGTGATCTGCCCGAGGCCCGAATTGACTGCACGCACCGCAGCCGAAACAATGCGCGGATCAAAGCCCTCGCTCAGGACGATATGCGCGGGCTGGGCCGCAGCGCGACGCTGGAGGGTATCCAGCACGCTCATGCGGCCCAACCTGTTCGTTCAATGACTGTCACGAAGATCAAACGACCTGCGCGCGCATGTCGTCTTTGCTGATGCCTGCGACTTGCACCGGCTTCTTCATCGCATCGCGGCGGAAAGGATCACCAAGTTCCTGGTTGATCATGGCTTCGATCAGTGTGGTGATGCCGTTTTCCATCTGGTCCTTGATCGCTTGGTTCAGCGCTGCTGTCAGTTCTTCCTGAGTGCGGGCCACGACGCCCTTCAGGCCGCAAGCGTTTGCGATACCGGAGTAGGACACTTCTTCGTCCAGCTCGGTCCCAACAAAGTTATCATCGAACCAAAGGGTCGAGTTCCGCTTTTCCGCGCCCCACTGGTAGTTGCGGAAAACGATCTGGGTGATGGCAGGCCAGTCACCGCGCCCAATGGCCGTCAGTTCGTTCACCGCAATCCCAAAGGCACCATCACCGGCAAAGCCGACGACCGGCACGTCGGGGCGACCGATCTTGGCCCCCACGATGGCGGGCAGACCATAGCCGCATGGGCCGAACAGACCGGGTGCAAGGTACTTCCGGCCCTCTTCAAAGGATGGATATGCGTTGCCGATGGCACAATTGTTGCCGATGTCGGAGGAGATGATCGCCTCGACAGGAAGCGCCGCCTGAATCGCGCGCCATGCCATCCGGGGGCTCATCCAGTCCGGTTTGGCCGCGCGCGCACGTTCGTTCCAGTTGGTGCCCGGGTCATCCTGCTCTTCGTTCATGGACGTCAGTTCCTGGGCCCAGGCCGACTTCTTTTGCGCGATGTTGGCTTTACGCTCCTCGCGGCCTGCGTCACCTGCATCATCGGCCAGCTGGTCAAGGATACCGCTTGCCACCTTGGCGGCATCACCGACGATGCCAACGGTGACTTTCTTGGTCAGGCCGATGCGATCGGGGTTGATGTCGACCTGAATGATCTTGGCGTCGGTTGGCCAGTATTCGATGCCGTAGCCGGGCAGGGTCGAGAACGGGTTGAGGCGGGTGCCAAGGCACAGCACAACATCTGCTTCGGAGATAAGTTGCATACCCGCCTTGGAGCCGTTGTAGCCAAGCGGGCCAGCGAACAGAGGGTGGTTGCCGGGAAAAGCGTCATTGTGCTGATAGCCAACGCAGACGGGGGCTGTCAGGCGCTCTGCCAGTTCCTGCGATGCGGCCAGACCCCCTTTGGACAGGACAACGCCTGCACCGTTCAGGATGACGGGGTTCTTTGCTTCGGACAGGATCCTGGCCGCTTCGGCGACCGAGTTCTGGCCACCGGGGGAGGCTTCGAATTCGATCGGGTCAGGAATTTCGATGTCGATGACCTGCGTCCAGAAGTCACGCGGGATGTTCAACTGGGCGGGACCGGACAGACGTTTGGCCTGTGAAATGACGCGGGTCAGAACCTCGGCCACGCGGGACGGGTCACGCACTTCTTCCTGATAGGCCACCATGTCTTCGAACAGTTTCATCTGCTCGACTTCCTGAAATCCGCCCTGACCGATGGTCTTGTTCGCGGCCTGTGGCGTAACCAGAAGCAAAGGCGTGTGGTTCCAGTACGCTGTCTTGACGGCGGTCACGAAGTTGGTGATGCCGGGGCCGTTTTGCGCAATCATCATCGACATCTTGCCGGTAGCGCGGGTAAAGCCGTCAGACATCATGCCGGCAGAACCTTCATGGGCGCAGTCCCAGAACTTGATTCCTGCGTCGGGGAAGATGTCTGAAATCGGCATCATCGCCGACCCGATGATCCCGAACGCGTTATCAATTCCGTGTTTTTGAAGTGTTTTTACAAAGGCTTCTTCGGTGGTCATTTTCATGGTGGCGCTCTCCCAAATGAAAAGGGGCGTCGAATCGCCCCATGTACGTTGACCCCAAGGTAGTCGGCGATGTGTGGCGAGGTTAGGGCCAGTTGAAACCGCCATTTAGGTCCAGACTAGGCGAAGGCCGCCTGCGCTATGCGGGCGATCCCTTCGGTGATCCGGGCAGGTGGGATGGATGAATACCCCAGCCTGTAAAAATTGCGCGGCGTGTCTTCTCCGGAAAAGAAGGCATGGCCGGGTTCGATCAGCACGCTGTCTTCCTGCAAACGTGCGGCCAGTTGCCGCGTGTCAGTCTGCGCCGGCGCGCGCATCCAGAAAGAAGAGCCGCCAAACCCGCCGACGCCTGCAACCTCGAGCCCGTGCGCGTCGATGGCCGCTTGCATGGCCAGACGACGGGCGTGCAGCGCTGAACCCATGCGTCGGATCTGGGCATCATAGTGCCCCATCGACAGGAAGTAGGCAGCGGTGCGCTGTATATGGCCGGGGGGGTGACGCAGCACGCTGGCGCGCAGGGCGCGGGCCTCCCGGATGAACGGTTCGGACCCCACGAGGAACCCGAGGCGCAGGCCGGGAAACAGTGATTTCGAAAAGCTGCCCACATAGATCACGCGCCCGTCGGCATCCATGGATTTGAGCGCGGGCGAGGGCGGTGCGAGAAAGGACATCTCGAACTCGTAGTCATCCTCGATGATCAACGCATCAAGGTCGCGGGCGCGGTCCAGCAGGGCCTGCCTGCGCTCCATCGGCATGGTCGTCGTGGTGGGGCACTGATGGCTGGGCGTGGTGAAGATCGTATCTGTCTGGGGCGGGATTGCGTCCGGGGGCAAGCCTTTGTGGTCGACGCGAACGGGGGCCATATGACACCGGGATTGCGTCAGAATTTCACGCAGTGCCGGATAACACGGATCCTCGAATGCTGCCGTGCGTCGCTGGGTCAGCAGCACCTGTGCGGTGAGCCACAACGCGTTCTGTGCCCCCATGGTGATCAGGATCTGATCGGCGTTCGCGGCAATGCCGCGGCGGGGCAGGCTGTTGCGCTGGATAAACTCGATCAGTTGCGGGTCGTCGCGGTCAAAATAGTCTTCGGTCAGCGCCGCAAAGTCACGCTGGCCCAACGCCTGCAACGCGCACTGACGCCAGTTGGCATGGTCAAACAGTTGCGGGTCTGTCTGCCCGTAGATGAACGGGTACCGGAACTGCGCCCAGTCCTTGGGCTTGCTCAGGGTCTGGCCGCCGGAAAACCGCTGCCCGATCGCGCGGCCCCAATCCACGGAGTCCGATCCCTGTGGCTGAGGCTGGTAAACTGGTGGCACCGGGGCGTTGTCGGACACATAATAGCCCGACCGGCCCCGCGCGGTGAGGTAATCAGAGGCCACAAGCTCGGTATAGGCCAGCGTCACCGTGATCCGGCTGATGCCAAGATGCATGGCCAGTTTGCGGGTCGACGGCAGTTTTTCTCCGCAGCCAAAACGACCCGACAGGATCCCGTGTGCAATCATTTGCTGCACCTGACTTTGCAGGGTGCCCTGATGATTGGCCGACAGAAAGAACGTTTCGATGGGGAGCGCCATAGGGCACCTTAAACTGGACTTAGGTGATTTTCAATCTGGTATTAAAACCGCATGAAAATAGAAACCTCGCAAGGACAAGCGTGGTCTTAGGGTAGAGCATATTTTCCATTTATTGATCGCATTTTTATCATAAAATGACAAAATGGCAAGCGGCGCATCGCCAGAACACGGTGCACAGTCTGTGCACCGTTCTGTCACATCAGCGGCCCTTAACTCTGTCTGGCGCAGAAGTGACCCACTGGTCGCCACTGACGAGAAAGGACGAAACGATGACCTGTACATCACGCGCCAGCCGCGAGACGGATGTGATGTAAGAACTGGAGCGCCATCAGGAAGACATGATGATCAACTGGCTGGACGAGAGTCTGCCGGAGGCGTGGACGGGTCTGGATCACGGAGACCCGGTGGATCATCACAAAACGCGCGTGACCCTGCGCGTTGATACCGAGATGCTGAAATGGTTTCGCAAACTGGGCCCCGGTTATCAGGCGCGCATGAACAGAGTGCGGCGCATTTACTGGACTGCGCTGCTGTGCAAGCACATCAAAGGCTATCCGGATGATCACACCGTACCACGCATTCAGGCCGAAGCGTTTCGCGCGGTGGAAGAACTGAATGCGGAGTTGCGCCGGGCCCGGGCGGCGCGAGGGGAGCGCGTTTAGAGTCAGGAACAAGTCCCGGTGTGTTTGATGCTGTCGTGTGCTCAAACCTTCCCATTCTGAACGCCGCGGCCGCTACAGATCACGATTGCCATGGAAAGGTCTTTAAATGTCCTTTCCCGTGATCGCTTGCATCGCAACATGCTGCCTTGGAACTGGAACGAGGAAGACGAGTATGAATTCGATTGGTGCCAGATTCCTGTTCGATCATCCGATTGTTCTGGCCCTTTTGGTCGGGTTGGTCCTGATCCTGGTCCTACTTGAACGGACGCGGCGTCTGGCCCAGCCTGATGCGGTCTTTAGCAGTCAGGCGGGTGCCAGTGATGAACCCACCCAATCTGCCCCTGCCGTTGTCAGCCCCGATCCAAGCGCTGCGCAACCGCCGTGGGTCAGCCAGCTGTTCTCCCAGTCAGGGCTCGCTCAGGGCTATACGCCGACAGAGATACCGGAAGATCGCAAAGTGCTCGGCGCGTTCAGTGCCCGGGTGAGACTGGGCAAACTGCCTGATCCGCTGCCCTGTCTTGGCACCACCAAATCAACGAATAGCCCACCAAAGGCGATCAAGGATATCATGGTGACTAATGCACAGCTGCTTTTGGTGTCGGATCCGCTCAAGCAGCTTTTGCAGGAGGCAACCGATGGCGCCTCGGTTTTTTACCCAACCGTGATTTACAATGCCAGTGAAACGGAAGTGCTTTCGACCGCGCATTCCTATTGGGTCATCGGCGCAAGCAAGGAAACGCTGCAGGTCGACCAGAGCACCGGTCTCAGGCCTGTGACCAAAGATGAGACGTCTTCTGCCTACGGGACGTTTCACCCCCCTCTGACCCTGAGTGACGGGCAAGTCTGTCTGTCAGATGAGTGTCTGAAAGGGTCCCGGGTTTGGGTGGAACCCCGTTTGCGAAGCACCGTCTTTTTTGATGATGACTTTGTGCAGGTTCTCAAGCGCAACAACCTTGACCGGCTGTTTGGATTCAGGCGCTGCGACATGAGTTCATAGCGATTGTGTCCGATCCGGTATGCGGCACAGGTGTTGCAATCCACACCTTGCCCGTGCCGAGCGTATCCGCACCGTTTTGTCCAAAACAGCCTTTCGAACCGGATCGCGGTTGCCAATGAACCTCGTTCCTTTGCGAGACACTGAGTCACCTCAATGCACAAAGACGTTCCAAAACGTGACAGCAGCCACGGATATCACAGAAACGAATGGCGGCTTTGTTCCGCAAAGGTGCCTGTGCCCTTGGCTCTTTGACCGGGTGTGTCCTTCCAATCAAAACGCCGGTGGCGACCGGGGTCAGTAGACGTAAAACACGGCTGAGTTCTTGTCCGCAAAGGTTTTGCCGATGGGTTGGTACCCTGATTTGCGTTTGTTCCCGATCTCGTAGGTTAGGCCGAAGGTGATCCCGTTTCCTGAAAATCCATTGAACGCGCCGTATTCCACATACTCGATCCGAGCCGCCGCGCCGTCGCCAAACGCGTATTCGAGCCCTGTCGAGATTTCGGTCGTGTTGTCGCCGTATGGTTCGTCTGAATTGAGAATGCCTGCGGTTGCGCTGAGCTGTTTGTAGATGTTGTAGCGCCCCTCAAGCGACGCGAACTGGACCACATAGCCTGCGCCGCTGGTGTTGATCAGGGAAAAGCGGATGTCGCCCTTTGCAAACGTGTAGTCCGCGTAGAGTTCCACCAGTTCGTGATCGCTTTGCACGGTGGCTTGTGCACCGATGTTCAGGCCGTTGCCAAAGTCGTTCGAAACAAAGGCCAGAACTCCGGTTTCGGACTCGTCGTCCCTGCCTGATTTGCGCGTGTCGGTGTAGAAAAGTCCGCCACCGGCCACCAGTCCGCCGCTCTGGTACTGACCGTAGGCGGAAACAAAGTTGACCGAGGAATCGACGCCCAGCCCGTCGTTTTCAAAGCTGATATATGCGAGTTGTCCGCCAAGGCCGAATGTGCCGAAGCTGTGTTCTGCACCGAGGTCCAGGTATACGTTTTTGTACATGTCATCTGCTGCTCCACCATTGGCGGAGAAATCA
>JBCBDZ010000046.1:0-19169 GCA_038529225.1 Pseudomonadota bacterium | reverse complement strand
CAATCAAATACTTGTCTGCGCGCAATCTGGTGAAGATTTTTCGCTTTCATCCTACTGGGTGATCCATCCCGAAATCATCGCCAGATTGCGCGCAGACAAGTATTTGATTGAAGCGGACGAATAGGGCCCGGTTTGAGGGTCAAGGAGAGTTGACATGGCAGATCGTGATTTAGAGCTTGAGGGCCGTAAGGTCTGGATGGAGGGGTCCTATTCCTCCAAGCCAGTCAACCTCAAGAACGCG
The DNA here is from genome assembly GCA_038529225.1 of Pseudomonadota bacterium. Classification (GTDB taxonomy): domain Bacteria; phylum Pseudomonadota; class Alphaproteobacteria; order Rhodobacterales; family Rhodobacteraceae; genus Tateyamaria. Next base: position 18,928 of record JBCBDZ010000046.1, on the reverse strand, counting down.
CGCGTGATCGAAGGTATGAGTATGCTTACCGAGACCACGATCGAGTTCCTGTCCTCGGACGAGGCGCTGGACTTGCAGGACATGCTCGGCTCGACCATCCACTTGTGCCAGAAAGATGAGAAAGACGAAGACCGATTTTTCACCGGTATGTGTGTCTCGGTTGACTATGTCGGCCTTTATCAGGGCCTGTCCCATTTCGTGGCCGAAGTCCGCCCCTGGTTGTGGTTCCTGACCCGCACGATTGAAAACCGCGTTTTCCAGGAAATGAACGTTCTGGACATCATTCAGGAAGTCATGTCGCCCTACGGTTTCTGGTCCGACGTCAAGAAAGAGACGACTGCAACCTACAAGCCCCGCACGTACTGTGTGCAATACAATGAAACGGATTTCGATTTCATCTCGCGCCTGATGGAAGAAGAAGGAATCTACTACTTCTTCATGCAGGACGAGAAAAAGCTGAAAATGGTGCTGGCCGACGGCATCAGTGCGCACAAACCGACCCCAAAGATCAAGGAAGGAAAGATCGACTTTGCCTTCAAGGAAGGCGGCGAATACCGCCGCGACAACGACCACGTTTTCGATTGGAGCGAGACCACCGCGGTGACCACTGCAAAGGTGACGCTTGAGGACTACGATTTTGACCAGCCAAAGAGCCAACTCAAAAAGGCCAAGTCGATTCCGAAGGGTGATCACTCCAGAAAATCCAAGTTCGAACACTATCTTTATCCGGGCCACAACAGACCGGAGACCCACAATGTGGACGATACCTTTGTCAAAGTGCGCATGGAATCCGAAGCGGTGCGCCACAAGCTGTCTCGCGGTGCCGGGAACGTTCGCACCTTAGGTGTCGGCCAGACGTTCAAGCTGAAGGATCATCCGCGCAAGTCCAACAACATCGACTATCTGGTCACGCGGGCCGTCCACCATTTGCAGATCGAGACCGATTACGAGGATGCAGAGACGAAAAAACCGTTGTTTCCCAGCACTCTCCCTGTTGACGAGGATAACTCCGACACGTACCGCATCGTCTTTGACGTGATCCCCAAGACCGAGCAATACCGCGCCCCGCAGGTCACTCCGTGGCCGCGGTCGATGGGCCTGCAAACCGCCGTTGTTACCGGCCCTTCCGGTGAGGAAATCTATACTGACAAATATGGCCGCATCAAAGTCCAGTTCCACTGGGACAGGCTGGGCAAGAAAGACGAGAATACCACCTGCTGGGTGCGCTGCGTCATGCCATGGTCGGGCAAGAACTGGGGTATGATCTCTGTCCCTCGCATCGGTCAGGAGGTCGTGATCCAGTTTGAGGAAGGCGACCCGGATCGCCCGATTTGTACCGGAATGGTGTACAATGCCGACACGATGCCGCCCTATGCGCTTGACACCAACAAGACGCAGACCGGGATCAAGACCCGGTCGACCAAACAAGGGTCAGCCGACAATTACAACGAATTGGTGTTCGAGGACAAAAAGGATGAAGAGTTCATCCGCATGCATTCGGAAAAGGACTACTTTCAGACCATCGAGAACAATGCCGAGATCACGATTGGCGTCGACAAGCAGGATCCCGGTGATCTGACCCAGACCATCTATCACACCAAGACCGAGACGATTCAGACGGGTGACCACCTTTTCACCGTCGAGACGGGCAATCAGGTGATCCATGTGGAAACCGACCACACCGAGACCATCGCCGGAGAAGCCGAGCAGACGATCACCGGCAACTACACCCAAACTATCGAAAGCGGTAACGTCACGCGCGAGGTTTCCAGCGGAAACGAAGACCACACCGTTTCGTCGGGCGACTACTCTCTGGACGTGCCGTCCGGTTCCATTGCGATCACCGCGGGCATGGAAATCTCCCTGACAGTCGGTGGAAACTCCATCGTCATTGACAACAGCGGCATCACCATATCCGGCACGATGGTGACGATGGAAGGGACGGCCACGGTTGACATCGGGTCTCCGTCCACAACCGTCGCAGGCGACGGGATGCTGACGCTCGATGGCGGCGTCACCATGATTAACTGAGGTAGGGCATGTCCAAGAGATTTGAAAATCTGAAGAAGATCCCGGAACAGCCGGCCGCCCGCCTGTTGTCTGCGGCCAATGCCAAGCTCAAGACCAAGGTAAAGTCGCCCGCCAATGCCTCGGTCCAGACCGTTCTGGAGGAACTGGACGCGGCCAAGGCACCTGTCGACATGCTGCGCCTCTTGTCTGTGTCGCTGCCGCCAAGGGAATGTGTGTGGTGGGCCTGCATCGCCGGGCGCGACGTGCTTGAAGAAGGCGAGAAAAGCGCCTGTCTTTCCGCGGCGGAGGCTTGGGTGTTCGAACCAAGCGCCGACAATCGCGAACGGCTGCGCCTTGTTCTGGAAAACGAGTCCTCTGGAGACAAGACAGCGGCCTGCGCCACGGCGGCGTATTACGCCCCCGGCAACCTTGGTGAAGGCGAAATGTCAGATATTGCCGCACCCGTCGGGGTGGTGTCTGCCTGCTGCTTTGGTATGAACCTCAAGACTCTCAAAGTCGGCCCCGATCCAGACAAGTGTTTCGAAGTGACGATAGACCGGGCGCTGGACATTGCACGTGGTGGCAATGGCAAGATAAAGTTGGTCGAAGATGAAGAAGAGACAACCAAGGAAGGAACAGCCTGATGCCCGGTCCTCCCCAAGCCCGCGCTGGTGATATGCACAGCGGACCCTGCACATTGGGGTCGCCGCTCCCGATCATCCCACCCTGCGCCCCAACGGTTCTGGTCTGCAATATGCCTGCGGCGCGCGTGACGGACTTGTGCACCGGCCTCATCGCGCCGCCGGCAGCAAATTTCCCGCCGCATCCCATTGCCAAAGGATCGGCAACCGTGCTGATTCAAAAACTGCCCGCAGCGCGGATCGGAGATCTATGTAGCATTGGCGGCGCAATCGTGGCGGGCGCCCCAACAGTTCTGACAGGCTAACACGCATATGGCAATTACACTGCGGTTCCAGTCTACCGGTAGCATACCGGGTAATGGCGATCCGATCGTGATGAACGGCCCAAGCCTCACGCTTGGACGTGGCAACGAGAACGATGTCGTGTTGCCTGATCCCAACCGCGAATTGTCCAAGCGGCATTGTGCCATCGAGGATCACAACGGCAATGTGATCGTCGTGGATTTTTCCACCAATGGCACGTTCCTGAACTATGGCAAGCTCGCCCTTGGGGCGACCCCGACGCCGCTGAACGACGGTGATATCCTTTCGGTGGGTCCATACGAAATTCTGGTCAGCATCGCCACGCAGGATGCGGGCGACTTTTTGGCGGACCCGTTGGCGGACACCCCCGTTTCGCCGGGGTTTGCGGGCAACGCCCCCAGCAACGCCGACCTGCTGGACGCCCCCGGTGACGGCGGCGATTTCCTTGACGATCTTCTGGTTGGGCGTGGCGCACCCCAAGGTCCCGGCGTGCTGCAACGGGACGATTTGGGTGACGACGGATTGCTGCCCCCCCTTGGTGAAGACGACAGCCTGCTGCCACCCGCCGCCGATCCTTATGCCGGGCAGGGCGCAAGCGTCGGCTCCCATCATTCCGCCGGGCAAGACCACTTCTCGGCGCCGCGCCACGTCTCTGCGCCGCCTTCGGCGATCCCGGACGACTGGGATGATGATTTCCTGTCGCCCACACCGCGCGGCGCCACGGCGATCCCAAACGATCCCTTTGCCGCGCCGATGCAGCCCGCACCGATGCCACCCGCCGCACAGCCGCCTGCGGGACGCGCGCATGTTGCACCCTCGCCGATGCCTGTATCGCCCATGCAACCTCCGATGCAGCACCCCCCCCAAGCCGCCCCTGCCGCTATGGGCGGGTCCGACGCCGCTTCGCGTGCGTTTTTGTCAAATCTGGGGGCGGAAAGCCTTGGGGTACCGGATCATGACCTGCCGGCCACGATGGGCAAACTGGGCACCGTCTTGCGCATCGCCATCGAGGGTCTGCGCGAAATCCTTATGACGCGCGAGTCCATCAAGTCCGAATTCCGCATCGAAAAGACCATGCTGCAACTGGGCGGGAACAACCCGCTCAAGTTCTCGCGCAGCCCGGATGAAGCGATCGAGGCGATGGTTCTGCCCACCCAGCGTGGCTATGTTGAGGCGACGGAGGCTGCAAGCGAGGCCCTCAAGGACATCAAGGCCCACGAAGTTGCGATGCTGACGGGCATGGAAGCGGCCCTGAAGGGCATTCTGAAAAAACTGGATCCGGCCGTGCTCGAAGAGAAGATTAGCGCGGATAAGAGCCTGAGTGGCATGCTGAAAAGCCGGAAAGCCCGTTATTGGGAAATCTACGAAAGCATGTATACAGAAATCTCAGATCAGGCTGAAAACGACTTTCAAGAGCTCTTTGCCAAGGAATTCGCCCGCGCCTACCAAGAGCAGTTGGACAATTTGAAATGAACGACGCCGACCACGAGAGAGACGCCTGATGGCATGGGACAGCAAAGTGCTGTGGACCGAGGGGTTGTTTTTGCAGCCCCACCACTTCCAGCAGGCCGACCGATATACCGAAAGCCTTGTGGCGGGTCTGGCCCGCCGGGTGTCTCCGTATGTCTGGGGCGTCAACAAGCTTGAGATTGATCAGGAAGTCCTGAAATTCGGCCAGTTCGCCATCACCTCCTGTTCGGGGCTGACACCGGATGGCACCGTATTTCGCGTGCCCGAAGCCGAAGATCACCCCCCCGCGCTGGATGTGCCCGAAGGCATCAAGGATTGCGTCGTCTACCTGACCGTGCCGCAGCGCCGTCAGGGCGCGCTTGAGGTCGACATGACCGGGGCTGAACTGTCTGCGGCGCGCCTGCGCCCGGGTGAGTTGGAGGTGACGGACGTTACCTCGTCGGGCAAAAAGGCCGTGACCATGGGTGTCGGCAAGCTGCGCCTGCAGTTTGCCTTGGGTGTGGACGATCTGGCGGATCGTCTGTGCATCCCGATTGCCAAGATCATCGAGGTGAAGCCCGACAAAGAGGTGATGCTCGACACAGGTTTCATTTCGTCCTGTCTTGATATCCAGGCCGCCGCACCGCTGACCGCCTTTGCGCGCGAGTTGGACGGCCTTCTCAATCACCGCAAGAGTGCCTTGTCCGGACGCATGTCCGAAGGGGGCAACGCCAAAGGCGTCGCAGAGATCAACGATTTTCTGCTGCTGATGGTCGTGAACCGGATGCAACCGATCATCGAACACATGGCCGGAATCGAAAACGTGCACCCCGAAGAGATGTATCGCACCTGCATCGGGCTTGCCGGTGAACTGGCAACCTTCATGGCCAACGACAAGGCCGCGCCCGAGTTTCCGCCTTATGCCCATGATGATCTGACCGAGACCTTCAAACCGGTGATCCGCATCCTGCGTCAGTACCTGTCTTCGGTGCTTGAGCAGACGGCGATCTCCATCCCGCTTGATCCGCGCAAATACGGCATCAGCGTCGGGATCATCGCGGATCGCAAGCTGCTGTCCAGCGCAGGGTTCGTTTTGGCCGTGCAAGCCGACATCCCGGCAGAAAACGTACGCCGTCACTTCCAGAACCAGGCCAAGATTGGCCCGGTCGAGGAAATCCGCCAGCTGGTCAACTCGGCCTTGCCCGGTATTCCGCTGCGCCCGCTGCCTGTCGCTCCGCGCCAGATCCCGTATCACGCAGGCGTCGTCTATTTCGAACTGGATGGTGACAGCGCCCATTGGGGCAAGATGTCGACCTCGGGCGGGATTGCCGTCCATGTGTCCGGGGAGTTCCCCGGCCTCAAGATGGAATTGTGGGCCATTAGGCAGGGCTAAGCGCCAAGAAACTGGGGAACCTCACGGATGTCCGACAACGACCCATTTGCAGAACCAGATGATGCCGACCGCACGGTCATTCGGCCCAATCCCGGTGGCCGACGCAATGTGGCGCCCACGCCTGCTGCAACGCCGGCACCAAATTACGCCGACCCAATGGCCCCGCCGGTTGCCCAACAGCCCGCAGCCCAACCCATGGGCATTCCAGCGTCTCAGGCGCGCGAAGCCAGCCTGACCGAACCCAGCGTCGAACAGGGCATGACCGGCATGAACCGGATCAATGCCGCAGCTGCCACGCTGTTTTCGCTGGTCAGCCGCATTCGAAACCGCGCCCAGCACATGGACCCCGAAAAACTGCGCCGCTCGGTCGTGGCCGAGGTGCGTGAATTCGAAAACCGCGCCCTGCAAACCGGGGTGGATGCGCAGGACGTCAAGATTGCGCGGTATGCCATCTGCGCGACCTTGGATGATGTTGTTCTGAACACGCCATGGGGTGGTCAGTCGATCTGGGCCCAGCAGTCCATGGTTGGCACCTTCCACAAGGAAACCGTGGGCGGTGATCGTTTTTTCGACCTTCTGGCCCGGCTTGAAAAAGAGCCGGCCAACAACATCGATCTGCTCGAATTCCTTTACATGTGTCTGTCACTGGGATTTGAGGGGCGATTGCGCGTGGAACAGCGCGGCACCGAAAAGCATCTCGAAATCCGCGCTGGCCTTGCCCGCATCATCCGTGGGCAACGGGGCATCGTAGAAAAGGATCTGTCGCCGCACTGGAAGGGCGAGGACAAGCCGCACAAGGTGCTGTCGATCTGGAAACCGCTCTGGATCACGTCGGCCACTGTGGCGTTGATCATGCTGACGGTGTTCTTGTCCCTCAGCTGGGTGCTGAACCGGTCCACCGACCGGGTGCTGGGCCAGTTGTCAGTCCTTGATTCAGGCACGGTCGCCGAACTGTTCCGCCGCGCCCCACCACCGCCGCCACCTCCGCCGCCACCAGTGGAGCAGTTGAACCGGGTGATTGGCTTCCTCGAAGACGAAATCAAAGAAGGGATTGTTGAGGCGTTTCAGGACCAACAGACAATCACCGTGCGTCTGGCGGGGTCCGGTATGTTCGGTTCGGGCTCGGACTCGTTACAGGACTCCTTCCGCGAGCCTTTGGAAAAGGTGGCCGCCGCGCTGAATGACACTGGCGGACCGATCATCATCGTCGGACATTCTGACAACGTGCCGATCCGCTCGTCGCGCTTTCCTTCGAACCAAAGCCTGTCCTTGGCACGCGCCGAAGCAGTTATGAACAAACTGGCTGACCAGCTGGAAGACCCCGGCCGGTTGACCGCCGAAGGGGTGGCCGACAAGGACCCCATCGCAGACAACGCCACGGCCGAAGGCCGGGCCAAGAACCGCCGCATTGAAATCGTTCTCGTCCGGGAGGATGCCACATGATTCTTCGCAGACTTTTCCAATTTGGCGCAGGCATCAACATCACCCTGTTTGTCGCCATCGCCTTTGGCCTTCTGGTCTGGTTCGCCGGGCCATTCCTGACCCTGGGCGAAAGCACGCCCTTTGCCAGCGTGCTGTCCCGCCTGATCACTATCGCCATCATCATGCTGCTGGCGCTGACCACGATCCTGTTGATCATCATGCGCCGCGCCAGGCGGGAAAAGCAGATGGCCGAGGACATCGTTGAATCCGTCGACGATGACGAAGACGAGGAAAACGAACTGGTCAAGGCCGAACTGGGCGAGCTGAAAGGCAAGATGCGCGAGGCGCTGACGGCACTGCGCAAGTCCAAAATGGGCAAGCGTTCGCTTTATGAGCTTCCCTGGTACGTGATCATCGGCCCGCCCGGTGCGGGCAAGACCACGGCGCTGGTCAACTCGGGGCTGAACTTTCCACTGGCAAAGTCCACCGGCAAGGCCAGCATCGGCGGGGTAGGGGGCACGCGCAACTGCGATTGGTGGTTCACCAATGACGCCGTTCTGATCGATACCGCGGGCCGCTACACCACGCAGGACAGCGGTGAAAGTGACGACAACGCGGGTTGGCTTGGCTTTCTCAAGATGCTCAAGAAGCACCGCAAGCGTCAGCCGATCAACGGGGCGATCGTGGCTGTATCCCTGTCCGATCTGTCCTTGCAGGACGAAGACAGCCAGAAAAGCCACGCCGCCGCCATCCGCCGCCGCCTGCACGAGTTGCGCGAAAAGCTGGGCGTGCGGTTTCCCGTCTATATCATGTTCACCAAATCCGACCTGATCGCGGGCTTTACCGAGTTTTTTGACAACCTGGGCAAGGAAGAGCGCGAACAGGTCTGGGGCTTTACCCTGCCGCTGCCGAAAAAAACTAAGGCCGAAGTGTCGCCCGTCGCCGCCTTTGACGAGGAATTCAGCGGACTGCTTGCGCAGTTGAACTCGCAGTCGCTGGAACGGATGCAGCAGGAAACGGACCACCAGCGCCGCGCGCTCATCTCCAGCTTTCCGGCTCAGTTTGCGTCTGTTCGGGCCACCGCACGCGTGTTTTTGGGCGAGGTGTTTCAGGACAACCGCTTTGAAAAGCGCCACCTGCTGCGCGGCGTCTACTTCGCTTCGGGCACGCAAGAAGGCACGCCTATTGACCGTCTGATGATGGGCATGGCGCGCACCTTTGGCATCGGACGTCAGGCCATTGGCACAGGGCGGGGCACGGGACGGTCGTTCTTCCTCACCCGACTGTTCCAGGGGGTGATGTTCCCCGAAGCCGGACTGGTCAGCGCCGATGATAAAGTGGAACGCCGGTACAAATGGACCAAACGTGTCGCCATCACGGCCGCCCTTCTGGGCGGCGTTGGCATGACAACCGTGTGGGCGCGCAGCTACATCGGCAACGCCGAATTGCTGCGCGAGGCGTCAGAAAGCGTCGAAAACTACCGCGCTGCGGCCTCGCAAATTCCCGGTAGCCCGATTCAGGACAGCGATCTGCCCGGCATCGTGCCCGCTCTGGACATCCTGCGCGCCATGCCCGCAAACCCGGCCGCGGGCGATCCGGAACCCGATCATTCTCTGACCTGGGGGCTCTATCAGGGCAAGAATATCGGCAATCAGGCCAAACTGACCTACAAGGCCGCGCTGAACGAACACCTGCTGCCGCGGCTGCTTTTGCGTCTGGAAGAACAGATGCAGGCCAATATGAACAACACGGACTTTCTGTACGAAAGTCTGAAAATCTACCTGATGCTGGGCCAGCAAGGGCCGATGAACACGGACCTGATCAAAGAGTGGATGGCATTGGACTGGTCCGTCGCGTTCCAGGGCAGCGCACGCGATCCACTGCGCAACAGTCTGACCGCGCATCTTGAGGCGATGCTCGAAGCACCGCTGGACGAAATTGCGCTGAACGGCCCGCTGGTCGAGCAGATTCAAGGCGTGCTGTCGGAAATGCCGTTGGCGCAGCGGGTCTATAACTCGATCATCAATTCGCCCCGCGCCACCGCCTTGCCGCAATGGCGTCTGACGGACATTGGCGGCCCGGCGATCAGCCGCGTGATCGTGCGCTCGTCCGGAAAACCGCTGAACGACGGGGTCGAAGGCATCTTTACCCATGACGGGTTCAACAATGTGTTCCTTGATGAGGCCCTTGGCGTCGCGCAACGTTTGCAAAGCGAAAGCTGGGTTCTGGGGGCACGCGGTGAGGCCGAGCAGACCGAGGTTGCTCTTGTCGCGATGAGCCGGGATGTGCTGGACCTTTACTACACGGATTTCATCTCGCGCTATGATCAGATCCTCGGGGATATCGACATCATCCCCATGGAAAGCCTGAGCCATGCGGTTGAAGTCACCAACGTGCTTTCCGGTCCAACATCGCCACTGGTCAACATCCTCAACGCCATTTCGGATGAAACCAAGCTCACCGAACCGCGCGGCGTTGGTCTTGATGCGTCCGGCCTTGCCGAAGGCGCCGCGAGTGTCGGGGCACTGGAAGCACAGTCCTTGCTGTCCAGCCGGGCCCAATTGCTGCTGGGCACCTTGCAATCCAGCGTCAACACGGGCGGCGATGCGGGCCCGCCCCCTGCAGCACCAGGCGAATTTGTCGAAGACCGCTTTTCGTGGTTGCATGACCTGACCGAAGAGATCAACGGCCAGCCTTCGCAGTTGTCCGAACTGATCTCGCGCCTGACCGAAGTCTATCAGGAACTAAACAAGCTCAGCTTTGCAGGAGGCGTCGGGGCAGGGGCTGCCGAGGCCAACGCCATCGTGCGTTTTCAGGAACTGGCCAACCGCCTGCCTGGCCCCATCCAACGCTGGTCGACACAAATCTCGTCCGGATCCTCGGGCATTACGGCAGATGGCACCCGGGCCTCCATCAACGCACAATGGCAGGCACAGGTCTTGCCGTTCTGTGAGCAGGCTCTGACCGACCGCTACCCGTTCACGCGCGGGGCTAGGGCAGATGTGGCCATGGCGGATTTTGCCCGTCTGTTCTCGCCCAACGGTCTGATCGACAGCTTCTTTAACGAGAATCTGCGCGACTACGTAGACACCCGTGCCCGACCCTGGGCGTGGAAGCGGGTGAACGACACAGATCTCGGGATCAGCCCGGCTGTGTTGCAACAACTGCAATACGCCGCCGAAATCCGCGACGCGTTCTTTGCAGGGGGGGCGACACCGGCCGTCAATTTCCAGCTGACGCCAGAGGCGCTTGATCCAAAGGCGCAGGAAGTGCTGCTGGACGTCGATGGGACCGAGGTCAAATACGCCCACTCCGCTGCACCAAAACCGGCGGCGATCACATGGCCCGGTGCCGTCGGCTCGGCCCGTATTGTTCTGCAACCGGTGGTCGACGGGACGTCAAACGCAATGACACGGGATGGTCCGTGGGCGTGGTTCCGTTTGCTGAGTGCCGCCGAAGTACGTCGTACAAATGTAAGCGACCGCAACCGCGTCGTGTTCAACGTTGGCGGGCGTATCGCAATCTTCCAGCTGCAATCCGGATCAGTTCTGAACCCCTTTGCCCTTCCTGCTCTGGGCAAGTTCAGCTGCCCCAAGTCGTTCTGATGACGGTCGGGTTTGGCGCATTTGGCAAGTTTCCGGGGATGGGGGATTTTCTGCGGGTCAACCTGCCCGTGGCCTTTGTCCAGGCCTGGGACACGTGGTTGCAACAGGGCATGCTGGACGTGCGCGAAAAGCTGGGGCAGGGCTGGAACGAAGCTTACATGTCTGCGCCCATCTGGCGCTTTACCCTGCCTGCCGGCGCGGCGGGACCCAAGGTGGTGACGGGCGTCTTGATGGCCTCGGTTGATCGGGTCGGGCGGGAATATCCCCTGACCCTCGCCACATGCCATGACGCCCCCAACACGGTGGTGTCGCACTTGGCCAACGGCAAAACCTTTGACCAGCTTGAAAACATCGCCCTTGATGCGCTCGAAGACAGTGCGACCCGCGACAGTGTCACCGCCGCCCTGAGCGACGTGCAATTGATCCCGACGGGCCAGCCCACACCTGCAAGCCTGCCTTATGCCGGGCCAATCCCGTTCTCAAAAGCGTTTGCAACGCACGCGCTGACCCAAAGCCACGGGCCCACGCCCGCCATCTGGTCCACCATGATGCAAGACGACTTTCGCATGCTGGCCACCTCCGCCTTACCCGAGGGACGCGATTTGCGCGCGCTCTTCGATCTCTCCCCAGCCCTATGGAGCGCATCAGGCGTCATGGCTCACGTATGACTTCAATTCGCTATTCCGCATCCACCCATGTGGGTCACAAACGCAAGGTGAACGAGGACAGCATCCTCGCCTTGCCTGACCAGAACATCTGGGTGGTTGCCGATGGCATGGGCGGGCACGCAGGCGGGGACTTTGCCTCGCAGACGGTGGTGGATGCGGTGGCGATGATCGACCCCACGCTGGAACCCGTGCAATTGCTGCAAGCACTGCGCGATATGCTGGCCAAATCCCACGAAAGGATACAGGCGGAATCCGCAGCCCTTGGCGGCATCACCATCGGGTCAACCGTGGTCACCTTCGCCATCGCCGAAGGGCATTTTGCCGCGTTCTGGGCAGGGGACAGCCGCCTTTATCGTCTGCAGGCGGGCGAAATCGAGATGCTGACCACCGACCATTCCTATGTGGCCGAACTGGTTCTGGCCGGTGAGTTGTCCTGGGACGAGGCCGAACATCACCCGCAGTCAAACGCGATCACCCGTGCTGTGGGCGTTGGGGACGATCTGGAGTTGGAAAAGATCCGTGGCCAGATCCTGCCCGGCGACCGCTTCCTGCTCTGCTCGGACGGTCTGACCAAATACGCGACTTTCAACACCCTCAAGAAAATCCTCAGTTCCGAGCCGATCGAAACCGTGGCCGAGACACTATTGCACCTTGCGCTCGAGGGCGGCGGGGCGGACAATATCTCGATCATCGTGATCGACATTCACTAGGGCGCACGCGGGCAAAATGGAAAAGGGTGTCATACCAATCATTCTGGGTGTCATGGGCGTTATTGTCGTTGGCCTTGGCGTGCTCGTGTACCTCCAGCTGCGGCCCACGCCCGAGGTCCCGCGCTATGCGTCGGACGGGGATGCCGAGTTTGCCGGTCCCGCCATCGACAGCGGCGCGCGCATCGAAATCGAGGTGCTGCGGGCCCAGATCGAGGCACTCGGGGTCCAGATCGAAAGGCTGGAGCAAAGGATTTCGGAAAATCAGGCCCCAACCAGTACTGCGCCAATCGACGGCAGCCAGCCACAATTTGTCCCCGGCGACGGCATCGACAACTACGCCCAAGTTGTCCTGATTGCGGCCCGGCGCAACCTGAACGAAGGTCTGCGGATCGCGTCACCGTCTTACCTCGAAAGCGTGTTTGGAAAACCCCGCGATAACCTCACTTCGACATGCCAGGGCATGACAAACGAAAGACTGGCCTCCAAACTAAGGACCGAACAGGTCGGCCCGGTGCGGGTGCGCATGCTGCAACCTGCACTGGACTCTCTGGGCCGTGTGTTTGACGAGATTCAAAAGACAGATCCAAAACTGTATTCCCGTATCAACACGGCAGGCGCTCTGTGTGTGCGCCACATCCGTGGCGCGCCCGGACGCACGTCAACGCATGCCTTTGGCCTGTCGCTCGACCTCAATATCGACGGCAAGCTGGACCGTCTGGGGGATGGCAAAACGCAACTGGGCCTCACCATCCTCGCCGACTTCTTCCAGGCCGAAGGCTGGTACTGGGGTGCCGCGTTCAGCCGAGAAGACAGCATGCATTTCGAGGTCAGCCGCGATCTGGTCGAAAAGTGGATCGCAGAGGGCTTGCTGTAGCCCGTCACCCGGCGGTCCGATCACCTGACACAGCCTCCAAAATCCGTCCTTGGCTAACCTCAGTCAACGCAATCCGTGCTCAATTGGCGCCGCGAGCGCCGCGCAAACCGCCCGTGCCCACCGCACACGGGCGCGTACCTGCCAACACTATTGCGTTTCAGAAAAGGGCGACCGATTGTCCTTCAGGTGGTCACTTCCACCCAGCAAAGCATGTGACAGAGTAGAGCCATGATCCTGCATGATGTCCTTTATGCCTATCGCGCCGCGCTCGCGCGGTGGCTTCCGTTTCTTGCGGCCCATCTTTTCATTCGGTTGATCGTCACATCACTGATGGTGCCGTTGATCGCGGTCGCGCTCAGCGTGACACTGCTGTTTTCCAACCAGACCTCGCTCACAGATCAGGACATCGCAAAGTTCCTGTTCACGCCCGCCGGGCTCATCGGAGCCTTCGCCATCCTTTGCCTGCTGATCACCGCGCTGGTCCTCGACGTGGTTGTGGCCACGGCAATCCTCAGGCAACGCGCGCGCAAACCTTCGGATGCGCTTAGGTTGGCCACCGGATTTGTGCTACGGTCGCTGCCACGCCTGTTGCCGTTCATCCTGCAACTGCTTGTGCGGGTTCTGGCCATTCTCGTGCCGTTCGTCGTGGTCGGCGGGGCCATCGCGTTTTTCCTGATTACGGATCACGACATCAACTTTTACCTCACCCAAAGACCGCCCGAGTTTCTGACGGCTGTGGCCCTGATCGGGTGTGTCCTTGTCGTGCTGGCCTTTGTTCTTTTGCAAAAACTCAGCGGATGGGCCGTCGCGTTGCATCTGGCGCTTTTGGACAAAGTGTCCGCATCGGCCTCTTTCGCGACAAGCGCGCAACATATGACGGGCAGGCGCATTGGCCTGGTCGGGCGGATCGTAGGCTGGGCCGCACTGCGCTTTGCCGCACTGGCCGTCGCAGGGGCACTGGCCGCTTTGGTCATGACATGGGTCTTGAAATGGCAACCGGACAGTCTGCACGTGCTGGCCATGGCAATGATCACGAACGGTGTGGTCTATTCCGTCTGCCTTGCCTTTGTGAACGCTGTTTCGAACGGTGCGCTGGCCGGTCTGCTGAACGAGGAATTCGAAGAGGTTCTGGACGGGCGTGTACCTGCGTTTGATGCGTCGGGGATCACGGATAGCGCGCGCACACGAAACATCACGAGGCTTGCTGTTGCCGCCCTTGGGGTTGCCGCACTTGCCGGGATCGGAACGGGCGGGGTTCTGGTCGAACGCGCAAAGCAGGACGCGGATGCACAGATCATCGCCCACCGAGGTGCTGCGGCCATGGCCCCGGAAAACACAATGGCATCGGTGAAACGCGCCATTGAGGACGGGGCCGACTGGATCGAAATCGATGTACAGGAAAGCGCGGAAGGGACTGTCATCGTCGCCCATGACAGCGACTTTATGAAGGCCGCCAACGTGCCCACCAAGGTCTGGGATGTGACGGCGTCTGACCTCGCAGATATCGACATCGGCAGTTGGTTTGACCCTGCATTCTCGCAGGAACGTGTTCCGCTGTTGTCAGACGTTCTGCTGGCCGCCCGTGACAAGGTCCGCGTTCTCATCGAACTGAAGTATTACGGGCATGATCAGGATCTGGAGCGTCGGGTGGCGCAGATCGTCGAAACCACCGGTATGACGGATCAGATCGCGACCATGTCGTTGAAATACCCCGCTGTCCAAAAGATGCGCGCGTTACGCCCGGACTGGGACACCGGCGTGCTTGCGGCGACGTCCATCGGGGACATGACCGGACTTGAGGGAGACTTTCTGGCGCTCAATCAGGCACGGATCAACCCGCTTTTGGTCGAACAGGCCAATGCGGCAGGCAAAGACGTTTATGCCTGGACCGTCAATGACCCGGCGACGATTGTGCGTATGCTGTGGATCGGGGTGAACGGTCTGATCACGGACGACCCGGCCCATACCCGCGAGGTCATGGACAAGTACAACGCGCTTTCCGTGGCAGAACGGGTGATACTGGCGCTCAGCGATCGGGTGCGCACCACAATCGATCTTGGCGCAGTCGAAGAGTTGCGCCCATAGCCGCGACTGTGCCGAGCAACCTCTGCCTACCGCAAATAACCCTGATTATGTAAAATATGCAGCGCGTCTCAAACGATCCCGGCCTTCATGATCATCATCCGATCCGCGCCGTTGTTGGCGGCCTTTTGCACCGCGCGCAGATAACCGATCTCTGACAACTCGAACATGACCGGGCTCAGCGTCTTGCTGCGGATATCCAGAATGATGCGCCCATCCTGTGCCACCGAGCCAAGGAAAAAGTCACGATAGGTCTGCCAGGGATAGTGAAACCCGCAAGAAATAAAGCTGAAGGCGTAATCAAGCTTTTTCAGTTTGGTCACATCCCGTTTCGTCGGGTTCAGCGTTTTCACAGAGGTCGCAGGCACACCGTTTTGCGTCAAAAGCGCCTTGGCGACCTTGAGGCTGGAATAGGCGGCCGCTTCCTCTTGGAATCCGAAATGGCGGTTTTCATTCGTTTCAAGATCAATCAGATGCAGCGTGCAACCGAAATCCTGCGCCAGAAACAGATCGAACAGGGCATAGCCACAACCGATATCGGCAATGGCCTTTGGAGGCTTGGCCTCGAAAATCGGTCGCAATTGCAGGTATTCAAGGTACACAAACGCCGCCGCGCGCCGCACCAGCACCTCGGCCCCGATCCGGTCGATCAGATCGATCACGGGGGCCGTGTTGCCATTCATCCACGCGCGAATATAGCGGTTGTATTTGGGTTGATCCCGGATGATTTCAGACCGCTGCAGGATCAGGTTGACCACGTCATCCGTCTCAAGCGCGTCCACCCGAACCCCGGTTACGCGTTCCAGCTCCGTTGCCTGCATCGCCTCGTCGAATGTAATCATGTGCCTGCCTGTTGCTTTCACCGACCCGCGTGGGTGCTGCAGTCGTGGCGCGGTTTTCGCGGGTCTTGCGCGCACCGTAGCGAAATAACGCTGCTGCGAAAGCCTTTCGTACACATTGACCCCTTACATACCAGCACCGCCATACCGCCGCTGGCTTACAATTCAAATTCAGACCCGGTAGAATCCACATCAAAGAAGACAACGAGCATCGCAACCCGCACATGACAGCCGCCCCCTTTCGATCCATCACACGCCCAAGGTCCGATCATGTCCGGTGACGTCATCAAACGCACCCTGGCAGGCCAGGCGTTGAACAACTGCGCGCTGATCGACGCAATCCGTGTTGGCGAGGGCGATGATCGCCGGATCACGCTTTACTTTGACGCCCGTGTCTCCCCCAAGGATGTTGCGGCACCCACAGGTGCGACATTGCTCATGACCAAGAGCATCGGCGACGGACCGATCCTGACATATGCTGTTCCCGGCAACACGGCGCTCCAATTCACCATCGCCGGTCAGCAAGTGGACGTCGTGCCGGGGCAGGTCGAACGCGATCTCTTTGACGGGCTGAATTGCTTTGCCTCTGTGCGCAACGGCGAACGTGCTGACACGGTGCTGGACTGGCTGGCCTATCACGTCGAACATCACGAACTGGAAGGCGTGGTGTTGCTGGACCGGGCGAGGCCTGGCAGCGATGACCATTTTGGCACGGAACTTCAGGCCGGAATGACGGCACGGGGCCTATCGGTGCCGGTGCTGATCCTGTCCAGCAACCTGCCCCTTGGCCTGCCCGGCCACCCCCCCGAGGCGCACCCGTTCAGCGTTCCCGGCGCCCCGGGCAAGGATCGCATGAACGTGCCGGCACCTGATCCGTGGTCGGCCCCGCTCGGTGCACTGTGCATCTACGAGATCATGCGCGAAAGGTTCCTGCACGCCGCCCGCGCCGTGGCCAACATAGATGTCTACGATCTGATCACGCGCAATGAGGCCACTGTGTTTGATATGGCCGTGCGTGCCAACGGGGGCGTTGTCCAACTGATGGGCGAACACTGCTATCCGTGGCGTGTACGCGATGGCGACCCTATTGGCTTTGGCGATCATATCTGCGTTCAGTTCGACCGCACCAAGATGCGCAAACGGGTCTGTATCGCGCCCGACCGCGCGCCGGACACAGCCGTCTGGCGGCTGGTGCGCATCGGCAATGCAGAGCCGGATGAACATGTGACTGCCCACTTCTTTCGCCACATGTCCCTGCGCCATCCCTCCCGTGCGGTGTCGAAAATCGTGCCCAAAACGTCCCTCGTCGAAAGTGACGCTTTGCTGGCCCGCGCGAAGGACACCTTCAACCAAGACCCCGTTCGTATGCCAAGGGACAAGCTGGACAAGCTGCCAAAAGGCAGGGGCCGCTGCGCGATCGTGACCACGATGAAGAATGAGGGGCCGTTCATCCTCGAATGGCTCGCCTACCATCGCGCCATCGGGTTTGACGACGTCATCGTATACACCAACGACTGCACCGACGGCACCGACACCATGCTTGAGATGTTGCAGGACAAGGGGATCGTGCAGCACCGGATCAACAGCTTTCAGGATATGGGCCTGAAACCCCAACATGCGGCCCTGCAATCCGCCGAGGGCGAAAAGGTGATCCAGGAGGCCAAATGGGTCACCTGTATCGATGTCGACGAATATGTGAACATCAAGGTCGGTGACGGGACGCTTGACGCCCTATTTGCCGCCGTGCCGGAAGCCAACATGATTTCGATGACATGGCGGCTGTTCGGCAATGCAGACGTGCATGCATTCGCAGACGCACCCATCACGGAACAGTTCACCCGGTGTGCCCCCGAACTCGCGCGCAAACCCCATCAGGCGTGGGGGTTCAAAACACTGTTCCAGACCAACGGAATCTTCAAAAAGCTTGGCGTGCACCGCCCCAAGGGGCTGAAGCCACAATTCTGGGATCAGATCAACTGGGTCAATGGGTCGGGCAAGCGTATGCCGCCCGACATGTACCGCAACGCATGGCGCTCCACGACATCTACCTATGGCTATGACCTGGTACAGCTCAACCATTATGCGGTGCGCTCTGCCGAGAGCTTTCTGGTCAAACGGGACCGGGGGCGCGTGAACCACGTGGATCGCGATCAGGGTCTCGCCTACTGGTTCCGCATGAACAACAATGCGGAAAGCGAAACCTCGATCCTGTCGCGCCTGCCCATGATGAAGTCCGAACTGGCCCGCCTGATGGCCGACCCGGACATCGCCGCCGCGCATAACGCATGCGTTGCCGCCCACCAGGCCAAGATCGACGCACTGCGCGCCACGGACAACTACGCCCGGTTCTACAAAGAGCTGACCAGCCCCCGCATGGAAAAGCTGTCGACCCTGCACACCCATTTCGGGGCCAACGTGTTTTTGTCCGGCCCCGGTGTGGTGCCAGACGATATCGTGGCCAAAGCGCAAGGCGAGGATTGGTTCTTTACGGTCGAACAGCAAGGTAGCACCCAGCACTGAGGGTCTGGCTCAGCGCGAAGTCGCGGGTCACATGCATTGCTCAGGCGCGACCAAGCATCCAGATCGCTGTTTAACCAACGCTGCCGATCCGTGCCAAATCTGCCCGGCGCACCAATGGCACGCCGGATTGCTGGCGGAATGTCAAACACATCACCGGGTCCTGACAGCAGTCAGTGAAGCCGCGGATTGCTGCGGTCAGCGGATGATCGCACAGGCGATTTTCGGACCGGACATGCCCATGACGTCAGGCCCCTCGTGAATCATCAGCGTGCGACCACGGATTTCCGACAGGGACAGCCGATCGGACTCGATCATCTGTGTGGCAGACCCGTTTTCCGCTGTCTCGAATCCGGCAAGATCACCGCGCGGCAATTCCATCTCCATGCCGCCCCCATCGTCTTGCTGAGACGAG